>JAOTUB010000003.1 GCA_029864095.1 Gammaproteobacteria bacterium | reverse complement strand
CCCTGACCGCTGAGTGTCAAGACGCCGAGCATCAGAAGTATTGCGGTGGACGCGAGAAACGTAGCAGCCAAGGTCGTGTTGCGCAGCGTTTGTATCGCAAGTATGCCGCTATCGTTTTCAGCCATGATGCTCTCTACCCAAGCCGTTCGAGCGGCGGTGGCGACACTGCTCAGCACACAAACAGGATTACGGTGCACCAGTCGGCGCAGGTAAAAGTGATAGATCGAAATTATGATGACGGTAACAGCGATCGCGAGGAGATCATTGAGGTAGATTAGTAGCCAGTTTTCGTCCGTCACCGTTTGAAATCCATCTGAAATAACCTAGTTAACATCATGACTTGGCGGCATTAAGCCGAAATCAGCCGATACTCAACGCCTGGTTTTCGACATTGTGAATGTGCGGTGTCGGATCCCTGCTCCCGTCGCTGAACCATTGCTTGACTCGAAGCGCGTGCAACGGCGCCATTGGCGGCTCGCGCGTCGCTCCTGCAGATTTCATGCCTGCGACCAACATCGCAAATCGTTGTCGAATACAGGCATGGTGATCAAATGCAGGACATCTCTGTCAAATGCCACCGCTCCCGAACATCGCCTCCTGGCTGAGTTCGCCCTGAAAGTCGAACGGGATCCGCTTACCTCTGAAACGACCCAGCTCAAGGTTACCGCTCAAATCGTATTTAAGCGTGTGCGTTCCCGGTAACTTCAGCAGCTGGCGCACGATCTGCACGACACCGGTGCGGGCGGTCACCGCGACATTGCGTTCTCCCCTGCCCGGAATAGTCACGGAGTCCGCTGTCCGGCCACTGGCCAGGCGACTGTCATTTACGTCGAGTACGAAATCGAGGCTGGATACCGTGACAGCAAACCGGTTCGGGTTGACCACGGTCAGGTCGACCCGCATGCGTTGCTCGAGCAGGCCACTCTCCAACGGCTGGATGCCCGCCAGGTATACTTCAGGTGTAACGACATCGCGTACTGAGCCAGCGCAGGCTGAAAGCGTGCCGAGTGCCAGGAAGATAATCACCATTGCTTTTTTCATCATTGCGTCTCCATTAGCGGTTCTCGGAGCCGCTGGCGACAGGCCTGTAGGATTGCTCCACAGTAATCTTAATCAGCTCTCCGGGCTTCAGTGCGACGGACACGGGCAAGCCGTTGACGACCGCCGTTTCCTGCAGACTCCAGCGGTCATTACTCCGCTTGACAAGCGCCTGCAAGGTTTCACTGGAGCGTGCGGCGACCGATCTCAGTCGAAGCTCAGTGAAGGCCGTGCGCTCTTCGTCGCGTAGCGCACGAAAGCTCGCCGCGGCACTCCCGAATATGCCCTGGTAAGCATTGAAACTCGCCAACGGCGTTGCGCCGGCAATGCGAAAAATGCCGTTGGGATGCTCTATCCAGGTGATCAGCACACCGAGTTCGTTCTCCTGCGCAGTGGTGCTGCCAGCAATCTGGTAGGCCCGATAACCATGAATATTCGTAGCCGTCGACGAATCGACCTTCAGCTTGTGCTCGCGAACGAAATCCGCGCCGGCAGCGCGAGGGTCGCGAGCGGTTTCTTGCAGGTGCATGGTTAACAGCGCCCGTCCGTCGGATGATTGCCCGGCAACGACAGTCCGTTGATTGACCGTGGGCCAGTTAGCGGGAAATTGCAGAGCAACATTCAAGACAGGATGTAGAAACAACTTGTTCTTGAACACGCCATGCGCAGGATCATCACCCACAATGAGGTCATTGAATCGCGCAAGCATGCCGGCACGGTCGGCAATCGGCGCTTGTGGAGCGGAGCGGAGCTGGTCGGCACGGCCGGTGCTAGTCTGCACTCGCTCGCTTAGCGCTGGATGGGAGGCAAAATAATCCGGCACGGCGCCGGAGCCACCGTGTAGTTTTGTGTATTTTTCCAGGGTATCGAGGAATCTGGCCATTGCGATCGGCTCGTAGCCGGCATGCGCCGCGAGTTGCTGTCCGACGGCATCGGCTTCACGCTCCTGATCACGACTATAAGCGGAGATCAGACCGGCACTGGCGATCTGGCCGATCTGGGACGCCGCCTCCGCGGCCGGCTCGCCGCCGGACGATCCGGCCAGAATGGTGCCGAGTACGGTCAGAAGTCCTACACCGGTCGCGCGAGTCTGCCTCTGCGCTGCATGGCGGGCGGCAACATGGCCGATCTCATGCCCAATTACGCTCGCAAGCTCGGCCTCGCTATTCACCAAGGTCAACAATCCGCGAGAGATGTAAATGTAACCGCCGGGTAGCGCGAATGCGTTTGGCTCGATCATGTCGACCACATAAAACTCGTATAGAAATTCCTTGCGCGGGGACTGCACCGCCAGCCGCTGCCCGACTTGATCTATATAGGAAACAATAGGCGCGGTCTCGATCAGTCCTATGGTTGTACTGACTTTGGCAGCCTCCTGGCGCCCGATCTCCATTTCCTGCTGGGTAGACATGAGCACGAGTTCAGATCGGCCCGTAACCGGGTTGACCGAGCACCCGGCAACCACCAGAAGGGCAATCAGCCCCTGCACCGCCATCAAGCATTTTTCTGTCCGCAAGGGCTCCATGCTTATTTCTCCTCGAGAGCGTCTTCGCAGCGGATACCCGTCACGGTCTGCTGCGGCCATTTCAATGGGCTCGGTGCCGATTCATGCGTTGTCGACCGACTGAGTCAGGCTCGACACGCACTCTGCGACGTCGATCGACGCATTCTCGTTTCGAGCCATACGTTATTCCTCTGAGTTCCGTTGCCAATACGTACATTGTGCAATGGCGCCGTCACGGCACATCCTCGACCAGCCGTGAAATTCGGGACGCGGGATCGTTCCCCCGCGAGCTGCGGCCGCATTAGCGATGTGCCTGCAACATCGTAAACTGCTTGTCTGATCGAAAAATCTCGAGCTGACGTGTCACAGGGGTCTTGAGACCCTACATTTTAATTTCTGGCGGAGAGAGAGGGATTCGAACCCTCGGTACGGTATCACCGCACACTCGCTTTCCAGGCGAGCACCTTAAACCACTCAGCCATCTCTCCGGAACTCAGATTGTATTGAATGCGTGCCGTCGCCGCGTTATCAACTGCCTATAACCGTCGGTGGCATATCGAGACAGGGCGCTCCTTCCGGTCGGTCCTCTCTTGGCGATGCGGAAGGCAGCGGCATCTCCTTGAGTGGATCGAGACCGTCCAGATCCGCTGGTGTATCGACTTGCGGGCCCCTCACGGCTTTTTTGTAGCTGCCTTCGTCACAAGTCAGCTCTGACGAGCCGCCGCACGCCACGAGGCTCGCGATCAGAATCAGGAAGATCGATCGCGTCAGGGTCACGCCGCATTCTCCAGCTTGACCCCTGCAATAGCCAGCGCCCTGCGCATCTGGCCGTGATACTGCTTCGCGAATTCTGTTAGCGGCAAGCGCAGGTTGGGCCGCATCAACCGCATCTGGCTCAGGGCCCACTTGACCGGTATCGGGTTGGACTCGACAAACAGCGCCGCGTTCAACGGCTGCAGCGAGTCATCGAGAGACTTGGCCTCGGCGTGCTGCCCTGCGGCGACCAGCTTGCATAGGCCAGCGATCGCCGCCGGCACGACGTTGCCGCTCACCGTGACGATGCCGTGGCCTCCTGCCTCGAGAAACTGCAGGGCCGTGAAATCATCGCCGCTGTAGAGCATGAAGTCCTCATCTACCAATGCCTGAATCTGTCGCAACCTGCCGATATCGCCGGTAGCTTCCTTGATGCCGAAGATGTTTTCATGCGCCGCAAGGCGAGCAACGGTCTCGGCCTGCATATCAGCAACCGTGCGTCCTGGTACGTTGTACAGCATGAGCGGCTTCTCGACGGCGTCAGCGACGGCTGTAAAGTGCCGGACCATGCCTTCCTGGACGGGCTTGTTGTAGTACGGCACAACGACCAGGTAGGCATCTATGCCCGACGCACCGACCTCGAGAGACAGGTCGATGGTCTGCTGCGTGGAGTTCGAACCCGTGCCGGCAACTACTGGCAGGCGACCGTCGACAATTTCGACCGCCCTGGCGATCAGTTCCACGTGTTCGGCCTTGGTCAGCGTCGCGGCCTCGCCGGTCGTCCCAGCGATTACCAGACCGTCTGTTCCCTCATTGACATGAAAGTCGATCAGGCCCTTGAGCGACGTGTAATCGACCCGATTATCAGAGTCGAAGGGGGTTGCCAATGCGACCAAAGAGCCCTTGAACACAGCTTGTCCTCGCCATTATTGAGGCGGCGATGTTACTGTTCATGTCGGGTGCTGGCAAGAAACCCGTAACCACTCCTAGGTGAATTCTAAATAAATGTCACAACTTATTGTTTTATCCGCGATTGGTACAGATCGCACGGGCGTCGTCCAGGACATCACCAAAGTCATCATGGCCTGCGGCGGCAATATCGAGGAAAGCCGCATGACGACGCTTGGCGCCGAGTTCGCGATGCTGATGCTCGTGTCAGGAAACTGGCACACGCTGGGTAAGCTCGAGCGCGAACTGGAGAAGCTCGGCGAGGGCGACAACCTGACGTTTTCAATCCGCAAGACCGGTGAGCGGCAAATCAAAGAAGACCGCATGCCGTACGCGGTCGACGCTGTCAGCCTCGATCATCAGGGCATCGTGTTCGGACTCGCGAATTTCTTCGCCTCGCACGACGTCGAGATTGCCGATGTCGCGACGCGCAGTTACGCGGCCGCCCATACCGGTGCGCCGATGTTTGCGGTGCAGATGGCGGTCAACATTCCATCATCCGTGCACATTTCACAGCTGCGCGAGGAATTCCACGAACTGTGCGATCGCCTCAATCTTGATGCGATACTCGAGCCTGTCAAAGCCTGATTAGTACAAGGGAGACCCCGTTGAGCGGACCTGAAATGAATCGTGTCGTCGCCGACTTCAGCTGCGATGCGACCGGTGACAAAAAAATTCGACTCAAAGACCTGCGCGGCCAGAATGTCGTCATTT
Source organism: Gammaproteobacteria bacterium (assembly GCA_029864095.1). Taxonomy (GTDB): domain Bacteria; phylum Pseudomonadota; class Gammaproteobacteria; order Steroidobacterales; family Woeseiaceae; genus UBA1847. Next base: position 69,351 of record JAOTUB010000003.1, on the reverse strand, counting down.
ATTTCTATCCGAAAGACAGCACACCCGGCTGCACGCAGGAAGGTCTGGATTTCAAAGATCTGCATGCCAAGTTTCGGCGCCGGAATACAGTCATTCTCGGCGTGTCGCGCGACAGCCTCGCCTCACACGAAAAATTCAAGGCCAAGCTGGGATTCCCGTTCGACCTGTTGTCCGATCCCGATGAGAAATTGTGCAAGAGTTTCGACGTCATCCATGAGAAATCGTTGTATGGCAAGAAATTCATGGGCGTTGTACGCAGCACGTTCCTGATCGACTCTGCCGGCAAACTGCGAGCGGAGTGGCGCAAGGTCAAGGTCAAGGGACACGCCGACGAAGTTCTTGCCGCGGTCGAGTCTCTCTAAGCGGTAACTGACTGATTTTTATTGACTTATGTCAACAACACCCGGATCCGGCCGGGTCGGGTCATCGACACAGCCTCGAGAGCCGTTATCATAGGGAACGGTCGCTGACGGCCCCGGTCGGAAACCAGTGACAAAGCCAATTGAGTACTTGCCGTTGATCAATGCCTTTTGCAAACGTGCCCTGCTGCTGCTGTGCGTCACCGCTGTCGTCTTTACGAGCGGTGCAGGCGCGGATGACATTCAGATACCCGACATGGGCAGCCCTGCTGATGCGATTCTGAACAAGACCACGGAAGCGCAAATCGGACGGGCAATCATGCGCGATATTCGCCGCAGTGGCGCGCTCGTCGAAGATCCGCAAATCACCGAATATATCAATGATGTCGGCCACCGCATCGCCGCCCAAACCAACGACGGCGACTATAGTTTTACGTTTTTCGTAGTCGACGACCCTCGCATCAACGCGTTCGCACTGCCGGGTGGCTACATCGGCGTGCATACGGGTCTAATTGATGCGACGCGGAACGAGGACGAGCTGGCGGGCGTGCTCGCGCATGAAATTGCACACGTCACACAACGTCACATTGCGCGCGCGGTGCATGCCAACCAACGCCAAAGCATTCTGACCACAGCGCTGATGCTCGGCGCGGTGATTCTTGGCGCTGCCGGCGGCGATGCCGATGCTGTGCAGGGTGCCATAGCGATCGCTCAAGGCACCGCGGCACAGCAGCAGATCAATTTCACGCGGAGCAACGAATACGAAGCCGACAGGATCGGTATCCTCGCATTGGCCGAAGCCGGTTTCGACCCGCAGGGCATGGCTTCGTTCTTCGAAGTTATGTCGCGGCAGCAGCTCGGCGCACCAGATACACGCATGCCGGAGTTCCTGCGTACGCACCCGGTCACGACCGCTCGAATCGCCGAGGCTCGGAGCCGCGCTCGTGAGTATCTCCGATCGAAAAGCGCTGATTCTAAGAACTATGGCATAGCCCAGGCACGTCTGCGTGTCGCTGCCTTCCAGACCCCGGAACAGGCTGTCGAGTACTTCGAGCGTCGTGACTACGCGAACCAAACCGACATCGAACGCTACGGTCGTGCAGTGGCGTACCAGCGCGCCGACCGGCATCTCGAGGCAAGCCGGATATTCGATGACCTGGCCGAGGGCGACCAGACCGTTATTGCCTATTACATCGGACTCGGGCAAACGCAGCTCGCGCTCGAACAATATGCGTCGGGACAGGCGATATTTGACCAGGCGATCGAGCTATTCCCGCGCAACGTGCCGCTCGTAATTCACTATGGTGAAATGCTGCTGCAGCTCGGCAAGGCGGAGCAGGCACACACGATGCTGCTTGACCTGATGAATAATGTTCCGCCAACCCCAGAGCAGGTGCGTCTAATTGCCCGTGCGGCAAGCGAGGCTGGCGACGAAGCAGAAGCCCTTTACTACCTGTCGGAGTATCGACTGATGACTGGCGACTTGATCGGCGGCGTTAATTTCCTGCGCCAGGCACTGACGTTGCCAGAACTCCAGGAGATTCAACGCATTCGCTTTGAAGCTCGAATCGACTTCATTCGCGAATTCATGACCGAAGAACAGCTCATCCAGTTGCAGAGGAGCCGCCCGGTGAGCGTCTCTGCGAGATCCGGCAGCTGATGATCCACGCAGCGCGAGCGGGTTTCGTGCCCTTGCGGCATTTTCTGCTACTCATGTTGATCCTGCTCGGCGCGAACCCGTTGTCCGGTTGCGCAACCACAGACGCATCTGACGAAGATTCACCCTATGTCGCGTACGACCCGCTGGAGCCGCTGAACCGCAAGATCCATAGCTTCAACACGGTGGTTGATAAAGTTGCTCTGCGGCCGCTGGCACGCGGCTACAGGAAAGTTGTTCCGTCGCCTGTGCGTCGTGGAATTACCAATTTCTTCAGCAATCTGACCACGCCGAGATCGTCGCTGAATAACTTCCTGCAGGGAAAACCGAAACGCGGTTTCAGCGAACTCGGCCGTTTCATTTTTAACAGTACGCTCGGTCTTGGTGGCTTTATCGACATCGCCGGCGCTGGCGGCCTGGAGCGCTACGATGAAAACTTCGCGGAGACTCTATCCGTGTGGGGCGTGCCTGACGGTCCCTACCTTGTATTGCCTATCTGGGGTCCGAACATGGCGTCGGACGTTGCGGCGCTGCCCGTCGACTACTATTCCGATATTTGGACGTACTACGACAACTCGTCGGTACGTAGCAAGGTCTGGGCACTCCGCGTAATCGACCTCAGGTATCGGTTACTGTCGGCTGACTCGATCCTCGAAGACTCTCAGGACCCCTATGTAGCGGTTCGCGAGGCATTCCGGCAAAACCGCACGTTCCGAATTTACGATGGCGATCCGCCGAGTAATGGCGAGCAATATGAAGATGAACTGTTCGACGAGTTTTTCGAAGAAGGCGAGTAGAACGAGCCGAATCAGATCATATCGCTGACTTCGGTCGTTCGCGCGATTGCGACAAGGCTATCGGGCATACCCAGGAAATTGATGGCACCGGCTTTCTGATTTGCTTGCGCTTTCCACTCAAGCAACAGCGCGAGGCCGGCAGAGTCAGCTTTACTCACCTGCGACAAATCAACCTCCAGCCCGGCGTAATTGCCGAATAAGCGTCGACTCGATTCCAGGATCTTGTCGGCTGTATCAAACGACATCTCGCCGACCAGTTCGAAACGCCCGGTTCCGACTTCTTTGAGTTCGAAACTACTCATCTGCAGCGATGCCGGCATCGTTCTCCAGACGTCGTATCACGCTTTCCAGGCTTGAACTGCGAATCTCGGATTCGAACTCCGCTCTGTAGTTACGAACGTATGACACACCCTCGATTTTGACGTCGAACATACGCCATCGGTCTTCCCGGTTGACCAGCGTGTAGTGGACAGGAATCTTTGTGCCGTCGTCGAGCCGCACGCGCGTCTTGACGACGGTGGTCCGTTTATCTGCATCGCCTTTGTACGGCAGAATCTCTACGCGATCCGTATCGAACTCGAGGATACCGTCGGCGTAGCGGTGCAGAAGCGCGGTGTAGAACGCTGCAACAAAGCGTTCTTTCTGCGCATCACTTGCTGTCCGCCAGTGCTTGCCCAGCACCGCACCAGCCGCAAATTGACGATCGAATCGGGGCATCAAAATACCGTCGATGAATGCGTACAGCGCCTCCTTGTCGGCGGCCAGCTCCTCCTTCCGCCCATCGAGCCCTTCCGTCAGGAGATCGACGGCCTCCCGAATTACGTCGCTCGGGGCAGCCGCCGCTCTTGCGTCAGGCATGGCCACCACGAAACACGCGAAAATTGCTGTGATCAAGAGTCGGTGCATAGCTTCATTCTCTTACGATCCTACTCGGTTTCTTCATCATCACCCGATCCGCCGATCAGGAACTTGCCGATTATATTCTCAAGTACGACGGCCGATTGCGTGAACAGGATCTCACTACCGTCCTCCAGATAAAATTCCGATCCACCCGCCTGCAAGCCCACGTACTGGCTGCCAAGCAGTCCCGCGGTCAGGATACTTGCATCAGAGTCGTCGGGAATCTGGTCGTACTGACTGTCGATGACGAATGTCACAACGGCCTCGAGAGACTCTTTATCGAAAACTATGTTGGTCACGCGACCTATGGTGACACCAGATATCGATACCGGCGCGCGTGGCTTGAGACTGCCAACGTTGTCGAAGCGCGCCTCGACCGTGAAGGTCTCATCTGCGTCGAAGTCCTTATTGCCCGTCGTCTGCGTCGTCAGAAAGAAAAGCGCAGCGATGCCCAATAACGCAAAAAGACCGGTGCCTAGTTCCATCGTGCGTGTTTGTTGCATCGTCTTTCCTCAGAGAATCCATGCAGTGATCATGAAATCGAAAACCAATACCGCGATTGCCGTTATTACGACGGTGCGCGTCGTGGCTCTGCCAACCCCCTCCGCTGTCGGTATTGAATTATAACCTTCCCAAACGGCGAGCAAGCTCGCGACAACGCCGAATACGACGCTTTTTATGATGCCTTCGCGGACATCTTCCATATCCAGCGCGCTTTGCAGCTGCTGCCAATACGCACCGACGTCGACTCCCAGTAGCTCGACAGCGACAAGATGGGCGCCAAGCAAGCCTACTGTCGTGAAGACTGCAGTGAGCAGCGGCATGGAAATCACGCCGCCGAGAAACCTCGGCACGGCCACGTAGCTGAGCGGGTTGATGGCCATCATCTCCATCGCGGACAGCTGATCGGTCGCCTTCATCAGCCCGATTTCTGACGCAAGCGCGGTGCCCGCGCGACCGGCGAAAAGCAATGCCGTTATGACCGGGCCGATTTCCTTGATCAGTGCAAACCCGGCAAAAATTCCGGTTGTGTCCTCGGCATTGAATCGTTCGAGGTTCGAATACGCCTGCAGGCCCAGCACCCCGCCGACAAACAAGCCGCTGACCATGATGATCACGATCGACAACGCGCCTGCGTTGTAGATCTGGTACGACACCAGGCCGAAGCGTTTGACCAGTACTCCCGGCGTATGCTGCAAGAGGCGCAAAAAGAACAGGCACATCGCGCCGAACGTGCTCAGGAACTGATAAAAGGTGACGTAGATATCCCTGAACATCAGGCCCGCTCCGATCGCTTGCCGAGCAGCTGCTCGTGATAGTCCGGCGCATCGTAGTGAAACCCGACCGGGCCGTCCGGCAGTCCATGCATAAACTGGTTCACGAGCTCCGACGACGCAGCTTTAAGCTCTGCCGGTGTACCTGCCGCCGCCACGTCGCCATCGGCAATCACGTAGCAGTAATCGGCTACGGCTGAAACGTCGTGAACGTCGTGACTGACGACAATGCTGGTTATGTCCAGCGCATCGCTGATCTCACCGACGAGCTTGACGATTACGCCCATTGAAATCGGATCGAGCCCGACGAAAGGTTCGTCATAAAGCAAAATGTCCGGATCCATGGCGATCGCACGCGCCAACGCGACGCGCCTCGCCATGCCGCCGGATAATTGTGCCGGCATGAGGTCGGCGGCCCCGCGTAAACCCACGGCGTGCAATTTCGTGAGCACAACCTGACGAACCAGGCTGTTCGGCAGGCGCGTATGCTCGCGAATGGGAAACGCGACGTTCTCGAATACGCTCATATCGGTGAGCAGCGCGCCGTGCTGAAACAGCACGCCGAATCGCTTTCGCAGCTCGTACAACTCCGACTGGCTCAACGTGGCAATGTCGACGCCATCGACGATGATCTGGCCGCGGTCCGGCGACAACTGCCGCGTAATGAGCTGCAGCAGCGTGGTCTTGCCGGTCCCGGACGGGCCCATGATCGCAGTCACATCGCCGCGTTCGATCGTCAGATTCAGGTTGCTGAATATCGGACGATCGCCACGCGAAAAGTCTACGTCGCGAACTTCAATGAGATTGTCAGGCAGCGTTCGACTCCGGTTACGCAATGGGCCGAGGCGGTCCCCCCGGGGCGCGCGTAGCATAGCAAAAAACAGCTGCTCCTATAGCCTGCGGAACTAAATAGGACTAAAATAGTCCTTTATTGCTCCCGAGGTGGAGAACAGCGTGCTCAGGATCAGCAAATTGACAGACTACGGAACCGTGGTACTCGCCCATCTGGCCGGCGATCCTGCCGCCGTGTGCAGCGCCACCGACGTTGCGGCGGCGACCGGAATTGGGGTGCCGACGGTCTCGAAATTGCTCAAATCGCTGGCGCGCGCAGACCTCGTGACGTCGACACGTGGCGCCAACGGCGGCTATCGACTGGCTCGTGGGCCACGGGAGATCAGCGCGGCCGATGTCATCGATGCACTGGAAGGCCCCGTTTCGATTACTGAATGCAGCGCCTCCGACAGCCGATGCGACTACGAGAGCGTGTGCAATGTGGGCTCTTCCTGGCAGCGCATCAATGTCGCTATTCGGCGCGCGCTCGAGGAAGTCAGTCTGATTGATCTGCTGCGCGCGAACAGCCCGGTGCCGAGTTTCCGCTTCGCCGGCATGCCCGTAACTGTAGAAAAGAAGAACTGAAGCATGGCACCCGATCCCGACAATATTGAAAGCCTCGTCAGCCGGCGTTACGAACACGGCTTTGTTACTGACATCGCTGCTGACACGATGCCGCCCGGTCTCGACGAAGACGTGGTCCGTGCGATCTCGGCGCGTAAGAATGAACCCGAGTTCATGCTCGAATGGCGGCTGCGCGCTTATCGGCAGTGGCGCGATATGCAGGAGCCGGCCTGGGCACACGTGCACTACCCGCCTATCGACTTCGAGGCGATCTCGTATTTCTCCGCGCCAATGTCAGACGATGACCGTCCCAAGAGTCTCGACGAAGTAGACCCGAAACTTCTCGAAACGTACGACAAACTCGGCATCCCATTGCACGAGCGTGCAAGGCTCGCCGGCGTTGCCGTCGATGCCGTGTTCGACAGCGTCTCGGTTGCCACGACGTTCAAAGAGAAGCTATCCGAAGCGGGCATCATCTTCTGCCCGTTCTCCGAGGCCGTGGAGAATCATCCGGAGCTGGTCAAGAAGTACCTCGGCACTGTGGTACCGCAGCGTGACAACTTCTATGCGGCGCTGAATTCAGCGGTATTCAGCGATGGCTCTTTCGTCTATGTGCCCAAAGGCGTCCGTTGCCCGATGGAGTTGTCGACCTACTTCCGGATCAATGCGGCCAACACGGGGCAGTTCGAACGCACTCTGATCATCGCCGACGAAGGCAGCTATGTCAGCTATCTCGAGGGCTGTACCGCACCGATGCGCGATGAAAACCAGCTGCATGCTGCGGTCGTCGAACTTGTCGCGCTCGACAATGCTGAGATCAAGTACTCGACGGTACAAAACTGGTACCCGGGCGACGAAAACGGCAAAGGTGGTATTTACAATTTCGTCACGAAGCGCGGCGACTGCCGCGGGGCCAACTCGAAAATTTCCTGGACTCAGGTAGAGACAGGATCCGCAATCACCTGGAAGTACCCGAGCTGCATCCTGCGTGGCGACAATTCGGTCGGCGAATTCTATTCGGTCGCCGTTGCCAATAATTATCAACAAGCCGATACGGGCACGAAGATGATTCATATCGGCCGCAATACGAGCAGCACGATCGTCTCGAAAGGCATATCCGCCGGCCACGCGCAGAACGCCTACCGCGGCCTGGTGCGCGTCATGCCGCAGGCCGATGGCGCGCGTAATCACACGCAGTGCGATTCACTGCTTATCGGCAAGAAATGTGGCGCGCACACGTTTCCGTACATGGAAATCAGGAATCCTGGCGCGAAAGTGGAACACGAAGCGACGACGTCAAAGATATCGGCGAACCAGCTTTTTTACTGCCGTCAACGGGGCCTCTCGGAAGAAGATGCCGTCAATATGATTGTCAACGGCTTCTGCAAGGAAGTCTTCAAGGAACTACCGATGGAATTCGCGGTTGAGGCGCAGGCCCTGCTAAACGTCAGCCTCGAAGGCGCTGTCGGCTAAGGCGCAACTCTGGGATTAGCAATGCTCGAAATCAAGAACCTCAAAGCTTCGATAGGCGGCACCGAAATTCTCCGCGGCCTGTCACTTAATGTCGGCGCCGGCGAAATTCACGCCATTATGGGTCCGAACGGCTCCGGCAAGAGCACGCTTGCGCAGGTTATCGCCGGCCATGCGGACTACGAAGTCTTAGCAGGCACCGTGACCTATATGGGAAAAAACCTCCTCGATCTGGAGCCCGAAGAACGAGCGCGTGAAGGAATATTCCTTGGCTTCCAGTACCCGGTAGAGATACCGGGCGTCAACAATGCCTACCTGCTAAAAGCTGCAGTCAATGCAAAGCGCAAGCACCAGGGACTACCCGAAATCGATGCTTTCGAGTTCCTGAAACTCGCCAAGGAGAAGATGGCCCTGCTCGACATGGACCCGAAGTTACTGAATCGCGGTGTCAACGAGGGGTTCTCAGGCGGTGAAAAGAAGCGTAATGAGATTCTGCAGATGGCGATGCTCGAGCCGAAACTCGCGATCCTTGACGAGACCGATTCCGGCCTGGATATCGACGCGTTACGTGCCGTTGCCAAAGGCGTTAACGCGCTGCGCTCCCCGGACAGGGCGATCGTGCTGGTGACGCACTATCAGCGACTGCTCGGCTATGTTGAGCCGGATCGTGTGCATGTTCTGTCTCAGGGCAAGATTGCACGTTCGGGCGACAAAACACTGGCGTTGCAGCTCGAAGAGAAAGGCTACGACTGGGTGCGCGAGGCTGCCAACGGATGAAACCTGCCGCCCTCTCATTCGAAGCGCTCCGGGACGCCGTCGAGAGACTGCCCGACGATCGTCTTGCATCGTCTCGTCGCGCGGCGCTGGCGCATCTTGCCGAACACGGTCTGCCAACCACGCGCAACGAAGACTGGAAGTACACCGATCTGGCGCCTGTCATCGACATCAGCAATCGCTGGCTGCAGCGCGAACGCGAAACTGCACCGTCTCACGAACGCGAGAAGATGGTTGAACAGGTTTGTCGCTCTATCGACGCCGACTGGCTCGTCATTTGCGACGGTGCGATCGACAATCGCTTCGCTACCGATTTTGAACAACCCGGCATCAGCGTCACCCGGCTCAGCGAGCATGGCGGCGAATTGCAATTTGGAATGCCGCTGAGCGATCTTAATGCGGCGTTGCTGCAGGACGGACTGCGCATTCATATTGCGGGCGGAGCCACGCCGAGCCGGCCTGTCGGCATTCTGCTCATCGACCATGCCGCAACCTCGCCGGGCATGTCTCAGGCACGCATCGAAATCGAGCTGGAGGCCAATAGTGCGGCAAGCTTTGTCGAGTATCACGTCTCGTCAGGCGCGGCGGACCATTATGCCAACACCGTCACAACGCTCAGACTCGGTGACAACTCACGCGCCGATTGCGTCCGCATCCAGAATCGGGCTGGCAACCACAGCCAGACTGGTCGCCTGTCGGTCGTTAGCGGACGCGACAGCAGGTTCAGGCACTGCGCATTCGACCTGGGCGGCAAGTTCATTCGTAATGACCTTCACGTCGACATCGCGCGACCCGGCGCCCAGGTGGAGTTCAACGGTCTCTATCTTGCCGGTGATCAGCAGCACATCGATAACCACACGCGCGCGGACCATCGGGTCGGTCCCGCCACGTCTACTCAGGAATATCGTGGCATCGTGGCGGGCAGTGCCCGCGGCGTCTGGAATGGCAAGGCAATCGTTTATGAAGGTGCCGATGGGACGGATGCCTCACAAACCAATCACAATCTGTTGCTCTCGGACAAAGCCGAAGTCGATGCGAAGCCCGAACTGGAGATCTACGCCGACGACGTCAAGTGCAGTCACGGGACGACGGTCGGCGAATTGGATGAAACCGCACTTTTTTACCTGCGCACCCGCGGCCTGAGCGAGCACGAAGCGAAACAAGTACTGACGCGTGCTTTTGCTCAGGCTATTGTCAGCAAATCCCCGATTGCTTCGATGCACGACACGCTTGCCGACAGAATTGCTGACAGGCTCGCGAATCTGCTGCAGGGAGCCGGCGCATGACGCAACTCCAGGTAAGCAACGTGCCGCTGGACACCGAATGCCGCCCGGACTTCCCGGCACTGCACCAGGACGTCAATGCGCATCCGCTGGTTTACCTGGACAACGCCGCTTCGGCCCAGCAACCGTCTACGGTTATCGACACGGTCGCCCATTACCAGCGGCACGACCATGCCAACGTACATCGTGGCGTGCACACACTAAGCTACCGCGCCACCGACGCCTACGAAGGGGCCCGCGACAAGATCCAGTCTTTCATCAATGCGGGGAGCCGCAGCGAAATCGTATTGACGAGCGGTACGACCGAATCGATCAATCTCGTTGCGCAGAGTTATTGCCGGCCCCGACTCGCGCCTGGTGACAAGATTCTGATTAGCCACCTCGAGCATCATTCGAACATCGTACCCTGGCAGCTCGTGTGCGAGCAGACCGGCGCCGAACTCATCGTTGCACCTATCAACGACAAAGGCGAGCTGATCATCGATGCGTTCGATAAACTTCTGACTGATGACGTATGTCTGATTGCGATTGCGCATGTGTCGAACGCGCTTGGTACGGTACTCCCGGTGAAAGACATCATCGCCAAAGCGAAGTCGCGAGGCATAGCGGTGCTCATCGACGGGGCACAAGGCGTTCCGCACATGCAGATCGACGTCCAGGATCTTGACTGCGATTTCTACGCTTTTTCCGGACACAAGATGTTCGGCCCGACAGGCGTCGGCGTGCTATTCGGCCGCGAGGCACTGCTGGATGCCATGCCACCGTATCAGGGCGGTGGCGACATGATCCTCGAAGTGTCGTTCGACGGCACGACCTACAACGACCTGCCATATAAATTCGAGGCCGGCACGCCCAATATTTCGGGCGTCGTCGGTTTTGGTGCCGCCGCAGACTATCTACAGTCAGTCGGCATGGCACGCATCGCACAGCACGAACGACAGCTGCTCGACTACATGATGCAGAAGCTCGGCGAGATCGACGGCATTCGACTGATCGGCACCGCTGCGGAGAAAGCCAGCGTGCAGTCCTTCCTGGTCGACGACATCCACCCGCACGACCTCGGCACGATCCTCGATCATCAGGGCGTGGCGATACGTACGGGTCACCATTGCGCCATGCCTGTAATGGATTTCTTCGGCGTCCCCGGCACCGCCCGTGCGTCGCTGGCACTGTACAACAACGCTGATGACGTCGATCGACTGGTCGATGCTATAAGCAACGCGCGGCGGATATTCACATGAGTGCCGTGACTTTGCACGACGTCGATGAGTTACGGGATCTGTACCGCGAACTGATCCTCGACCACGCGCGTAGCCCACGCCATTTCGGCAAACTTGACGGTGCAACGCATACAGCTGAGGGGATCAATCCCCTATGCGGTGACAAGTTGCGGCTGTACATGCGTCTCGACGACGACAACATCGAAGATGCCAGTTTCGAGGGCTCCGGATGCGCCATCTCGGTTGCCTCTGCGTCCCTGTTGACTGACATGATAATCGGCTTGCCGGTACCACAGGCACTCGAGTTCTTCGCAACTGTCACGGCGCGCCTGACAGGCCGGCAAGCGGGAAGCGATGACGCGACGCCGCCCGAGCTGGACAAAATCCGCGCTTTGGATGGTGTCCGGGAATTCCCGTCGCGCGTAAAGTGCGCGACGCTCGCCTGGCATGCCTTGAATTCAGCAATACACGGCGAATCTGCGCCGGTCTCAACGGAGTGAGCGAGAATGTTTGGCCACACTAACGAACCCTTCTCGCTGACACGCGATATCAAAGCCGTCATCATCCCTGCCGGTGAAGAATTGCTGCTGCGCGAAGGTACGAGCGGATTCATCACCCAGGCCCTCGGCGGCAGCTTCACCGTTTATGTCGAGGGCAATTTGTTTCGCGTGGCGGGCATCGATGCGGATGCGCTTGGTAAAGAGCCGGTGCCACCGCCGGAAATTCCAGAAAATGCGTCCGATGCCGATATCGAGGCGGTGATCTGGGAGCAGCTGAAGACTTGCTATGACCCGGAGATACCGGTCAATATCGTCGACCTAGGACTGATCTACCGGTGCGACGTCAAGCCACTTGGCAATGGCGATCGATCAGTCGAGATCGACATGACCCTGACTGCGCCCGGTTGCGGTATGGGCGAGATTCTTGTGCAGGACGCACGAGAGAAAGTCGCGATCATCCCAACGGTCTCCGATGTTCGCGTGCAACTCGTGTTCGACCCGCCCTGGAATCAGGGCATGATGTCGGACGAAGCACGGCTGCAAACGGGACTCATGTAGACTGCGATACCTTGCGGGTTTACATTTCTATTTTATGAAGACCTTGACTCTGGTTCGCCACGCTAAATCCAGCTGGACAGACAGCGGTCTCAGCGACCGCGAGCGACCGCTCAACAAGCGCGGCGAACGCGATGCGCCGCTTATGGGCAAGCGAGCGGCCGCCGCCGGACTGCGACCGTCTCAGATCATTAGCAGCCCGGCAGTGCGCGCGTGGACCACCGCAAAGATCTTTGCGAAAGCATTAAATTATCCGATCGAGTTTCTGCAGCGCGAAGACGGTCTCTATCTCGCGTCGCTCGACAACCTCCTGGACGCCGTCGCGACTCAGGACCTGGGCTTCAATAACCTGATGCTGTTCGGCCACAATCCTGGCATGACGGACTTCGCGAATTACCTGGTGCCGGGCGTCACGAGCAATCTGCCGACGGCAAGCTTTATCTCAGTGAACATCGACTGCGACGACTGGTTGCTTTACGACCGACCGAAAACCGAGTTGGTCGTGTACGACTACCCCAAAAAGCAGCATTAGCAGCACGCTTTCGCTAACCGGGACAACCCGGTCGGTGACCGGTCTTCGGGCACAGACAATCATCGAAACCTCAGGCCAATCATTGGCACTTGAGCGGCGCTTCTGTACCAAAAGTACCGATGATCATGTAGCCGCCTGGCTTCAGGGCTCTCACAAGGTTGTCCCGATATTTTCGCTGCCGATCAAGCTCGGTGAAATAGAGTCGCTCCGAGTTTGTCGTTGTCGGGCACGGCCTACCGAGTGGTGAACGTGAACGACGCAGTTGCCTTAATCAAATAACTTCAGAACTCGGATCGTAGATGATCGGAGTGCCCAGTTCATCTAGTCGGAACAGCGCGAACGCGCGTTCTCCATTGTAGTCGAGGACGCGAAGATCGTCGGTTTCGTGCAAATCGTTGAGGACCATTTGAAAGTGGCCACCATAACGCTCTTTCGCGATGTCCAGCGGCAAATCATAGGCAAAAAAACGTTCGATACCCTTCGCTTTCAGTTTCCCAAGCAATGCGGGGGCGGTCACGGAATCGTGCGACGTGAGAATGACGACTGGACCGCTTCCCGTGAACAACATGACTGCCTTCATGTACCTATTTTTCCCTTATAGCGGCTATCCGTCAATTCGGGGATACACGTAGCAGGCAATGACCGCTGCGGGTCACCCGCGGACCTTTAGCCCAGGTGCGGATGTTCAGATTGACCGAAACGGCCTGATTTAGGCGTCTGCTAATGGCCAGGAGCGGACAATGGCTGTCGAAATGCACGTTGTTCGTGACGCGATGGGCGCTGCCGCGTCCCCGCAATAAGTAGTCCTTCCGAGTGGTGGACTCACAATTTGTCCCAATATATTAGATATGGGTGCTTTGCGCATAAAGGAGCCAAATGTGAATCCAAGACTGACATTTTCGTTTGTATCAGCGGGCTTGCTAGCTCTCGCGGCGACCGGGCTTGTCATCAAAACCGATCCGGCCATTGCTCAGCAGGCCGCCGAAGATATTGAGAAGATCGTGGTTGAAGCGCCAATGGTGCGCCGTCAAGCCGGGCAAACCAACATCGGCGCCAAGATCGAAGTCATCGAACTCAGGCGGCGCGTAAGCTATGCCGATCTTGATCTTAGCAAGTACGCGGATGTAACCGAGCTCAAAACACGCATTGAGACCACCGCGAAAGACTCCTGCCAACAGCTCTCTGAAATGTTCCCGTTTGACCGATCGGACAATCGCGAGATTAGCCGCTGCATCAATCAGGCAGTTGACGGTACCGAGGAACAGGTACAGGCGGCTATCGCGGCTGCAAGCTGATAGGTAAGGAATAGATCCATCGGATGGATGATCTCCACCGGGAGCGGGTTGCGGTCGGTGTCCTTCGTCGTCAATGTCTGCTTTGGCGTCTACAGCGGACACCTCTAACCTAGCTCTGGCGGTGCTGAAATGATCGATCGGTGGCGAGGAATCGTGCGTGCCGGTTGGCAATTTTTTGTCAATTGGGATAATTACTTAGCAATTCCCGGTGGCACACGATGCGCGCCGTCCAGTCTTTGCCGTAGCGTATAGTTTGTCCGATTATCCGGAGAACTCATGCCGCGTGGAAATTGTGGCGGTGCGAGGCCATGACCGACGTTCCTATTCTTGACTATGCGTTTCTCGCGTTTGAGAGCGAAGCCAGCCCCAAGCATGTGGCAGGACTACAAATCTTCGAACTGCCGCAGCGTGCGACCGACGATTTCGTCGCCCGGCTTGTGCAGAAAATAAAAGACGTCAAGCCGAACTCCCCGTTCAATCAGAAGCTCAAGTCGCAGATGACCGGCATGCCGCAGTGGATTGAGGATACTGACCTTAGTCTCGACGACCACATTATTCACGAATCGGTGCCGAAACCACACACCATGGCGGCGTTGCTCGAGCGAATTGAGGTATTGCATGCCGACGGCCTCGACCGATCTGGTCCCTTATGGCAGCTGTACATTTTCGAGCATGTCGAGGAGCGCCGTTTCGCGATCTATTTCAAGGTCCATCACGCGTACATGGATGGCATCAGCCTCTCGCAGCGCACTATGAGTGCGCTCAGTGAGAAGCGCAGCAAGCGCGGAATTGGCACGTTCTGGGGAGTCGACCGTGCTGAGCATCACAAGGTTCGCGAGCACCTGATGAGCGACCTGTTTGGTACGGCAAAGAGCGCCGGCAGGGCCGCTCTGGTGTTACCTGCACTGGCGAAACTCGGCCTGAAACACGGTTTGCGAATGCTGCATCTGGGCGGCGACGAGCTGCCGGTGCCATTTACGGCGCCCCGCACGGCGTTCAACACCCCGCTGACCCGCAGGCGGAGCATCGCCGTCGTTGATCTGCCACTCGATCGCGTCCAAAGCATTGCGCGGCACGCCGCCGTGACCGTGAACGACGTTTTGCTCGAGCTCTGCGACCGGGCACTGACTCGCTACTTGGACGATCATGGAGGCGCACCGGATGCGCCTCTCGTAGCACAGATGCCGGTTTCGCTTAGACGCCCCGACGTCGAACAGGGCAACCAGATAACGATCGCGATTCTTGAACTTGGATCGAAAGAATCCAATCCTGTGCGTCGACTTCAGGAAATTCATGCCCACGCCACCGATGTGAAACACGAATTTTCTGCGATGACGCCGGAGACTGCGGAAGCCTATACCGTGTTGATGCAGAGCGTTGCGCAGCTTGCTGAGAGCATCGGCGCGAGCAGCATCATGCCGCCGCTTGGTAATGTCGTGATATCGAACCTAATCGGCCCGAAAAAGCAGCTCTATCTTTGCGGTGCGCCGCTCCTGGCGCTGTACCCCATTTCGACGATCGCGCCAGGGCTCGCATTGAACATCACAATATATACTTACAAAGACACTTTGCACGCCGGCATCGTCGCTGGCCACAGCGCGATCCCGGATCTCGAACCTATTGCAGCGAATCTGCGCTTGGCACTCGATGAACTCGAAACTGCGATGGGGCTTGTGCCCGAGCAAAAACGGCCACAGGCAAAGAAAAAACCAGCTCAACGATGACAGGAGTTCTCAAATGTCCCGATCCGTTCCCCGTTCCAAGACCAACGACTACACTGACGCGATGGCCGCAACGCGCCGGGACTTCCTGAAGGAACAGACCGGCGCCGTTCTCGATAACGTCAGTCGCTATTCGATCGACATTTCCATGTTGCCCGGAAATATTGAGAACTTTATCGGCGTTGCACAAGTTCCACTCGGCGTGGCCGGCCCATTACTGATCAACGGCGAACACGCCAAGGGCGAGTTTTATGTACCACTTGCGACGTCCGAGGGCACACTCGTGGCAAGTTATAACCGCGGCATGAAGTTGCTTTATGCAGCCGGCGGTGTCGCCACGACGGTTAGTGACGATGCGATGCAACGCGCGCCGGTGTTTGTTTTCGATGACGCGCGTGAGGCGCGTGAATTCGGCAAGTGGATCACTGGAAACTTCGACGCGATCAAAGAGCACGCGGAATCCTCGACCCGATTCGGTAAGCTGATCAATATCGAGCAGTATGCTGCCAGCCGTTTCCTGTTCCTGCGTTTCAATTTTACCACCGGAGATGCCGCTGGCATGAACATGGTCAGCAAAGCCACTAAAGTCGCCTGCGACTGGATCCGTGACGTCCATCCGAAGGTCCGGCACTACTACCTCGAATCGAATTTCGCGACGGACAAAAAGGCGTCGCAGATTAACCTGCTGCACACTCGCGGCAAGCACGTTACGGCGGAGGCAGTCATTCCGGGTAAACTGATGCAGCAGATCATGCGCAGCGATGTACAGAAGTATTATCGGGGCCGGCAAATCATCAACCTGGCCAGCATGCTGTCAGGTGTCAACAACAATGGCGCCCATTCACCGAACGCGATTACCGCGATGTTTATCGCGACCGGCCAGGATGTCGCCAATGTCGTAGAATCGTCGGCCGCCGCCGTCTATGCGGAACTCATGCCAGACGGTGACTATTACTATTCAATCACGATCCCGTCACTGATTGTCGCAACGTATGGGGGCGGCACCGGGCTCACCACGCAGCGCGAGTGCCTCGAATTGCTCGGCTGTTATGGCCCCGGCAATGTGTCGAAATTAGCCGAAATTGTCGCGGCAACCGTTCTCTGCGGTGAGCTGTCGCTTGGCGGCGCAATCGCATCAGAAGAATGGGTCGAGGCGCACGATCGACTGGGCCGCAATCGGCCGTAGACTGCCTCAACATTCCGGCACGTTGACTGCGAGGCCCCCTGTCGACGTCTCTTTGTAGCGCGACGACATATCGAGGCCGGTCTGGCGCATGGTCTCGATCACCTGGTCCAGCGTCACTTTATGCGTGCCATCACCGTGCATCGCCAGCCTGGCCGCATTGATCGCCTTGACCGCGCCCATCGCGTTTCTCTCAATGCACGGTATTTGGACGAGCCCGCCAATCGGGTCGCACGTCAGACCAAGATTGTGTTCCATACCGATCTCGGCGGCTTCCTCGATGTGATCGTTCGAACCGCCGAACGCAGCGGCAAGGCCACCGGCCGCCATCGAGCACGCAACGCCGACCTCGCCCTGGCAACCCATCTCGGCGCCCGAGATTGAGGCGTTGATTTTGTATAGAATGCCGATCGCGCCAGCGGTCAACAGAAACGTGCGAATGCCTTCAAACGATGCTTCCGGAACGAAACGCATGTAGTACATCATAACGGCCGGAATTATGCCGGCCGCGCCGTTGGTCGGGGACGTTACGACGCGGCCACCAGCAGCATTCTCTTCGTTGACGGCGATTGCGAAGGCATTGACCCAGTCCATCGTATCCAGCGCGCTCGGCTCGGCGCGCGCCGACAGGTCACGCCGAATCTTCGGCGCGCGCCTGAGAACAGACATACTCCCGGGCAGCACCCCGTCAGTACTAAGCCCGCGCTCGATGCACGAGCGCATCGCATCCCAGATAGCCACCATGCGCCGTTCGATTTCATCCGCATCGCGCCAGTGCCGTTCGTTTTGATAAATAAGCTCGGCAATCGACAGATCTTTGTCTGCCGCTACCTGCAGCAAGGACTTGGCCGTGTCGAAAGGATGTGGCGGCTCACCTTCCTGCGCACGTGGCTCAGGTTCGTCGTTGCGTGCGATAAAGCCGCCGCCGAGCGAGTAGTACTTTTCGTCTGCAAGCACGCTGCCCGACTCCGAGCGCGCGATGAAACGCATACCGTTCGTGTGCCGTGGGAGTTCCTCGCCCAGCTCGAATCGCAAGTCAGATTCCGGGTCGAAAGAAATTTCGCCAATACCCGACACGCTTAGCGTCTTGTTCTTGTGCACGGCTCGAAGCAACGTCTCGACCGCATCCGGATCGATCGTTGCGGGTTGCAGGCCCATTAGACCGAGCACGACAGCGGAATCGGTTCCGTGACCTTTGCCCGTGTAGGCCAGCGACCCGTACAGCGTTACCTCGATCTTCCGGACCTGGTCCTTAACGGGCTCGAGCTGCAGCGCAAAGGCTCGTGCCGCTTGCATCGGTCCAACCGTGTGCGAACTGGACGGCCCGATACCGATCTTGAAAATGTCGAAAATACTGATGACGGCCATGATCAGTCCGACTCGAGCGATAGCAGGCTGGCATTGCCGCCAACCGCCGAAATATTGTTACTGACCGTGAACTCCGTGCCGAATCGCGGCAGATAATGCGGTCCGCCGGCTTTCGGGCCCGTACCCGACAGACCGCGACCACCGAATGGCTGCACGCCGACGACGGCCCCGATCATGTTGCGATTAATGTAGATATTGCCTGCGGCCGAACGCGCGGCGATATCGCGGGCCCTCGAGTCAATACGACTGTGCAGGCCCATAGTCAGTCCATAGCCCGTCGCGTTAACCGCATCGATCATAGCCTCATGCTCCTTGCCGCGATATCGAAGAACATGCAGGACGGGGCCGAAAACTTCGCGCTGCAACTGATCGACACTATCGATCTCGATCAGCGTTGGCGCAAAAAACGTTCCTTGGGATGTCTCTTCCGGCAACGTGCAGTGATGAATGACTTTGGCCGTATCCTGCATCTTCGTGACGTGGGCGTCGAGCAAGGCGCGCGCATCTTCATCGATGGCGGGGCCGACGTCGGTCGACAGCAATGATGGATCGCCAATCTCAAGTTCTTCCATGTGTCCGACGAGCATTTCGATAACGCGCGACGCAATTTCTTGCTGCAGGCATAGCAAGCGCAATGCCGAGCAACGCTGCCCGGCGCTGTTGAAGGCAGAATAAACACTGTCGAGAACGACCTGCTCGGGCAGCGCAGAACTGTCGACGAACATGGTGTTTTGTCCGCCGGTCTCCGCAATAAGGACCGCGATCGGGCCGCCGCGACCTGCCAACGTCTTGTTGATCAGGCGTGCGGTCTCGGTAGAGCCCGTAAATGCGACCCCGGCGACTCGCTCGTCAGCCACCGCCCGGCCACCGATCGCCGCACCATCACCCGGAAGAAAATGCAGCACCGCCGGCGGAACTCCGGCCTCGAGCAGCAGCTCTACCGCGCGAAAGGCGACCAGCGGTGTTTGTTCGGCGGGTTTCGCAAGTACGGCGTTACCCGCCGCTAGCGCAGCAGCGATCTGGCCCGTGAAAATCGCGAGCGGGAAGTTCCACGGACTGATGCAGACGAACACGCCGCGGCCACGCAGTCCCAGCGTGTTTCGCTCACCTGTAGGACCTGGAAGCGTGGCGGGCTCTCCAAAAAGCCCGGACGCCTGCGCCGCGTAGTAACGCAAAAAGTCGACAGCTTCTCTAAGTTCCAAGATTGCATCGGGCACGGTCTTGCCAGCTTCCGCGACGCACAGCGCGAGCAACTCGGCCGTGTGATCTTCGAACAAATCGGCGGCGAGATTCAGGATGACCGCGCGATCTTGCGCCGGCACGCGATCCCAGGCCGGGTGCCCGGCGATGGCTGCGTCCAGGGCGGCATCGACATGTGCCGGACTGGCGAGCTGACAGACGCCAACGACGTGCTGCGTATTCGCCGGATTGACCGACGGCACTTGGCCACCCTGCATCGCCTCGCCAGCGACGATCGGATGCGCAGTGTGCGGCTTCTCCACTGCGGCCTGCATCCTGGCCAATAAATCCGCCCGGACGCTCGGATCCGGCAGGTTGATCCCTTTCGAATTACGGCGCTCCACGCCGAACAGATTTGCCGGCGCGGCGATAGCCGGGTGTGGCAAAAAACCGGTGTCGCGTGCCGTCGTCAGCGGATCGGCAATGATGTCCTTGACGTCGATCCTTTCGTCGACAATTCGATTGACAAAAGACGTGTTCGCACCATTCTCGAGCAGGCGGCGGACCAGGTAAGGCAACAAATCTTCGTGACTGCCGACCGGCGCGTAGACACGACAAGGTCGCGCATACTTGTCGGGATCGATGATCTCGGCATAGAGTTCTTCCCCCATGCCGTGCAGTCGCTGAAACTCGAAGTCGCGGCGCGAACCGGCGTAATAAAGAACACTCGCCAACGTGTGTGCATTGTGCGTCGCAAATTGCGCATACAGTGCTTTGCCTGCGGACAAAGCCTGCCGCGCGCACGCCAGGTACGACACATCGGTGTGTGCCTTGCGCGTGAACACGGGATAACTCAACAGGCCCTTTTCCTGAGCGAGCTTGATCTCGGTGTCCCAATACGCGCCTTTGACGAGTCGCACCGGAATACGGCGGCCCACGTCACGGGCCAAGCTCGTCAGGAAACTGACGACGTCGCGTGCACGCCGCTGATAGGTCTGCACGGCAAGTCCGAATCCCTCGTAATCGCGAAGCCCTGAAGACCTGTATACATGCTCGAAAATCTGCAGCGAAATATCGAGGCGCTCTGCTTCTTCCGCGTCGACGGTCAAAGCGATGCCCGCTGCTTTCGCATGTGCAGCAAGCTCGCCAATGCGCGGCACGAGTTCGGCCATGACACGATCGTGTTGCAGATAGGAATAGCGCGGATGCAGCGCCGAGAGTTTCACCGAGATGCTCGGCGTCGCAAAAATGTCGCTCTCCGGTCCCTGTGGGCCGGCGCCGATGCTGTCTATCGCGTCGCGATACGCCGCGAAATATCGAGCGGCGTCCGCATCGGTCAGCGCGGCTTCGCCAAGCATGTCGAATGAGTAGCGGTACGACTTATTCTCTTTCTTGATCGAGCGTTGCAGTGCCTCGGCGATCGTGCGGCCCATGACGAACTGGTGACCCATGATGCGCATCGCCTGCCGCATCGCTGTTCTTACGACGGGTTCACCTGCCCGGCTCGCAAGTTTGCCGAGCACCTTTACCGGATTTCTGACCGCGGCAGCATCGAGTTGCAGCAGCTGGCCCGTAAGCATCAGGCCCCAGGTTGAGGCGTTGACAAAAAGCGAGTCGCTCGCGCCGATGTGGTCCCGCCACTGCGCCGACGTAATCTTGTCGGCAATGAGTTTGTCGGCTGTGTCCGCGTCGGGAATTCGCAACAATGCCTCGGCGATGCACATCAGCAGTACGCCCTCCTCGGAGGACAGGTCGTACTGCTGTAGAAACGCGTCCATGCCGCCCTCTTGCGCCTTGTTTCGCCGTACAGCGTCGACCAGCTTTGCGGCCGTGTCCCGAATTCGTTCGCGCCCGGCATCGCCCGGGTCGGCGGCATCGGCCAATTGGCGAACGAGCGCTTTTTCCTCAGCAAGATAGAGATCGTTGATGTGCGGGATCGTGTTAGGATTCGCCGCTGGTTGGTTCGCAAAACGCATTACAGGCACCGTCAGCCCGGTAGGAAGAATCACGTATGGTAACTCCGTGGCGGGCGATTATAGGGTATCAAGGTGGCCCACGACATTGGTTTCTACCTCGTGGTGCCTTGCTATAATGCGGACCCTTTTCGCACCTGTGAGATACGCCTTGTGCCCACCATCTTTCTCCAATCCCTCGCAGAACAAACCGAGGCACTTAAATCCCAGGGGCTGTACAAGACGGAACGTCTTATCGCGGGACCGCAGCAGGCGGCGATCGATGTCCGCTGCAATGGCGGCGTGCGGCACGTAATCAACCTGTGTGCCAACAACTATCTTGGTCTGGCGAACCATCCAGAGGTTATTGCGGCGGCGCACAAGGCGCTGGACGAGTATGGCTACGGCATGGCGTCCGTACGATTCATCTGCGGCACGCAGACGCTGCACAAGGAACTCGAGCAGCGCATTAGCGAATTCCTCGGTACACAGGACACTATTTTGTATCCGTCGTGCTTCGACGCAAATGGCGGCCTGTTCGAGACGATTCTGAGCGATGAGGATGCTGTCATCTCCGATGCGCTGAATCATGCCAGCATCATTGACGGCATCCGCCTGTCAAAGGCGCAACGCTTTCGCTACCAGCACAACGATATGCAGGATCTGCAGGCGCAGCTGCAGCGTGCCAGCAACGCCAACGTCAAGCTGATCGTGACAGACGGCGTTTTTTCGATGGATGGCACGATCGCGGACCTGAATGAGATTTGTGACCTGGCGGACGAGCACGATGCGCTGACGATGATCGACGACTGCCACGCAACCGGGTTTCTGGGGGATACGGGCCGCGGCAGCCACGAGTATCGCAGCGTGATGGGCCGCGTCGACATTATCACGGGTACGCTCGGCAAAGCGCTCGGCGGCGCGTCGGGTGGTTTCACCTCCGGCCGCAAGGAGATCGTCGGCTGGCTGCGGCAGCGATCTCGCCCCTACCTGTTCTCGAATTCCGTAGCGCCGATTATCGCCGCCACGTCAATCGCGGTTCTTGATCTGCTGGATCGGGACAGCTCGCTGCGCGAGCGCCTGCATGAGAATGCCGCCTACTTCCGCGGCAGAATGACCGAGCGAGGATTCGACCTCAAACCTGGCGAACACCCGATCATTCCCGTCATGCTCGGCGACGCGAAGCTCGCAACAACGATGGCCGACAAACTGCTCGAGCGCGGCATTTATGTGATCGGTTTTTCGTTTCCGGTTGTGCCGCAAGGTCTGGCGCGCATTCGCACGCAGATGTCGGCCGGACTGACGCGCGAACAGCTCGACCGGGCGGTCGGTGCATTTACTGAGGTAGGACTTGAACTAGGTGTTATAAGTTAATGAAAGCATTGGTAAAAGCTAAGCCAAAACGCGGCATCTGGATGGAAGATATCGCAATGCCCCAGGTGAGCCACAACGACGTGTTGATCAAGGTCCGGCGTACCGCAATCTGCGGCACCGATATTCACATATTTCAGTGGGATGACTGGGCGCGCGCGACGATACGGGTGCCGCTTGCCGTCGGTCATGAATTCTGTGGCGAAATCGTCGAATTCGGCAGCGAGGTGAGGGGATTCAAAATCGGCGACCGCGTCTCAGCCGAGGGCCACATAACTTGCGGCATGTGCCGCAACTGCCGTGCGGGGCGCCGCCATCTCTGCATGAATGCGATCGGCGTGGGCGTCAATCGGCCCGGTGCATTTGCCGAGTATCTTGCGGTCCCTGCATTTAATGTCTTCAAACTTCCGCTCACGATCGGTGACGACTTGGCGGCGATTCTCGACCCGCTCGGCAATGCGACCCATACGGCATTGTCATTTGATCTGGTGGGCGAGGACGTGCTGATCACCGGGGCCGGACCGATTGGCATCATGGCCGTCGCCATAGCCCGCTATGCCGGCGCCAGACATGTCGTAATAACCGACGTAAACGATTATCGGCTGGGACTTGCGATGCAGATGGGCGCGTCGCGGGCGCTTAACGTCACGCGCGAATCGATCGACGACACGATGCGCGATCTCGGCATGGAGGAGGGATTCGACGTCGGCATGGAAATGTCAGGGAACCCGCAGGCGTTCCGCGACCTGCTCAGGACGATGCACCATGGCGGCAAGGTCGCAATTCTCGGCATACAGCCTGATGAAATGAACATCGACTGGAAAGAAGTCATCTTCAAAGGGCTGATACTCAAAGGCATCTACGGCCGCGAGATGTTCGAGACCTGGTACAAGATGTCGAGCATGCTGCAGAGCGGCCTCGATATCAGCTCGATCATCACCCACCACTTCGATATCGACGACTTCCAGCCCGCATTCGAGCTGATGGAATCGGGTCAGTCAGGCAAGATCATTCTGAATTGGGCAGCCTGACGAGCCACTACATATCGAGATCGCAAAGGCAGTGTGTATAGACGCCTTTAGGGTCGTTAAAGCGTAGCAACAACTCCGCCTTTTCGTTGGCTTGTTCTGCAATTTTTCGCACTGCGGAGGGCTGTCCTGTCCAGTATTTCAGGTCCAGGCCGGATCTCGCAGCGGCCCCGAGCAGATCGACGAGTAGTTTTTCGGTCGCTGACAATTTCTGGCGAATATTCTTGATGCCGTATTCTCCCTCGGCCAGGTCTGCCAACCCCGCAGCCGACGCGATTGCATCATCAAGACCTCCGAGCTCATCCACGAGGCCATTGTTTAGTGCGTCGAGACCGGTCCAAACCTGGCCCTGACCAATCCTGTCAACGAAACTCTTATCCATCTCGCGACTCAAAGCCACGCTGCTGATGAAATCGTCATAGCCGTCTTCAATGAATAACTGAAAGAGCTGCTTTGCTTGCGCCGACATAGCACGATCAGGGCGAAACATGTCCGCTAATTGGGTAGTACCGACACCGTCAGTCGCAACACCTACTGCATCGAGCGTTCGCTGATAGGTTGGAAACATTCCGAATATGCCGATGGATCCGGTAATTGTCGACGGGCTCGCGAAGATCCGATCCGCATTCATTGAAATAAGGTACCCGCCGGACGCAGCGACGCTGCCCATCGACGCCACGACGGGTTTACCCGCATCGCGTATGGCCTGGATCTCATCCTTGATGATTTCGGACGCGAACGCGCTGCCACCACCGCTGTCGACTCTAAGCACAACAGCTTTGACCGACTCGTCGTTGCGTGCTTCGCGCAGCAGTGCCGCCATCGAATCACCGCCGATTTTTCCGGGTGACTGGAGCCCGGGAAGGATGTCTCCAACCGCGACAATCACCGCTATATTCTCGGACTTGACCTTACCGCCCGAGAGCATGCGCATCTGCTCCAGGTACTCGTACATGCCCGTCGCATTAAACGCATCCTTTTCATCCGGATTCTCGCCGACGTGGTCAATAAGAAAATTCCTCATCTCGGTTCGGGTGAGCAGTTTGTCTACCAGTCCGTGATCCCTTGCAGCCGCGGCGATATCACCCCCGGTTGCCGCAACATTCTCAAGATAATTCTGGGCAAACGCGTCGATCGTCCCTTCGTCGAGATCCCTGGCGGTTTCAACATCGACTTGGTAGAGCGACCACATTTGATCGATCAAACGCGTGGTAGATTCGCGATCCTCATCGGACATGTCCATGCGCGTATACGGCTCGACATAGGACTTATGCGTGCCAACGCGGAACACATTCCAGTCGATGCGCAACAAGTCGATTGCGTCTTTGTAGTAATTCCGGAAGCGACCGAAACCCTGCATAAGGAGAAAACCCTCAGGATGCAGATAGACTTCATCGGCGTGTGCCGCAAGGTAGTACGCTTGTTGGCTCAGATAGTCTGCGCTTGCAATAACCTTCTTTCCCGACGACTTGAAGTCCGCAATAGCCGTCGCGACATGCTGCAATTTGCTTAGTCCGGCCCCGAGCACATTGCTCAACTCGAAGTAAACCAACTCGATGCGTTCATCATCTTTTGCATATTCCAACGCGTCAACAATGTCCTGCACGAGCGTTTGTGGTTTACCATCGCCCGCAAAATCGGCAAGTGCACGGTCCAGCGGGTTGCCCTCGAGCTGTTCAACGAGGAAGCCATAAGGCTGGATGACCAGTGCCGCTTTTTTGGGAATCGCCGGCGGCACGCTGCCTGAAATCGCACCGAAAAAAACCATAAAGACAAATAGCAACAGCACCAGGTGCAGGACCTTGCGCAAGCCATCTGCTCCGCTCCATAACGCGGATAAGAATCTGGCCATCAAACGTTTCCTGTTCAAGTCTTCCTCACTTCTTATAACTGATTCGGTAAATTTTGTCGGCATAGTCATCACTCACGAGCATCGACCCATCGTCGAGCACGAGCAGATCAACGGGTCTGCCAAATACTTTTTCGTGCTTCATCCAGCCCTCGGCGAACACTTCGTAGTCGACAGGCGCACCGTTTTCGAGGCGAACGAGGCTGATGCGATAGCCGATCTTCTTGGTACGATTCCAGGAGCCGTGCTCCGCAACAAAAATCTGCCCCTGATATGCGGGTGGAAACATGTTACCCGTGTAGAACTTGACGCCTAATGGAGCGACGTGCGCATCGAGCTTCTGCGCAGGGGGCGTGTAGTCCCTGCAGTTCCTGCCCTCGCCGAATTCTGGATCGGGGATATCGCCCGCATGGCAATAGGGAAAACCGAAATGCAGTCCCTGCCTGGGCGCGTGGTTCAATTCGCCGGGCGGAATATCGTCACCCATCATGTCGCGGCCGTTATCGGTAAACCAGAATTCACCGGTGACGGGATGCCAGGTAAAGCCAACCGAATTGCGGACGCCCTCCGCATAGGTCTCACGCTGTGATCCGTCCGGGTTCATGCGAATGATCTGTGCAAACCCCTCCTCGCCGCGATCGCAGATGTTGCAGGGTGCGCCGATGGACACGTAGAACTTGCCATCCGGTCCGAAGCCGATGTAGCGCCAGCCGTGATGTCTTTCGGCAGGCAACTCGATAGCCAGCACCTCCGGTACCGGCTTGTCGTTCAGTCGGCCAGCGATGTCCTTGAAACGCAGAATGCGGTTGATCTCGGCGATGTAGAGATCCCCTTCGTGATACGCGATTCCGTTTGGTGTCGAGAGCCCGGTGGCTAACTCGATAACCCGCGGGTTTGCGTCGCCATGCGGCACAACTGCATAGACCGAGTTTGCCCGACGGTTAGACACGAAGACCACACCGTGATCGCCTAATGCCAGCGACCGAGCGTTCGGCACATCGGCATAGATTTCGATAGAAAAGCCAGGCGGCAACTCGATATCGTCAAGATCGACATCTTTGCCGGCGCTCGTCTGTACGACCAGTAGACAGCAGATCAGATATAAACCTTTTATCGGATTCACATCCCACCTCTTAATATCATGGGTTTGGTACCAACCAGAGTGACAGGTCAGGCCAGAATGTAATCAGTATGACCGACAACGTCAGGATAATCAGAAACGGAAAGGTTGCGGAGTAAACATGCATGATGGATTTTTCGAATCGATAACTCGCGATAAAGAGGTTTAGACCGACCGGCGGCGTCATGTATCCCAGCTGCATTGCAGCAAGGAATATAATGCCCAGGTGGACCTCGTGCACGCCGTACCCGGCGGCGATCGGCAATATCAGCGGCACGACCAGCACGATGGCCGAAAATATGTCCAGAATCGCGCCGAGTACGAGCAAGAACACGAGCAATAAGACAAGGAATGAGGCCGGGCTCGCGACAAAGCCCGCCACATATTCGAGCAGCAGCTGCGGAATGCCGGCGCTGATCATATAGTTTGTCGACGCGAGAGAAACACCCAGAATTATCAGAATCCCTCCAACCAGTACCATCGACGCGCGCATGATTTGCGGCAATTCCTTCAGCGGAATCTCACGGTGTATGACGATTTCGACGATGATCACATAGAGTGCCGTTACGGCCGCCGCTTCCGACACGGCGAGAAAACCTGAATAGATGCCGCCGAGGACAACGAACGGCAGGGGTATTTCCCACGCCGACTCGCGCAATGCGGCACCGGTTTCGCCCCAGGAAAAACTCGATAACGGTTTGCGATTGCTGCGATTAACCCACAGGCTCCAGGCGGACAACATCACCAGCATGAGCATGCCCGGCAGTATGCCCGCAAGAAAGAGGTCATCGATTGGGACCTCGGCGATGACGCCGTATAGGATCAATGGCAATGACGGGGCGAAAAGCAGACCCAGGCTTCCCGACGACGTTACGAGGCCCAGGTTGAACTTGTCGGGATAACCGTCGTGCTTGAGGGCTGGGTACAGGATGGCGCCGAGCGCGATGATCGTGACGCCCGACGCACCCGTAAATGCTGTGAAAAACGCGCACGCAGCTAGCGCCACGAGCGCAAGCCCTCCGGGCAGCCAGCCAAGCAAAGCTCCCGTCAGTCGCACCAGGCGTTTCGGCGCCTGGCTCTCACTGAGGAGATAACCAGCGAAAGTAAACAGCGGTATGGCCGCCAGGAAAGGCAAGTCCGCAATGCTCTGAATTTCGAGCGCCATATTCATCAGATCGGTTTCTTCGCGATGAAAACCCAGCATCGCGCTGGTTGCGATGATTGCGAACAGCGGTGCGCCTAGCAATGCCAACAACAGCAGGATGAGGCCGATCGCAATCACTCTGCCGCCCTCTCCGTGCTGTTGGTCACGATTTCGCCAACGTCTTTAACAGCGAGAATCACGAAGCGATAGCTGACCAGGGCAAAAGCGATCGGCACGACAATGTGTGCAACCCACGCCGGAGTATCCACGAGAACCCGATCGTCGAATTCGATTTCAAGCTCCAAGTAACGCCAGGCTTGCCACGCAATTATCGCGCAGACTGCAGCCGCAAACAGATCAACGAGCACACGCGACGCTTTTACAAGCCAGCCGGGCAATACATGAGACAGCACGTCGATTCGGATGTGGCGATTGTCGCGACAGGCTGCAATCGAACCGATCATCGCGAGCCACAGCACCATCAGTTTGAGAAGTTCATCCGCCCAGATGACGCCGGTATTGAATACCTCGCGAAGAACTATCTGACTGACCGCCAGCACAATCATGCTGCTCAGCATCACGACGAGGCTTGCGTTTTCGAGCAGGCGGCCGAACCGGTCTAGTCGATGAATAGCAGCGATAAGACCCGGCGACACGCCTATTGCCCGGCTGCGCCGCCGTTCTGAATACGATACTCCTGCACGTATTGCATCATTTCATCATAGAGTTCGACTGAGTACTCACCCTTGTTTGCGAGGTCACGGTTCGACTGCAGCAAGATCCGGCGAATATTCGTGAACTCATCATCGTTTGGCGCGACTTTCTCGATACCGCTATTCAATAGAGCCTGCATGGCCTCCTCGTTGTCTTCGAGGTTTGCCGTATCGAAGTGTGAATACACGCGACTCATGACTTCCTGTACGACAGCCTGATCAGCCGCATCGACTGTCCTCAAAGCCTTCTTGTCCAGTGCCATGAAACCCATTGTGTAAATCAGAGGCATGTCGGTGACGTACTTGACCTTCGTATGCCATTGCAGCACCAGCGCACCGATTGGTGATACCGCGACAATATCGATAAGACCGGTTTGCAGGCCTGTCAACACATCTGTCAGGGGCAATGTCACCGGCGAAAGCGACAGAGCTTCCATCGAAGCGTAACTAATCGTATCCCCTTCAGGCACCCACACACGCTTACCCTTGAGATCGTCCAGTCCCTTTACAGGTTCATTCGACATGATGACGGCGAAACCCGTCGCAGCGAAGCCGAAACTGACGAAACCTCTTTCTTCCAGACCGTCGATTATCTTTTGGTCCAGGCGGCTCCGCACAAATCTTGCCTCGTCTTCCGAATCGAAAATCAACGGCAACCCGTACAGGCTTATTTCGGGGTAAATCTTTTGCAGCGCAGATGGCGTGAATGCACCGCCGTGAAGATTGCCGATGCGAATCTTGCCCAGCACTTTGGTGTCATTGCCCATGACACCACCGCCAAAGTATTTGATCTGCACCCTGCCATCGGTTCGTTCCTCAATCTCCTTGGCTCCATCTCGCATCGCCTTCATCCATACTGAGCCCTCAGGCGCAACAGTGGCGATCTTCAGCACGGCCGCATTGGCCAGTCCGCTGGCAAAAAGTGCAAGAAGAATCAATCCCAGTTTCTTCATCGATTATCCATCCGCATTAGAAATAGTCATTGGCCTCGGCACGCAGTATCAGCGCTTCTTCCTGCGCGAGAACATTCATTAGCGTCAGCCCATCTGCATAGGGACTGGCCTCCAGTACTTCGCCTACGAGCGTATCGTGCAGTTCCCGCTCATAAAGCAGCTTGGCGTAGCCTTTCGCAAATTCCACTTTTGCACTCAGGTCTTTGCCGGCTGACATCGCAATCGCTTTCTCGAAGTGAATTCTGGCCTCTTCTGGCTTGCCGCCAAGTGACGGGGGTCGCAAAGTCAGGATAATTCCCATGTACACATGCGCCGAACTTTTGACCGATTTGCCACTGATCTCGAAGTAACGCCTAATCAGGGCTTCAGCCTGCGGTAACTCGGCAAGCGAATTCCAGTCCGCGGCATGCGCGCGCAGATAAGCCAGCGTGGCAAAACTGTACAGGTAGACGGCCTCGCTATGCGCCGGCGTCAGCCCGTCCAACGTAGCGACGAAGTCATCATAGTTCAGGTCGCGCCAGGCGCAAGACGGTGTGTAGCTGCGACAAATGCCACGCAGCGCATATTCGCGCGCCCTTTTCGTCAAGCGCGAGGCCCTCGCCTCATCTTCAGCGAACACGGCGCCGTACGATGCATACAGATTTGCGGCGGCGCCAAGCATCGCCGGATCATCGGGGCTGCCTTCTACGAAGCTGTCCATCAGGAGCATATAGGACGGCATACCCGCACGAACAGTCTCCGGGTCATCCTGATTAAGAATTGCGCTGGTGAGGTTATCGGCCAGGCCGCTGGCTGCATTCGAAATCAGCGATGCGCAGCCGCTCAGCATCGATGCGGCGATGATTACCAGCGCAGCCGGGCTGCGGGCTTCTAGCAGAATGGGCCTCATGCCTCGAAAGACCTGCCTCGGGAGCGTTAGTTCAGGCCGAGTATCCCACACTTGCCGCGGGCGACCCCAGTTGGGCTAGATTTTTTCCTTGATCCGCGCGGCCTTGCCGGTGCGTCCGCGAAGGTAGTAGAGCTTGGCACGACGCACATCGCCGCGGCGCTTTACCTCGACAGAACTGACGACAGGACTGTAGGTTTGAAAAACGCGTTCAACACCTTCGCCATGTGAAATCTTTCGCACCGTGAAAGACGAATTCAGACCGCGGTTACGTTTCGCGATCACAACACCTTCGAAGGCCTGTAAACGTTCGCGATCGCCCTCTGTTACCCTGACCTGAACAACGATGGTGTCTCCCGGTGAAAATTCGGGAATCTCTTTGCCCATTTGTTCCTGTTCGATCGCTTCGATTATTTTGTTCATGTCTCTATACCCGGGCTGCGCTCAACGCTCGCCCTGCTCCTTCAAAAATTCATCGAGCAACTTGCGTTGCTCCCGATCCAAATCCAATTTCTTCACCAGGTCAGGACGCCGCATATAGCTTCGGCCCAATGCCTGCTTGTAGCGCCAGCGCGCAATGCGCGCATGGTCTCCCGACAACAGCACCGCCGGTACGCGCTGTCCTGCTACGACCTCCGGACGCGTGTAATGCGGGTGGTCCAGCAGACCCTGCATAAACGAGTCCTGCGTTGCCGAATCGTCATCACCGAGAACACTTGGCAACAACCTTACCACGGCGTCAACCACAGCCATCGCGGCGATTTCACCGCCGGACAAGACGAAATCGCCCAGCGACAACTCCTCGTCCACTTCGTTCTCAATCAGGCGTTCGTCGATACCTTCGTATCGGCCAGCCAGCAAGATCAATCCCTGCAGGTCGGCAAAGCGCCTGGCCGTCGCCTGGTCGAACACCTTGCCCTGCGGCGAGAGGCAAACGACCGGGCTGCCCGCCGGCAATCTGTCCCTGCTCGCACGTATGGCCTTGGCCGCAGGCTCATATTTCAGAACCATGCCGGGACCACCCCCGTAGGGCCGGTCATCGACAGTGCGATGCACGTCCTCAGCATAGTCGCGCGGATTCTCGAAGTGCAATGACAATAACTGCCGTTCCACCGCCCGCCCGACGACACCATACTCGCCAACCTGGCTTACCAACTCCGGAAACAGGCTGACAACCGCGATTTGCATGATGTCAGTCCCACTCCCAGTCGACGCTGATCACGCCTTCGGCGAAATCCACGGCGAGAATAACTTTGTCGGCGATGAACGGTATTAGCCGTTCTCGCTCTCCTTCGGTCACCAACACATCGTTGGCACCGGTCTCCATCAAATATGCGACGCGACCCAGTTCCGTCCCGTCGCGGTGTACAACCCGCATTCCTTCGAGGTCCGCCCAGTAGTACCTGCCATCTTCGGCTTCAGGCAAATCGTCATGCCGGATCGCAATATCGCAGCCCACCCACTCGATTGCCTGATCCCGATCATCCACTCCCTCGAGGTGCGCGATGACCGATTTGCCATGTCGCTGGCCTTCAACGACCGTTGCCGTCTGCCACGCTCCCCGGCATTGTACGAACCAGCGCCCGTAGTCGAGGATCGCCTCACGCGGCTGGGTATACGAGAACACTTTGACCCAGCCCTTTACACCAAACAGGCCGGAAATGCGGCCCAGAATTACCGGTTGTTGCAGTTCTTCTATCAGTTCGCGGCCTGGGCCTTGCGGTGCGACTTCAACAACGAGGCCACCCGGTCAGACGGTTGTGCGCCGCGGCTAATCCAGTAATCCACGCGCTCGACATCGATGCGCAGATTTTCCTCGTGATCCTTGCCAACCGGGTTGAAATAACCGACTCGCTCGAGGTATCGGCCATCGCGGCGGTTGCGACTGTCCGTGACGACGACGTGATAAAAGGGCCGCTTTTTCGCGCCCGCGCGCGAAAGACGAATACTAACCATTGTTTTTCCGTTAAATAGCTGTGACAGGCAGATTTGCCCAGACAATGCCTGTTTCAAAGGGGCAATCCCGAGTAGGCTGCGCATTGTACCGGTTTCGACCCAAATGTGAAGCGTTTTCGCGCCTGATAATCCGAGGAATTTCCGTCGCTTAGCGCGTTCCGGGCGGCATTCGGCCGCCGGACATGCCGCGCATCATCTTTTTCATGCCGCCGCGGGACATTTTTCGCATCATTCTTTCCATCTGGGTGAACTGTTTTAGCAGGCGATTCACGTCCTGAATCTGCAACCCGCAACCCGCGGCAATGCGTTTTTTCCTGGACCCGTTGATGGTCTTCGGGAAGCGTCTCTCGCCCGGGGTCATCGAATTGATGATCGCGACCTGACGCCTGAGCTGCTGCTCGTTCGCGCTGTCTTTTAGTGCAGCCGGGCTGATGTTGCCCGGAATCGGCAATTTCTCGAGCATCGCGGCCATACCACCCATGTTCATCATCTGTTCGAGCTGATCTTTGAGATCAGACAAATCGAAGCCCCGGCCTTTTTTGAGCTTCTTTGCGAGTCTCTCGGTCTTTTCCTTACTGACCTTGTCTTCGATCTCCTCGACAAGCGTCAATACGTCGCCCATGCCGAGAATTCGCGACGCCATACGCTCGGGATGGAATGCTTCGAGCGCGTCGACCTTTTCACCGACGCCGAGAAAGCGGATCGGCTTGCCCGTGATTTCACGAACCGAGAGAGCGACACCGCCCTTGGCGTCACCGTCAGCTTTAGTCAGCACCACTCCGGTCAGCGGCAGACTCTGATTGAAGGCCGTCGCGGCATTAACGGCATCCTGCCCGGCCATGCTGTCGACGATAAACAGCGTTTCCTTGGCGCCGGACCTGGCGTGAACCTCGATGACTTCCCGCATCATGCCGTCATCGACGTGCAATCGGCCAGCCGTGTCGACTATGAGCACCTCGGCATGCGACCGTCGTGCATCATCCAGCGCCCGGTCGACGATATCGATAGGATTGTCATCGCTACTGCTCGGACAGTGCAGCGCACCGACCTCGCCAGCCAGAGTCTCGAGCTGCAGGATGGCTGCCGGGCGGTACACGTCGACGCTGACCAGCATCACGCGCTTCTTCTCTTTTTCGATCAGCCTCTTTGCGAGCTTGGCCGCTGTCGTCGTCTTGCCCGCCCCCTGCAAGCCGGCCAGCAAAACAACCACCGGAGGCTGCGCTTTGAGATCCAGCGGCGTATACCTATCACCAAGAATTCGCACAAGTTCGCCGTGAATGATCTTCACGAGTGCCTGCCCGGGCGTCAGGCTCTTGCTAACCTCCTCACCGACCGCTTTTTCGCGAATTCGCTCGATAAACGACTTGACGACGGGCAACGCGACGTCGGCCTCGAGCAACGCGAGCCGAACCTGGCGCAAGGTGTCTTTGATGTTGCTTTCGGTAATGCGGCCTTTGCCACTGAGGCTGCGAGCCGCCTCGGACAGTCTGCCGGTCAGGTTCTCGAACATGCGGGGATTCTAAACCGTTAGCACGGTCCCGCGTGACAACATGTGAATATTTTTTCCCGGTGCGGCGTTGATGACCTGTTCGAGAATTCGATTCTCTTCGCCAGGTTTCATGCCGGTCAGCCAGATCTCCGGCGAGTGGTGCAATCGTTCGAGATCGCGTGTCAGAGTGCGCGGACAATAGTGCCCGGCTTCGGTTGCAAGCTGTTCCATTTCGTTGGGGAACGACACTTCGATAACGAGAACCTTGAGATCCTCGCAGGCATTGAGAACGGGCCACAGCGTCTCGTTAGTCCTCGTGTCGCCGCTGACCGCAAATGCCCCACCGGAGTTCTGCACGGTGTAGCCGAGTGTCGGCACCGTGTGCACGACATCGATCGCATAGAAATCGCGATGTTTGATCGTGACCGTATCGCCCGGGCTGCAGACCTGGTAGCGCAACATCGGATTTTCTGCTGACGGCAATTTGGCGAAATCAGGCCAGATAACACCGTTGAACAGGTGCTCCTGGATTGCGCGCAAAGTCTCTTCGCGTGCATACACTGTAAGCGGCTCGGTGAAGGTCTCGTCGAAGACGCTGTCCGCCAGCATCGGCAACCCCGCGATGTGGTCCAGGTGTGCGTGCGTCAAAAAGACATGACGAATCGGGTCGATTTCTTCGAGCGCAAGGTCGCCGATACCGGTGCCGGCATCTATCAGTACATCGTCGTCGACGAGCATTGCGGACGTTCGCGAGCCCGCGCCGATGCCACCACTGCAACCCAGAATTCGTATTCGCATGACGTTGGGGTTCTATTGAACTTCACCCTGTGGGATGATTCATTCAGCGGAACGTTAGGTGATGCACCGGCCGGTTTCTGTGTCTCAAATCACAATTCTTTTGCTGTATCTGTTGGGAGCCGTCGCTTTCGCGATGTCTCGCTTGCCGCGCTTTAGTGCCTGGACGCAGCCCCTGCTCGTTGCCGCAGTTGGATTTGCGGCCGCGGGAGTGATGCTGCACGGTCAGGGTCTGTATGTGGAAGTCAATCAGGCAAGCGGCTTGACTGTGTCGCTGGCCGGGGCAGTATCCCTCATCGGCCTGCAGCTGGCAGTGATTGGGCTTCTTGGGGCGCTGGAGCCGACATTACGCGGTATGACGGCCGGTCTGCTGCTACTCGCGGCGGTCGCCTCTATTCCGATCGACATGCGGCCAAGTATCGAGGCGGTTCTGGACCTTTCGTGGCAAATGCAGGCGCATATCCTGATCGCGATGTTCGCATACGGATTGCTGACTGCCGGCGCGATTGTCGCCATTTTCGCATTGATCCAAAATCAACGGCTACGCGCCGGAAAAATATCTGCTGCGAATCATTTGTTCGCTCCGCTTGAGACAACCGAAAAAATGCTTTTCGGCGTTGCGGCGACAGGATTTGCTGGCCTGCTGCTGGCCGTTCTATCGGGCTTCGCGTTTGTCGAGGATCTGTTCGCCCAGCACCTCGTGCACAAAACGACGTTTTCCATACTGGCGCTGGCGTTGTTCGGCGTGCTGGTTGCGGGGCGGCTGTTCGCCGGATGGCGCGGCAAGCGCGCCGTCTATCTTTATTTGTCGGGCTTCGCGTTTCTTTGCCTCGCGTATTTCGGCAGCCGCTATGTTCTCGAGGAAGTTCTCAACCGCTCTTGGGGCTGAAGCGCATACCGCATCTGAGACGTGTTTTCTTGACAGCCGGTATGCGTACTGATGAACTGAGTA
The DNA here is from genome assembly GCA_029864095.1 of Gammaproteobacteria bacterium. GTDB lineage: Bacteria > Pseudomonadota > Gammaproteobacteria > Steroidobacterales > Woeseiaceae > UBA1847. The sequence continues at coordinate 33,681 of JAOTUB010000003.1, read as the reverse complement.
CGTTCAATTTTTTAAGGAGGTGCCCAGCTTTTGGGCGATGACAATTCACTGGCAGGGCTGATTAGTCTGCTTGTTGTTCTATTGATGCTTTCCGCATTCTTTTCGGGATCGGAAACGGCGCTCATGAGCCTGAACCGCTACCAGCTTCGTCACAAAGCCCGCGAAGGTCATCGCGGCGCGAGGCTGGCCGAGAAACTCCTGCGGCGCCCGGATCGTGTGATCGGGCTGATCCTGCTCGGCAATAATCTTGTCAATATCCTTGCAGCCTCGCTCGTTGCTGTCGTCGCGATGGATTTCGGCGGCCAACCTGCTGTCGCGCTCGCATCATTGCTGATGACGCTGGTCATACTGGTCTTCGCCGAAGCCGCGCCAAAGACTCTCGCGGCATTGCATCCGGAGCGCGTTGGTTTTCCAGCAGCAATGATCTACTACCCGCTGCTAAAGATCGTCTATCCGCTCGTCTGGCTCACGAACATGGCTGCAAACGGCGTGTTGTTCTTGTTTGGTGTACGCCCAGGCGAGACGCAGCTACAGGCTTTGACGCGGGAAGAGTTGCGTACCGTCGTGCATGAAGCGGGCAGCCGGATTTCGGGCCGCTACCAGAAGATGCTGCTCAGTATTCTCGATCTCGGCAAAGTTACAGTCGACGACGTCATGGTGCCACACAACGAAATAGTCGGCATCGACCTTGACGACGATACGGAGAAAATCGAGAGTTTGATCAGCGAAACGACGCACACACGTTTGCCTGTGTATCGCGATAACATTGACAATGTCATCGGTGTGCTGCATATGCGGCGACTCGCCAATCTCGCACCACGTTCATTCGATCCCGAAGAACTGATTCCGCTGCTCGACGAACCCTATTTCGTTCCCGAGGGTACGCCTCTGAGTACACAGCTTGTTCAGTTTCAGCGTAGAAATAAACGTCTAGCCCTTGTCGTTGACGAGTATGGCGACATTCAGGGCGCGGTGACGCTCGAAGACATACTCGAAGAAATCGTCGGCGAATTTACGACTGACTCGGCGGACGAGGCTGATGACGTCGTGCAGGAACGGGCTGATTCCTGGCTCGTAGACGGCACCGCAAATATTCGCGAGCTTAATCGGTCGCAGAACTGGCAGCTGCCTACCGACGGGCCGAAAACGCTGAATGGCCTTATCCTCGAGCTGCTGGAAACAATTCCTGCGCCGACAACCTGTCTGAAGATCAGCGGCTACCCAATCGAAATCGTCGAAACAGACGACAATCGTATCCGCACGGTTCGTGTTGGACCGCGAATCGAAGAAACTGAAAACGCTGCCTAGAAAATTTCGTCGAGCGCTTCGCTGACGCGCCTGACGCCCTTTACCTTTATTCCTTTCGGCAGCCTCTTCGGCACGTTGGCAAACGGTATCAGCGCATGCGTAAACCCCTGCTTCGCAGCTGCTGCCAACCGCTCCTCACCAAAACGGACCGGACGTATCTCTCCGGCGAGGCCGATCTCTCCAAAACTGACAAGGCGTTCAGTGCAAGGGCGATCACGAAAGCTCGAGACGATCGCGAGCAAAGCAGGAAGGTCGACCGCTGTTTCAGTAATGCGAAGGCCGCCCACCACATTGACAAACACGTCTTCATGACTGAGCGCCACACCACCGTGGCGTTGCAGAACTGCGAGCCACAGTGCCAGGCGATTCTGATCGACGCCCGTAGCAAAGCGTTTTGGATAGCTCGCATTGCCGTCGGCAACGAGCGCCTGAATTTCGACGAGCAGCGGTCGGCTACCTTCCCAGGCAACTGAGACGACGCTGCCGGGTTCCACGACAGAATCGCGTGACAGGAATATCGCGGAAGGATTGCTGACTTGCCTAAAGCCAGCTTCGGTCATCGCGAAAACACCCATCTCGCCGCTCGCACCAAAGCGGTTCTTAACGGAACGAATCAGCGTATAGCGACTCGCCGGATCACTTTCGAAATACAGCACGGTATCGACCATATGTTCGACGGCGCGCGGGCCGGCGATTGCACCTTCCTTTGTGACGTGGCCGATGATGAAGACTGATACCTCGTGCAGTTTCGCAAATTGCACGACTCGGGCAACACACTCACGCAGCTGCGCTATCGAGCCGGGTGCCGAGGGCAGGTCTGCGCTGGCCATCGTCTGAATAGAATCAATCACCAGAACTTTCGCACCGCTGTCGATGACCTGAGCGAGCACGTGCTCGAGTGAAGTCTCCGCGAGCAACTTCAACTCAGAAGAGGAGAGCCCAAGCCTTTGTGATCTCTGGCCTATCTGCCGCAGGGACTCCTCCCCGGTTGCATAGAAGACCGGCAGTTCGCTCGACAGGCCGGCGGAAACCTGCTGTAACAATGTGGACTTACCCACGCCCGGATCACCGCCGAGCAATACGACAGCCCCCGGAACCAGGCCGCCGCCCAGCACCCGGTCGAACTCCCCAAAACCGGATGCGTGCCGGCGGGCAAGATCTTCGGGAAGCGAATCAAGGCTTGCCGGGACATTCGTCGACTGCCGTGCCGGTCGCGTGGCGGCGATGCGCGTCTGCGCTAGCGTATTCCAGGCCGAGCAATCCGGGCACTGCCCCGCCCACTTCACGCTGTGAGCACCGCACTCCGTGCAAACGTACGCCGTTTTTGCTTTAGCCATATTTAAGTAGTTGTTTTATATGATTTTCTAGTTGCTTACTTGCCACAGTTCGGGGAATTTCGGACCTGTGTCACATTGCGGGCGGCTTGAAACGCAATGATAGCACCGGATTCGGGCGTGCTTATTACATAAAAATGCCAACCCTATCTCATTAAGACGGTTCGCCTTTTCCTATACTTTCGGGCTTGGAAAAGGGATTTATTCGCGTTGAAACCGCAACAAAAACAAAAGCGTAACCGCCTAATCGCGTTGAGCTTTGTCAGCGTACTGCTGATCCTCGTTTACGGCCCGCTGGCGCAGTGGTTCGTCGCGGCCGATCGCATGCTTTACGACCGGCTGGCAACTCACCTGCCAAACAAACCACTGGACAATGCCGTGATCGTCAGCATCGACCCGTCGAGGATCAGCCAGGGCAGCCTTGTCGACACCTACGGTCGAGTAATTGCAGCGCTCAATCAAGCGCGCGTGAAACGCATTATCATGGCGCAGCCACCCGAAATGGCTGATAACGAAAACCTGCCAGGCTGGGCCGTGGCGGTGAACGCCAACGTGCCAGTTTATGCACCGACTCGTCATCGCTTCGCGGACCTTGCTACGCGCAACGGTTTTGTCGAAGTACGCTCCGACAGCGATGGCGTATTGCGCCGATCAGAATTGTGGCAACTCAATGATGGCGTGATGTCGCCGTCACTGCCACTCGCGATCGCATTCGACAACCATGATGCGACCACGAGTCACCGCGTATCCAGCGAGGAAGACGCAATCTACTTGTCCAATTACGAAGAACTGGATCGTGTCAAGGTCGACGACTTGCTGGACGAGTACAAGAACAAGTCATCACTTGCCGGCGCGACAGTGTTCCTTGACTCTGCGCCGGCGCTAGTCGGTGCGGCCGCGATACTGCCTTCAGGACAGTTCGTCACGGTGTCCGAAATCACGGCAGCCTTACTGGCCGATGTGGAAAAGGATCGAACTATCATCGCACCGTCATGGGTCGGCGCCATGGAATGGCTTGCACCGATACTCCTCGCAATCGTCGCAGTGCTGTTTATGCCGGACCGCTCGCGCAAGGATATTGCGGTGCTTGCCGGCGTCGCCGTCGTCATGCTGCTGCTGCTCGAAACGCTGCTATTGTATGTGCTGCATGTTCGCATTGACCTCGGCCGACCAATCGTCATATTCGCCGGTGTCGCCATCCTGAGTATCTGGCTGACTGGCGACGCGAAGCAGGAACTCAAAGACGCGTTCAAGAAAGGCAACGACTATCTGGCCGCTGGTCGCCTCGAGCCGGCATTCGCCGAATTCCGCCGTTGCCCGCCGTCGGAAACGGTTGCGACAGTAATGTACAAACTGTCGCTCGCCTTCGAGGAACAGGCGAAGCCGGAACGAGCCGAGGCTGTGCTCGAATGGATGAAGCGAACGCAAGGTACGCCTGTTGCCACGATGACCGGCAGTCTCGACCCTAGCAAAGGTCCCCAGCGCCTTGGCCGTTACGTCATCGAACGCCGCATCGGGCGCGGTGCCATGGGTGCCGTCTACCTCGCCAAAGACCCGCGAATCAACCGGCCTGTCGCACTGAAGGCCATTCCGATCGAAAAAGAATTTGAGGATGAGGAACTCAAGGAAGCCAGACTGCGCTTCTATCGCGAGGCGGAATCGGCTGGACGCCTGGCGCATCCCAATATCATTACCGTGTTCGATGCTGGCGAGGACAAAGGGCTTGCCTACATCGCAATGGAATACGTGCCGGGAACTCCGTTGAAAGCATTCACGGATCCGACCAAGTTGCTTGCGCCCAAACGCGCCCTCGAACTCTGCGCATCCACTGCCGACGCACTCGACTACGCGCATAATCAGGGCGTCATCCACCGCGACATCAAGCCTGCGAATCTCATGTATAACCCAAAAGAAGGTTCATTGAAGATCACGGACTTCGGAGTCGCGCGAATGACCGACAACAACAGTACGAAGACCGGGATCGTACTGGGCACGCCAATGTATATGTCGCCCGAACAACTCGCGGCAGAAGACCTTACGGGCCTCTCGGACTTGTTTTCGCTTGGTGTTACTCTATACGAATTATTGGCTGGAGAAGTGCCATTCAAGGCGACTAACATCGCGATATTGATGACAAAGATCACCTCGGAAGACCCTGCACCGATTTCTCAGCGAAGAGCTGGCATACCGCCCAGCGTCGACGCCGTTTTGGCCAAGGCACTCGCCAAACGCCCAGAGGACCGCTTTTCTTGTGGCGCTGAGATGGCGATCGCGTTGCGTAACTGTGCCAGATACTCGTAGATCGGGATAATCGGGTTGAAATTACATTGAAAAGTCTTCGCGGAAAAATAGACCTCGCTGAACTCACTGATACAGGGCGTGTCCGTGACCACAACGAGGATGCTATCGGCTCTGATCCCGACATCGGCCTGATGGTGCTCGCCGATGGCATGGGTGGCTACAACGCCGGTGAAGTCGCAAGCGGTATCGCCGTGCAGATCGTGTCGGAACTGGCGACCGAGGGCGCAAGTCGTGAAAATCGCGACGAAATTGACCCGCACAGCGGCCTGATGCGCCAGTCCATTGTGTTACGAGACGCGGTATATCGCGCCAACAAGATTATCTTTCAGACCGCGCAGAGCCAGACACACTGCGAAGGCATGGGCACGACCATCGTTGCTTGCATGTTCTACGACAACAAAGTATCGATTGCCCACGTCGGTGATTCCCGGGCCTACCGGCTCCGTGGCGGCGCATTCGAACAGCTGACCCTGGACCACTCGCTGCTACAGGAACTGGTCGACCGTGGCTTCTATTCGGCCGAGGAAGCACAGCGCTCGACCAATCGCAATTACGTGACGCGGGCACTCGGTGTCGAGCCCACTGTCGAGGTCGAAGTGCACGAGTACGAGGTGCTGCAGGACGACATCTACCTGCTCTGCTCCGACGGCCTGCCGGATATGGTTGAAGATGAAGATATTCACTTAACTATAAGCACTTTTAATGCTAGTCTTGATGTCGTTGGTAAGCAATTGATTGAATTGGCAAATGACCATGGCGGACGCGACAATGTGTCGGTCCAGCTGGCGCACGTCATTGCGCCATTTGCGGCCAGGAAAGGCCTGTTGGTCAAGCTTGCCAAGTTGTTCCGCTCATAAAGGGTGCAGGGGTTAGGAGATTGTTGGATAACAGGGCGATATGGCTGCCATGCAGTCAACCCTTCCTTATGTCTTTCGGCCCCCTGTTTTTAATTTGGTCTCACTGGGAACGGTGACATGGCACGGTTAATACTTAGTCTGGACAACCAGGTTCTGGCTGAATACAACATGACGAAAGAGCGTTACACGGTCGGACGTCTCCCCGATAATGACGTTCGCATCGACAATCCGGCTGTCAGTGGTCACCACTCCCTGATCATCAATATTCTCAACGACTCGTTTCTTGAGGACTTAAACAGTACCAATGGCACCTATGTCAACGGTAAGTTGATCAAGAAACACGCATTGCAGCATGGCGATGTCATCACGATCGGCCATCATCAGCTGCGATTCTCCGATCAGCAGGCGCCGGAAACCGAGCAGGACGAATTCGAGAAGACGATGGTCATTCCTGCCGGCCAGCAAAACGCCGAGCAGCTTGCCGCGGCCGAACAAGCTGCGGATGCAGCTGCTGCCGCCGCGGTCAGACTAGACCCGGACGAGGCTGCGGCTTCTGTCAAACTGGACCCGGAGGAAGCCGGGCCTCTTTCGAATAAGCCGAAACCGGCACCTGTTGCCGCAACGGTCGCTGCTGAACCCCGTGCGCACTCCGAGACCCAAGCCGGCATCGACCCGGCGTCTGCGCCCAACGCTTTGCCGCTGGCCAAGCTGCAGGTTCTGAGTGGTGCTTTCGCTGGCCGCGAACTCGAACTCACCAAGGCGCTAACAACCCTCGGTCGGCCCGGCGTGCAGGTCGCGGCCATTACGCGTCGGGCGGAAGGCTATTACATCGTGCACGTGGAGTCCGGCGAGGAAGGCGACTATCCACTGGTTAACGGCCAACCGATAGGTCCGCAGGCGAAAAAACTCACTGACAACGACGTCGTGCAACTGGCCGGCGTGAAAATGGGTTTCTTCGCCTCGTAATTCCAGCTATCAACTAGTCGACGATCTCCGAGGTTTCGCGGTGCATGACGCCGCACACGAGTTCGTAAGGAATCGCGTCGGCCCACGGCGCCACCTCCTCGACCGGTAGCCCGTCACCCCAGAGTATCGCGATATCACCAACCTCATCCGACGTGTCGTCGCCCAGATCTACGGCGATCATATCCATTGAGACGTTGCCGATCAGCGGTACGCGTCGACCGTTGACGAGGACCGGCGTGCCCGACCTGAAGTGCCGCGTATAGCCATCACCGTAGCCGGCGGAAATGATTCCAATCATGGTATCGGCCTGGCTCTGATACTTGCCCTGGTAGCCGACGCGCGCGCCTTCGCGCAGCTGCTTGATCGATATGAGTCGGGCCTCGAACTGCATGACCGGTGTCAATCCGAGATCTACTCCGTTACGTCCGGCGAATGGTGAAATACCAAACAGCGCCAGACCAGGTCGGATCCAATGAGTGCCTTCAAAGCCAAGAAGTCCGTCCGCATCCGCAATCTGCGGCCAGCCGAGAGTGGCGGGCGTATTTGCAATACTCACTGCGCCCTCGAACCCTTCGGCAATGTCTCGAAATCGAGCGAACTGATCCTCGGTCATCGAATTGTTGAGTTCGTCCGCGCTCGCAAGGTGCGACATCAGACGCAGTTCACCAACAGCGGCGCAAACTCGCAGCCGCTCGATCAAGGAATCTGCGCCCTCAGTGGAAAATCCAAGTCGGTTCATGCCTGTGTCAAATTTCAGCCAGACAGTATTTCTGCCTGGCTTCGCGGCTTCGAGCAGTTCAATCTGTTCTTTACAGTGCACGACGATTTCGAAGCCGCGCAAGGTCGCCTCGATGAGTTCGCTCGCCGTCAATACACCTGATAGCAAAACAATTGGCTTATCAATGCCTGACTCGTGCAGCAGTATGGCCTCGGGAAGGCGGGCGACGGCGAAAGAGTCCGCATCGTCAAGAGTTTTTGCCACCTCTACCATGCCGTGCCCGTAGGCATTGGCTTTGATGACCGCCATGACCATTGCGTCTGGTGCGGCGCTGCGAATTACCTGGAGGTTTTGTTTGAGCGCACCGAGCCGGATCAGCGCCCGCGCCCCGAACGTCACGGATACGCCTCATCCGCATAGGAATCAGGCACCCAGTTCTCGAACTTCGTATAGCGCCCGACGAACGTCAATGGGAAATCACCGATCGGGCCATTACGTTGCTTCGCGATCGCAACGTCGGCTATTCCTTTGCGCGGCGTATCCTGATTGTAGACCTCTTCCCGGTAGATAAAGAGAATCAGGTCGGCGTCCTGCTCAATGGCCCCGGACTCGCGCAGGTCGGACATGACCGGTCGCTTGTCGGTTCGCTGTTCGACACTTCGATTGAGCTGCGATAATGCGATAACGGGTAACGAGAGTTCCTTGGCAAGCGCTTTGAGAGACCGCGAAATTTCCGATATCTCGGTGGCACGGTTCTCCTTGCTGCCCGGCACCGCCATCAGCTGCAGGTAGTCGATCACTATCAGACCCAGTCCGCTTTCTCTTTGCAGGCGGCGGGCACGCGCACGAATCTCCGTTGGCGACAGCCCCGCAGTATCGTCAATAAATATCGGCGCCTCGGACATCAACTGCACTGCCGTGTTAATCCGGGACCAGTCTTCGTCAGGAAAACGGCCGGTCCGCAAATGCGTCTGGTCGACGCGACCGAGCGAGGAAATCATGCGAAATGCAAGTTGTTGTGCGGGCATTTCCATCGAAAATATTGCGGTCGGCACTTTTGAGCCGATTGCTGCATTCTCTGCGATGTTCAGAGCCAGCGTTGTCTTACCCATCGACGGGCGGCCCGCGATAACAATTAGCTCACCGGGTTGCAGGCCTGCGGTTAACTTGTCGAATTCGTTATAGCCGGTCGGAATGCCTGTGATGTCGCCTTCCGATTGATGCAGCACATCGATGCGATCGACAGCCTCGGGAAGAATGTTTTTCAGCGCCCTGAATCCGGCGCGTCCGCGTGCGCCCGACTCCGCTATTTCGAATACGAGACGCTCGGCTTCGTCGACTATTTCGGCTGCGCTTCTACCGTCGGTGGAAAATGCGGCGCCGCTGATTTCATTGCCTGCACTGATCAACGACCGCAGCATAGACCGCTCGCGCAGTATCTTGGCATAGGAACGCGCATTGGCGGCGCCCGGCGTTTCGTTCGCAAGTGCGGCCAGGTATTCAAGGCCGCCGGCCGACTCCAGCTCACCGCGATTATCGAGGAACTCCGATACCGTGACTACGTCACATGGATTCGCCTCCTCGGCAAGGCTGGCTATCGCCGCAAAAATCAGTCGATGGTCTTTGCGGTAGAAATCCTGCGACGTGACGACGTCGGCGATCTTGTCCCAGGATTCATGGTCGAGCATGAGGCCGCCAAGCAATGACTGCTCTGCTTCGATCGAATGCGGCGGCACCTTAAGGCTCTGCTCCGCCCCCCCGGTGGTCATGCCGTCATCCAATGCTCGAACCATGCTTAACTTCTCCGGCGAATTCCCCCTGCCCCTAAGTTAACACACTGGGGGTAACACGGCAGGGCTGCCATGTGTCACTCGGCGGTGACGACGCGCACCAGTATTTCTGCGTTGACTTCGGGATGCAGGTGCACACCGATTGGAAACTCGCCAAGCTCATGAATCGGGCCATCGGGCATACGCACTTCGCTGCGTTCGACCAGAATCTGCACTTTCTCGAACGCCTCAACGATATCGATTGGACCCACTGAGCCGAAAAGCTTTTCCTCGCTGCCGGCGTTAGCCGAAATCACGAGTTCCATACCGTTAATCTCCTCGAATCGCGATTTCGCGGCTGCGAGTTCCTCGCCTGCCGCCTTTTCGAGCTCCGCACGGCGTGCTTCGATCGCCTTCATATTCTCCGGCGTTGCAAGCGCCGCTTTGCCATGCGGTATCAGAAAGTTGCGACCATACCCCGGTTTGACTTTGACGAGGTCGCCGATACTGCCGAGGTTCTCCACGTTGTCCAAAAGAATGACGTTCATTTCAAATCCTTAACTCTATGGTTGTCCAGCAGCGCGACGGCGGTATCCGAACCATGCGTCCGTATATCCCAAAACCGCCAGCGCCAAAATCAGAAACACATGCAACACGGGCAATAAAACGTAAGTCAAGATCAACACCAATAACGGCAACTGCCCTTTTGCATGCATCCAATGCACGAGTGCAAGTCCCTGTATCCAAAACATTGCGAACAGCAAAAACGCAACGTTCTGTACTACGGCCAGTCCGCTTGCGACCGCCAGCAAAGACGTCAGCGCCATAATCAACGCAAGCACGCGACCAAAATTCAAATCGCGAAACCGGCCATAATCACCTGTTTCCCCGGACATCTGCACGAATACCTGATATCCAAACAGCAGGTACAGCACGTATAGCATCCAACTCGACAATACGATGGCTATCGTCACCATATTGGCAGTCATTACCGGTTCCAATTCCATCAGCTGTACCTGCTCAAGCAGGTTGCTCGCGCGCGCCCACTCCAGCATGTACGTCGTGACCGGTTGCCAAAAGGCCACGATATCATCGACGACGACGTGAAAAGCGATCGTCGTCAAAACAACCACGATCATTGACGCCTGCAGCGTCAGTGTCAGTGATCGCGTCACTTGCAGCGTGCCGCCAAGCACCACGGCGGGCAGCCACGTCGTGAGCATGCCGCTGAGCAACTGGGAAATCGGCGCTCCCGCGATCAGACCGATCAGCCCCAGCAGTGCGCCGGCTGCCACCCCTTCGACAATGGCCAGCCTGGCCCCCTGCTTTAGCACTAGCAGCACCATGATGATGCCACTCAGCACCTGCAGGTAAGGCAGCAACAACGTCGCCGCAAGTACGAGAACGGCGTTCTGCGGCCGGGCGACCAGCCACGCGGCCAGCGCTTGCACGAGATAGCTCAGGGATCGACTTAGTGTCGATCCGTATACGGCAACAACGCCAAGTACCGGGCACGCTTTACCGCGGCCGCCAACTGGCGCTGATAATGCGATTTCGTGCCCGTGATGCGACTCGGGACAATCTTGCCCGTCTCGGTGACATAGGCTTTCAGCAGATTGAGGTCTTTGTAATCAATCTCCTCAATACCTTCGGCTGTAAAACGGCAATACTTACGCCTGCGTGAATATCGACTCATAATTCTTCTCCTCAGGCGGTCTTTTCAACAGGTTCGGGCACCGCATCGTTTACGACCTCGCCCGCTTCGGCGCCGGCCGTTTCGGCATCGGCTTCTTGCACTGCGTCCGCATCACCCGGGGCTTCTGCAGCTGCAGGCTCTTCGCTCACGTCGGCCGGAGCAGTGTCCTCGATAGGGGCAGCATGCTCTGCCGGCTCCTTAGCATCATCTTGAGCATCATCTTGATCTTTTTTGTGCATGGCCACCTCGGCCGCAGCCTTCGCCTCACGGCGCTGTTGGGCTTCCTTTTCCTTGGCCTTCTCTTCGGCAACCTGCACCGCCATCGGCGACGCTTCGGTAACGGCCTCATTGCGTGCGATCACGAGTTTGCGCAAGACAGCATCGTTGAAGCGGAAGGCAGCCTCGATTTCGTCCAGCGCGCTCTGCCCACACTCGACGTTCAGCAGAACGTAGTGCGCCTTGTGTACTTTGTTGATCGGATGGGCCAGCTGACGGCGACCCCAGTCTTCCGTGCGATGAATTGCACCGCCGGAGTCGGTAACGATGCCCTGATAGCGCTCTACCATGGCAGGTACCTGCTCGCTCTGGTCCGGATGGACCAGAAACACGATTTCGTAATGTCTCATTGTTTTCCCTTTTGGTTGAAATCCCACCGGATACCCTGCAGCAAATGCAAAGTAACCTTACGGATAACAGCCACCCGGCAGTCCGGTGTGGCAACAGGTTGCGGCCTTGCGGCCGCCCCGAGCATTGTGACGGGGACGCGAATGCTACCCAACCACAGGGCCCGACGCAAGCCAAAAGCTCTTTATTTTCAGGCGGCTGGGCTTGGATTCCGGCGCCGCTGACGCAGCGCCTCGTAAAGGCATATACCGGTGGCCACCGACACGTTCAGACTGGCAACGGCCCCGCGCATGGGCAGGCTGACGAGTTCGTCACAGAGTCCTTCGATGCGCTTGCCGAGACCCGTGTGCTCGCGTCCCATCACCAGCGCGAGCGGCCGATCGAGATCGACGTCGTAAAGGGAGTGTCTGCCCTTGTCGCTCGTCCCGACAACGGTAACACCATAGTCTTTCAGCCATACCAGGACCCTGGCCAGATTGCCCACACTTGCGAATGGCAGCTGCTCCGCCGCTCCTGCTGCCACCTTGCTGGCCGTGGAACCCAGTCCCGCAGCCCCGTGGCGAGGCACAACGATGGCGTCGGCGCCCGCGGCATCGGCACTACGCATGCAGGCGCCCAGATTGTGTGGATCCTGCACACCGTCGAGCAGTAGCAACAGCAGCTGAGAATCGTCACTGCCCTGCAGGCGCGCCTCGACGAGGGTTCGGAGTCCCGCCTCATCCAGCGCCGTGCTGCGACGATATTCCGCGACAATCCCCTGATGGCGTGTCTCACCACTAATCTGCCTGAGCCGGGCCCGATTGGCCGCCTGGACCTCGATCCCGTGCTCTTTTGCCTTGGCGATCAGCGCTTTGACCCGCGGATTTACCGTTTGATACTCGGCGAAAACCCGGCGCACGTCATTGTCGCCCGATGACAGGAGCTGTTCGACGGCCCTGAGGCCCGTGACGTATCGGGATTTGCTCATTTCGTAACAGCGGGCCGAAAGTCGATGCGTCGCGATTCCATATCGACACGCTGCACTTGCACCCGCATCGCTTCACCCAGTCGATACTTCTTGCCCGAGCGCTCGCCGACAAGCTGCTGCGTCGCCGACTCGTAATGGTAGTAGTCGTTCGAGAGACTCGTTACGTGCACGAGACCATCGATTAGAAGTTCGCTGATTTGCACGAACAAACCGAAATTTGTAACGCCCGTGATAACACCGTCGAATTCCTCGCCCAAACGTCCTTCCATGTATTCGCACTTGAGCCAGGCCTCCACATCCCGCGTCGCATCTTCGGCACGACGCTCATATGCCGAAGTAATGGCGCCAAGTCGTTCCATCGCGCCCGCGTCATAGTGGTAACGGCCCGGCTTCCCGCCGCGAACGATATGCCGAATTGCACGATGCACTAGCAGGTCCGGGTAACGCCGTATCGGGGATGTGAAGTGCGCGTAGGCATCGAGTGCCAAGCCGAAGTGACCGATGTTGACCGGCGTGTATTCAGCATGCGTCAGCGAACGCAGCATTGCCATCGAGATCGACGCACTGTCAGCACGACCCTTTGCCTGATTGAGCAGCTGGTTGAACTGTCGGGGCTCGACATGCTCCGGATGCGGGACCTTGAAGCCGAGGCTCAACAAATACTGGCGCAATTCTTCGAAGCGCTCGGGATCCGGCTTCGCATGCACGCGGTAAAGCCCGGGAACTCGATGCCGGCGCAGGAATTTGGCCGCCTGCACGTTGGCGGCGATCATGCATTCTTCTATAAGACGATGCGCGTCATTGCGTTCAACCACTTTGATCGCCGCAATCTCACCGCCTCTGCCAAGCTCGAATCTCGTGCCGGGAATGTCGAGTTCAATCGCACCGCGGCGCTGACGTGCTTTAGCGAATGCCTTATAGAGATCGTGCAAATTTCGCAGCGCAGTATGCAGCGCCTTGGGGATGTCGCTGTTCGATTTGCCCGTCAGGAAGTCGCTGACCTGACTGTAGGTCAGTCGTGCCGACGATTTCATAACAGCCTCGACGAACGTGGACTTCGTGACCTTGCCGTCGGCGCTGACGCGCATGTCGCACACCATGCACAGGCGATCGACATTCGGATTCAGTGAACAAAGCCCATTCGACAGCACTTCGGGCAGCATCGGCACCACGCGATCCGGGAAGTACACGGACGTTCCGCGCGTCGTCGCTTGCTTGTCCAGCGCTGATCCGATCTCGACGTAGTGCGCGACATCAGCTATTGCCACAAGTAAACGCCAGCCGTTAGCGGATGGTTCGCAATACACGGCGTCGTCGAAATCGCGCGCATCGGCGCCATCGATAGTCACCAGATCCGTGTCCCGCAGATCGACGCGACCGGACTTGGCTGGCCCAGGCACGCTCGCGCCGAATTTCTTGATCTCGTCGCGAACCGCCTTTGGCCACTCGACCGGGATTGCGTGAGATTGGATAGCAATGTCGGTGGCGATGCCCTTTTGATGCGGATCGCCGATCACGCGCACGACCCGGCCGGTCGCCTGCTCAACCTGGGTTGGATAATCGAGAATTTCTGCGACCACGATCTGGCCAGGTTTCGCCTTGCCGGCTTCACCCTTGGCAATCAGAATGCGATGCGCAAGCTTCGCGTTGTCCGGAATCACGAGTCCGATGCCGCGTTCCCGGATGAACTGACCGGCAACTTCGCGCAGCCCGCGCTCGAGCACCTCGACCAGATCTCCCTCTGGCTTGCCACGCCTGTCTGTGCCAATAATCTTGACGGCAACGCGGTCGCCGTCGAACACAGAACGCATCTCGCGGGCCGACAGATATACGTCGTCGCCACCATGATCCGGTCTTACAAAGCCGAAGCCGTCGCGGTGGCCGATGACGGTGCCAGTAATCAGGTCGAGTTTGGCCGTCAAGCAAAATTCGCCACGGCGATTCTCGATGATCTGACCGGCGCGCACCATCGTGGTCAGGCGCTCTTCGAGCAGCGCGCGCACGCGTTGCCCCTTCAAATCATGTCCCGAAAGAATATCTTTTATTTTTAGTGGTTTTCCGATTTTTTCTAGAAAATTTAGAAGGTCATTTCGGCTCGGAATCGGGTGTTTGTATGCTTTGCGCTTGCGCCGCGGCGATTTCTTGTGCGTTTTTTGAGGCAATCAAATGGCTCCGTTAGTCGGCATTCATTGACAGGTCGCGCCCGCTTTGAGTAGAGTGCGCCCCCTTGCGAGAGCTGCGATTGTACGCGGTTCTGGCATGCCCAGGTGGCGGAATTGGTAGACGCGCTAGCTTCAGGTGCTAGTGGGGGTAACCCCGTGGAGGTTCAAGTCCTCTCCTGGGCACCAAACGTACATGCCCTGTTTGAGGGTCATGTCCTTGGCCGGATAAGTTGGTCATCAACGATGTAATCACAGATGAAGGCACTCAGGTATTTCGGATGCGGCTTGCTGCTGCCTGCAATGCTCGTCTTGCAGAGCGGCTGTTCCGGCACGCCCGAAGGTGTGGACCCCGTGACCGGCTTCGAACTCGAGCGCTACCTTGGCAGGTGGTACGAAATCGCGCGTCTCGACCACCGCTTCGAGCGGGGGCTCTCGGATGTAACGGCGACGTACAGCCTGCGCGATGACGGTGGCGTGCATGTCGTCAACCGCGGCTACAATATTGAATCGGGTGAGTGGGATGAAGCCGTCGGCAAAGCCTATTTTGCCGGTGCCCCAAACGTCGGCCATCTGAAGGTTTCCTTTTTCGGTCCATTCTATGGCGGCTATAACGTGATCGAGCTCGACAAAACCGGATACCAGTACTCGCTCGTTGCCGGACCGGATCGTTCGTATCTTTGGATCCTCAGCCGCACGCCGGAGATGAGTCCGGACGCGCTGCAAGACTTGATCCGAAAAGCCGAAGGTCTTGGGTTTGCCACCAGCGAACTGATCTTTGTTACGCATGACGCGGGCCGCTGAAGCAGACACGCGAAAACTCGGAGACGAGAAGCTCGCAGCGCCTTCCCGCGCCGGTACGTGTCATGGTGCACGGCCGGCACGTCACCGCATTAGAAGTTAGCGGTACCCAAGGCGGCGGATTAGCAGATACCCTGCGCCAGCTCATAGCAGGCGGCTAAGGTGCTGTCCCGATCGGGGCATCCTCTCCCAGATGTCGGCTGCGCCGGAGCCACATATAGACAGGTGCCGAAACCAGCGTCAGGATCAAGCCCGACAAAGCCGACATCGGGTTTGTGAACGCGACAAAAGTCGCAACCGCTGTCCAGCCCAGCGCGCAGACGACGCCGGTCGCCGGAAAGCCCCACGCGCGGAAAGGTCGCTCCGCATCGGGTTCTTGACGCCGCAGGCGGAAGACTCCGACGACAAGACTGACATACATCGCCATGAAGAGTATGGCGACAAGATTGAGCAAGAACTCAAACTGGCCTACCAGAATCAGCACACAGGTCGTCGCCCATGTCAGAATCGTGGCTCCCGCGGGTGTGCCCCTGTCATTGACTGACGTTGCGCGGCGACTACCTAGTCCATCGGCCGACAGCGAATACAAGATTCTCGATGCAATCATGTACTGCAGATTCTGATGCGCCATCAGAATAAAGACGGCGGCAATGATAATCACGGTTCCCGCACCGCTGCCGAAAAGCAAGTCCAACGCGCCGGCAAGCGCAATGTCATGCCCGACCAGCGCAGCCAGCGGCACGCTCAGCACCAGCGCCAGATTCAGCAGCACATACAACGCGAATATGATCAGGGCGCCCTGCAGGCTGCCAATAGCCACGGCCCTGCCCCCTGATTTGACTTCTCCACTGAAATAACTCGCCGCATACCAACCGTCGTAGGTGAAGACGACGGCTGCAACGACGAGTCCATATGCGGCGATCCCGGCCGATCCGACTCGCACAGTGTTGGGCGGCGCGTCAATGGCGCCGCCATTGGCAAGAAATCCATAGAACAGCGCCAGCGCCAGCGCGATCACGATAAGGCCTATTCCTGTGGACGCGACCGCCTGAATACCAGCGCCAAGTCGAACACCTCCGAGCTGCAGGAACGCGAAAGAACTCGTGACAATGAGTGCACCCACAGTCTGAAATGGCGCCATCTCCGGGACGAGTAATGAGAAATACTCGAGCAAGACCACAGCCTTCAACGCGATGGTCGCACAAGACGCGATCCAATCCGTCCAACCAATCAGAAAGCCCGGGTAGGGACCGTACGCATGCGCCACCATTGCGTATATGCCACCAGACCGTGGTGTCATCGCAATGAGTTCTGCAACAACGAGAAGACTGATCATCACGAACGCGCCGCATCCGATCCAGAGCGCCATGTAAGGAATTGGATTACTGACCGTCGTCGCGATCTCGCCGGGGGTACGGAGAATACCCAGTCCGATAACCAGCCCGACACAAGCGGCAATAGAGAATCCTTTGCCAAGCAGCCGCTGCAGGTTGTCCGTCGCCATTTGACCTACTCAGTCCGTAGCTGGTCGATCAGATCGATCGAGCATTGCGTTGCCTCTCAATCCGCCGCTGCACTTTGCTAAATAGCTCGTCGCGAAGACCCAGAATTCTGAACATTTCCACGACTGTAAAAAACGGCGCCGCCAGATTCGCCTGAATCGGGTGTTTTACGAGCACGGGCATTGATTTCTCTACCGCGTGGCCGACGAACTGCGCGGCGTAGCCACCAAAGAAAGCGGCAGCCGCAATGGCGCTTGCGGTTGCGATCGGCAGCGCGCCAATATGAGCGGCGAGTTGCGCTATGAGTAACCCAAATACAAAGAATACGATTGCAAACAGTGTGTCCAGGGTCAGGTAGAACAGGGAGAAGCCGATCAATGCGGCATGTGCGAGGTTAATCCAGAAACCGCCGGTGTCGAGGCCGACCCAGGTCAGTGGGATAAACATGCCTAGCATGATCATTGGTACGCCGATCATGTGAACGAAGATGTTAAACGGGTGCTGATGTGACGCAGCATAGCCACTCAGCATCTCCATGAGCTTGCCGTCGACGCTCATCGCTGGACTCGGTAATGAAGTGTTCAGCGATTATAGAGAAAATTGTGTTTGGGTTTCGGTCTTGACAGTGCGAAAATCTATAAATCTCGTTATCGTGCCGTTGCGCGATCAACCTAGACCCGGACAACAATGGGGAAGGATATGAATCTGCCTTTCATGGCACTCATTCTGGTTTTTCTTGTCGTCGTCTGGTTATTTCTTCGACTTCGGAGGGCGAAGGCCCCGAACGCGAGCAGAGCCGCGTCACGGACCGGCAGCGGCAACCCTGCGTTCCACGCGGTCTCGATCAAATTCTCAGACACTGCGTGCGCCGCTGCCAGAGAACTGGATGGGCGACGGTTTCTCTCGAGTGCAGCACCAAAATTACCGCTCGCGGAGTGCGATGTTCTCGAATGCAAATGCCGCTTTGTGCATCACAAGGACCGGCGCGCAGGTAAAGACCGGCGCAGTCCATTCGGCCCTTCGGGCTTTGGCACTGCCACCGGTAAGTTCGAGGTTGAACAGCGCAAAGCCAGGGATCGGCGCGCCAAGTCCGACGAAGACTTATTTTAGTGTCCTCGCCTACCCGGCGAGGTTCTTCGACTAACCTCTAGTAGCCGTAAGCCGCCACGGTCTGCTCGTAGTACTGTAGCTCCTGCTCGAACCGGGCGCGATCTGCAACCAGATGCTTGATCTCAGCTTCCAGCTCGCCCGTACGTTCAGACAGGTCCTTGAGTTCGACCAATAACGCAACGCGGTCTTCCGTAGTCGTTTCTTCGCTGATCAAGAGCAATTCGGCCGCAAGAATCCGCTCTTCCGCAGCGTCGAGTTCACTCTCTCTCGCATAGATCTGCGAATTTGCAGCATTCACATTGGCTCGCAACGTATACAGCTTGCGGCCCGCACGGTATGCCTCAAGGAATTCGGGTTCCATATCCGCGGCACAGACGCCATTGTAGTTGCCGCCGTTCGCACCGAAATTGAAGCCTCGTCCGGGTTGGCAAAATTCCACGAGACCCTGGTCCCTGCCGCGCTGATACGCCTGGAAATCTGCAGTGATGCCATGTTTGGCACACGCTTTGCGGTGGCTACCAAACCGCTCTGTCGTGTAGCCGCGCGAACCGTCCTCATAGCCGACGGCGGACCAGTCGCTGGTCGCGCACTCGTCGGCGTTCATCGACGCACAGCCGCTCAGGCCAATAACAAGAAGCGCCGCCACGATGTTTGCCCATTTCGCACTCATTCCGAATCCCTCCGAATACTTTGCGGTAAGTTTGCAATACATTTACATCACGCAACCTGAATCTGGGCTGAAAAGTGCGCACTGCAGCGCGTTCGGAGCATGTCCATTGTGACCTGGGTCACAGTGGCGAGCCCGCCGCCCGGCTACCCTGATGAATACGGCAGCAAGTGAGAACTTGGGATGGATATCGAGGGATTCAGTGGTGCGGCGACCGTTGCGCTGGCTTGCACGATAGTATTCGTCCTGGTCACAAAATCCTGGCAGATCATCTCCCGCTCTGTGAGTTCGCATCCGAGCTTTGCCGGCAGCATCATGCGCGAGGCTGCGCAGCGATTTCGTGACGAGTTCGACCGTCTCACGAGGACCCAAACGACGTATCTCAGCGCGGCATTGGTTTTTGTTGTGCTTTTCATTGCCGCTTATGTACTCAATGCCGAGCGCTTGTACGCCGGGTACCCACAATGGCAGCTTTATTTGTTTTTGGTGGCCCTTTTGTTTGGTGGGTTGCTGGCTCTTTTCCGGCTCATGCGAACTATCGCGGCGCGGCAGCAGGTCAAGCTGATACGCGACGCCAACATCGCCATCGGCCATCAATTGCATCGATATTCCGCCGACTTCGGTCATGTATATCACGACGTTACGACAAGCGCCGGTGTGATTGACCACGTTATCGTCGGACAGAACGGTGCTTATGCCGTGAATGTCTTCGCAAGACGCCCGTCCAGGAATGGTGACGTTTATCTCGATAACAATAAGGTCGTATTCCGGCCCGCCGACAAGTCACTCTCGATCGTTGCCACAGCGAAGAAGATCGCCGCCCTCGAACGCGAATTTCGCCGCCTGCTCGATCATCGCGTCCGGGTAC
Source organism: Gammaproteobacteria bacterium (assembly GCA_029864095.1). Lineage (GTDB taxonomy): Bacteria > Pseudomonadota > Gammaproteobacteria > Steroidobacterales > Woeseiaceae > UBA1847. The sequence goes on along the minus strand of JAOTUB010000003.1, from coordinate 14,034 downwards.
GTTCGGTCATCGCCATTCCGGGCTGGCAGATAACCGAGCAATCCAGCGACGAGCACCTGCTGGTCAATGATCGCAGCCTGCCGATGCTGCGTGGCTGGAAAGATCAGGCGGACTATTTGATGAACGAAGATGTCAACGCTTTACACAATCTGTTAACGACCCGTTGCAGCCTGGTCGCCGATAACCAGGATACAGCCGCGTAGCGGCGACTCGCGTTAGAGAGGGGTCAATCGCGCTTCGAGCTCACCTTTTTCGACCACTTCACTGAACTCGTCAGCCAGTGCTTCGCAAGCGGCCACGACTGTCCACCAGATTCGGACACGCTCACCGGGGGTGTAGTTCTGAAAATCGGTTCGATCAGGAATCTTGCCGTTCGGCAAGCCCGCGACAAACTCTGCGGACGGGCATACGAGCAAGGTGCGATCGACATGCGTCGAAAGCGGTCGCCGCCATGTCAATTTCTTGTCGAACCAACCCGGTACGATCCGATCAAGGAAATGCGGATAGAGCGTTAAGCGATCCGGGCTGCTCTGTGGCAAATCGAGGTGGTAATCAATGATGCCACCGTCCCGATAGACGCCCGGCGTGGCACGGCTAATATCCTGCACACCCGACAGTACGAGCGGTATGGAGCCCGTTGCGGCAACGACATCTTCGAGGTTATCCATGCCAAGTCGTACGCGTTGCGTCGCGAAGTCGCTCAAGTCGAAAAACGGTGGCCGGTCGCGCGCATCAAAAAACAACGCGCGCTCGAAAAACAGTGCGAGTGATCTGCGTGTAATTGCGTTCAAACCTGCAGCGGCGAACAGGCTTGCGGCTAACAGTGCACGATTTTCAGATGCGGTAATATGGCGTGCGCGAACGGCCATGATATGTGTGCGCAAAACCGGGTGTGCGAGTATTTCCGCCGCGCCTTTTTCGCCCAGTGCAATATTCAGAATCTCGCGACTCTTGGCTGTGATCTCATGAATATCCGGATTGTCGCTGTAGCTTTGCTCGATGTACGCGTCCTCGAATCGATCGATAGCTGCGATCGAATCGTTCTGCGCGTAGCATGCGAAGCGCCACGCCCCGATTGATGTTGAGATCATGTGCACAGGTCCCTGAAGTCGCGGCACAATATCGCGCAGGATGGCACGATCGAGCTGACTCAGAACCAGCCATTTGGCCCCGCCGGAAGCCCCGGCAATCGTGCCAATACGGTCTGTTGCGAACCCATCTCGCCGAATCATGTCGAAGGCTCCAGGACCGGCCTTAAACAGCAAATTGCGGGTTGTCACTCTTCGGTCAGCTCCTGATGTGTGAAGGGGGTCTCAGTGTAGAATCGCACACAATGCTTATGTCGCAAATACACGCCGCAGCGCGCCGCACATTGCTATGCTGCGCAGATACCCCGGGATACTGACTCTTGCCAAGAAAACACGCTGCAATTCTATGTCTCGCACTGTCCGTCTTACTGGCCAGCCTCGCGCACGCACATGGTGACCGCGAGAAGCCCCTGTTCGTGGCACCGGATGGCGTCGATGCTGGTCGTTGCCAGAACACAGCGTCGCCTTGCCGGACAATCAACTACGCGTTGCGCTGGGTCGGCAAAGGTGGCCAAATCCGCATCGCACGCGGGGCGTATGACGTCACCAATACAGAAGACCTTTTTCAGCTAATAGGCGGCGACATCGATATCCGTGGCGGTTATGACCCCGAAGACGGCTTTTCCACGCCCTCGTCCCGAGCAACAACACTGACCGGCGTCCCGACGGCCTACGCCGATCTCATGAGCAAGCGAGGTTTTCATGTCGTCGTCGATCGCAAGGGCATCGACCACGACATGGTTGCGCAAACCGCAAAACTGCTTGCGGTCCATGAAAGTCTGAAATCGAGCATTCCGGCTACGCCGTGTGATGGTGGCTCTGCCGGCGGACTGCCCTGCAACAACGTCGATCTGTTATCGCATGTCGGCTCTGCCGATATCTCTGCGAACCCGGGCAACGGCGCCGACGTTTGGGGTTTTGTCGATCTGAACAGTAATCGCGAATACGCGATAGTCGGTTTCCAGAACGGAACTGCCGTATTTGATGTTACGGATGCCGAAAATCCCAGAGAGATCGGTTTCATCGATGGCCAGAATACCGCCTGGCGTGACATCAAGGTCTATCAGTTTTGGAACACGGTCACCGGTCGCTGGAACGCGCATGCGTACGTGACGACCGACGGATCCAGCGACGGATTGTTCGTTATCGACCTAAGCGGTCTGCCGCATAATATCCGGCGCCTGAGCTACCCGAGCGACTTCTCTGCGGCCCACAATGTCTACGCGACCAACACCGATTTCGGCACCGGACTCTCATTGACGGGCGACCCGCCGACACTGGTGATCGCCGGATCGAATCGGAATTCCGGGCCTTATCGAGCCTATTCGGTGGATAATCCCGCGTCTCCCTCGTTTGAAGTCATGCCCGGTTCCGGACGCAGCGACTACATGCATGATGCAGCGTCAATGATAATCACTGACAGCCGCAAGGACACCCAATGCGTTAATGCAACGACTTATTGCGAGGTTTTGTTTGATTTTAACGAGTTGACGTTTGATATCTGGGACATCACGGACACGACGAATCCGGTCCGCCTCAATCGCAGCAATTACCCGAACGTCGCTTACGTGCATTCGGGCTGGTGGTCGGAGGACAAGCAATACGTCTACGTCCACGATGAATTAGATGAGCGTGACTTCGGATTGAATACGACCTTGCGTGTCTTTTCACTCGCGGATCTAACCGCGCCTGTCGCAGCAGGCGACTGGGTCGGCCCGACACGGGCGATCGATCACAACGGCTTCGTGCGCGGTAACCGGTACTACATGTCGAATTACAGCCGCGGACTGACCGTTCTCGATCTCACCGACCCGGCCAATCCTGTTTCGGTTGGGCGCCTCGATACCTACCCGGCTTCTGATAGCAGCAGTTTTGTCGGCGCATGGGGCGCGTATCCATTTTTTCATAGCGGCAATATCGCAATCAGTGATATCGGCAGCGGCTTCTACATGGCGGCCGATCGTACGCTCGATGTCACGCAAGGTTCCTTATCATTTGGCTCTCGTTCATTCGGCGGCGAGGAAGGAACCACTTTGCCGATCACAGTCCGCCGCAACGGCGGTGCAGCTGGTTCGATCAGCGTCGGTTACGAAATCGTACCAGCGACCGGCAGCAGCCTGGACGTGCAGGTCGCAAGCGGCGCATTAATTTGGGGCGATGCGGATTCGAGCGACAAAGTCATCAGCATCGAACTGCTTGCTGACACCGACACGGAAGACATGGAGCGTATGCTGATCAAACTCGTCGCGCCGACCGGCGGCGCAACGTTGGCTCCGGACAACGTCGCCAGCGTATATGTTAGTGAGCCGGGAGTTGCAGCGATCGTCGAATTCGACCAGACAATGATAAGTACCGCCGAACGGGGCTTTGCGACCGCAGTTGCCGTTATCCGCCGTATTGGCAGTTCCGTAGGCGCCGCCAGCGTGGACTATTCCATGAGTGGTGGCAATGCGGATGCGGGTGTGGACTTTGCGGGCGCCACAAGCGGCAACGTTATATGGGCCGACGGCGATGCCGACCCGAAATGGATCGAATTCGCGATCATTGATGACGGCAGCGGCGAGACGGCGGAGTTCGTCGAGTTCTCGCTGAGTAACGCCGTGGGCGCAAACGTTGGCTCACAAGCCACGTTGCGCATCAATATCGCCGATGGGACGGGAATCAACAGTCTGCCGAACTCGGTCGCCGGCGCTAGTCAGACAGTCTCATCAGGAGCCGCCGTAACATTGGATGGCAGCCAGTCAAACGACCCTGAAGGCGACACGCTCACGTTTCAGTGGACACAGATTGCCGGTACCGATGTGACCTTGAGTAATGCCGGCTCCGCAATCGCGTCGTTCACCGCACCGACCGTATCGTCAGATGTTATCCTGCGCTTTCAGTTATCGGTAACGGACTCGACAGGTCTCAACAACACATCGACTACCGCGGTCACGGTGACGAAACCCGGCGGTAAGTCATCCGGGGGTGGTGGGTCGCTCGAGCTGTGGATGCTGATCCTTTTCGGCGCGCTGCTAATCGAAAGGATGCTGTTTGATAATCGTTTGCTCGCGGCCCGGACCCGTTGAGATGATATCGACAGGTACGCCGGCAAGTTCTTCGATGCGCGCAAGATAGTCGCGGGCTTTTTCCGGCAGTTTTTCAAACTCCGTAATGCCAATGGTCGACTCCTGCCATCCCGGCCATTCTTCGTAGACCGGTTCGCATTCTGCAAACCGGCTGACGACTACGGGAACTCCGGCGATCGTGTGACCATCGATTCGATAGGCAACACAGATCTTGATCGTCTGAAGCTCATCCAGGACATCGAGCTTGGTCACACACAGCCCGGACACGCTGCTGTTGATGATCGAGCGACGCAGCGCGACGGCATCGAACCAGCCGCAGCGGCGTGGCCGGCCAGTCGTCGCACCGAACTCGGCGCCGACGCTCCCGAGATGTTCGCCTTCCGCATCGAACAGTTCCGTCGGAAACGGACCTGCCCCTACGCGAGTTGTGTATGCCTTGACGATGCCGAGTATGTAATCGAGATCGCGCGGTCCGACACCAGTGCCAATGCTGGCACCCGCGGCCACTGTGTTTGACGACGTCACGAACGGATAAGTACCGTGGTCGATGTCGAGAAACGTACCCTGCGCGCCTTCGAACATTATGCTCTTGCCTCGGTCCGCGAAATCTCGCAGAACCTGAGTGACATCAACCGCAATCGGCACGATCACTTCAGCTGCCGCCAGTGCGTCATCAAGCGTCTTCGAATAATCCAGCGGCGCGGCATGAAAATAATTCTGCAACAGGAAATTGTGATACTCGAGCACTTCTGCCAGCTTCGACGCAAAATCCTCGTGCACAAACAGATCAGAGACCTTCAGTGCCCGGCGCGATACCTTGTCTTCATAAGCGGGCCCGATACCGCGACCTGTCGTGCCAATTGCGTCGTCGCCCTTTGATTGTTCGCGTGCAAGATCCAGCGCCGCATGCGATGGCAGAATAAGGGGACAATTCGCGCTGATCTTCAGCCTGTCAAATACCGGTACACCTTTGGCAACAAGCGCGTTAGCTTCGGTCATCAGCGCGTCCGGCGAAAGCACAACGCCGTTGCCGATCAGACAGCTCACACCATCACGAAGAATGCCCGAAGGAATCAGGTGCAAGACAGTTTTCTCACCATCGATCACAAGCGTATGACCGGCGTTGTGCCCTCCCTGAAACCGGACTACGGCAGAGGCACGATCGGTCAGCAGATCGACAATCTTTCCTTTGCCTTCGTCACCCCACTGGGTGCCGATGACAACGACGTTTTTCCCCATGGTCCTTCCGATTATCAGCTTCGAACAAGAAACAGCAGCAACAACCCGGCCAGCATTGCGCCCAGGCCGAACGCGCGCAAATGATTGTCACTTAGTTGCGCAATTTGCGCCACCAGTTGTTTGTATCGATCCGGGCCAACGAATGGCAGCATGCCCTCGATGATCAGCAGCAACGCTACAGCCGTCAGGATCTCGGTCCAGAACACAATCTTTGGCGCTTACCGGCTACCGTCCGACCGATTCAGGTATCGGAAAAAGTCGCTATTTGGATCAAGTACGAGAAGATCTCCGGGCCTACCCATCGACTTGCGATAGGCATCGATGCTCCGGTAAAACGCGTAAAACTCCGGATCTTTGTTGTACGCATTCGCATAGATCTCGGCCGCACGCGCATCGCCCACACCGCGAATGATCTGCCCGTCCCGATACGCATCAGCAAGGATAATTGTTCGCTCCTTGTCCGCACCGGCTCGTTGTTCTTCTGCGGCAGCTCGGCCCTCAGCACGACGTTCGGCCGCAATTCTTGCACGCTCGGCCGCCATCTGTTGATAGACAGAGTTTTTCACCTCATCCATGAATTCAACTTGCTTGACTCGAAAGTCGATCAACTCGACACCCAGGTCCTCTGCCGGAGCGGAGGCGGTTTTGAGCATGTCACGCATCAGCTCTGCACGGCCTACGGAAATGGCCTCCTTGACGGAGCGTTTACCGAATTCGGTGACGACGGCATTCTTGATGATCTCGGACAGCCGGCCATCGCCAACGAGTTGTGAGCCGCCTGTCGACGTATAGAAACGGACCGGGTCAATAATTCGCCACTTGACGAAGAAATCCACTTTCAGAGCCTCATTCTCCGCCGTAAATACGCGTTCCGGACGATCGCTGATCGTCAGAATTCGCTTGGGAAACTTTCGAACATTCTGCACGACGGGCCACTTCCAATTCAGGCCCGGCGTGTAATCAGATTTGACCACCTCGCCCAGTTGCAGTTTGATCGCCAGCTCACGTTCATTCACAGTAAATGCCGATAAGCCGAGTGCGACGAGTGCGAGGCCCAGTACGACAACGAATCCAAATCTTCCGCTGGTCATTGTCTTTCCCTCCTTGCGCGTGAATCCACAGGCTCGATTCTGACGTCACTCTGTGACTGAGTCGGATTAGGCGAGTCGGATGCACGGGTACCGTCGCCCGACGACGCTGGTCGGGTACCTTGCCCAATCATCTTGTCGATCGGCAAATACAGCAGATTACCGCTGCCCTCAGCATCGAGGAATACTTTGTTTGATCTTCCGTACACCTCTTCAATCGCATCGATGTACAGGCGCTCACGCGTAACGCGCGGTGCTTTTTTGTACTCGGTCAACAGCGCTTCGAAACGCGATGCGTCACCCTGCGCGTCTGCGATGACACGATCACGATAGGCGCGTGCATCTTCGAGCACACGCGCAGCATCACCACGTGCTTTCGGAATAACGTCTCGCGCGTACGCGTCCGCTTCAAGGCTGTAGCGTTCACTGTCGTTACGTGCTTTTTGCGCGTCATCGACCGCCGCCTGCACGGCTTCAGGGTAGTTGACAGTCTCCAGAGATATAGACGTCACCGTCAATCCAGCCCCGTAACTGTCCAGTGTGGTCTGCAACACGTCGCGCGTTCGCGAGGCGATCTCGTCACGACGACTCGTCACCAGCACTTCGAGTGTCGTCGTACCGACGACCTCGCGCAGCGCGCTCTCCGTAACATCTTTCAGCGTCGATTCCGGCTCGACGACCTCAAAGCTGTACTTGACCGGATCGGTGCGCCGATATTGTACGACCATGTCGATAAAGACGTACTGCTCATCGGCAGTCAGCATTTCGGTGTCATAGGCGAAATTCGATACGGCATTAGCATTGACAAGGTCAACAGTTTCGATAGGAAACGGCATGTGCCAGTGCAGGCCCGGCAAAGTGGTTTCCGTGTAGGCGCCAAAGCGTTGTACGACACCACGCTCGGCCTCATCAACCCGGTAGAAACCCGTCACACCCCAGGCGATAATAAGCAGGATTACAATAAACCAGCCACCACCGCCTCCACCAAATCCGCGACCGCCGCCGGCTCCTCCGCCAAACAAACTGCCCAGGCGCTTTTGCCAGTTCCGCACGATCTGATCAAGGTCGTTTGGCGCCCCGTCGTCTCGCTTCCAGGGGTCCTTACCGTTTCCCGATTCGTTCCAAGCCATGTCCGTCTTTACTTCCAGGTTCCAGCCTTGGCCGGTGTCTCCGCCGGCGTTGGCGCCAATAGGTCGGCTGGGAGGTTCTCGCGCTTCAAAAAGCGCCGCAAGTCCCTCTCAGGCATCTTTAGTTCCAGGGTCCAGCCGCCATCATCGCATGCCTCTTCTTTGAGGACAGCCCCGATCTCGAAAAGTTTTGCGCGCTGCCGACCTTGGGAGGGTTGCAGATGGATAACACCCTGCAGTGTCTTGCGTCGCAGACGATCGCTGATTGCGTCCAGCAACAATGGTATGCCCTCGCCGGTCGCCGCGGACAGCCACACGGCGCGGCGTTCCCCGTCTCGGTTGCTCGTGACTCGCGGCTTCCGATCCAGTTTGTCGATCTTATTGTACACCCGTATCTGTGGCACACGATCCGCATCGAGTTGTTTCAAGACCGAGTTGACCTGGCGAACCCGCTGCCAACGATTGCCGTCGCTGGCATCGATCAGGTGTAAAATCAGATCAGCCTCGCGCGCCTCCTGCAGCGTTGATCGGAACGCCGCGATCAGCTCATGCGGCAAATCACGAACGAACCCGACAGTATCAGCCAGGACAACCTCGCGGCCGTTCGGCAATTCGAGGCGCCTTACGGTTGGGTCAAGAGTCGCGAACAGCTGGTCTTCGACGTAGACACTGGCGTCGGTCAACGCATTAAACAGCGTCGACTTACCGGCATTGGTATAGCCAACGAGCGCCACGGTCGGCACTTCGGCGCGCACCCGGTTCTGACGATTCATCGTGCGGCGCGCGTCGACTTGTTCGAGCCTTGAGTTCAGCTGCTTGATCCGCGCACCGATCATACGACGGTCGGATTCGAGCTGCGTCTCACCTGGCCCGCGCAGTCCAATACCACCTTTTTGCCTCTCGAGGTGGGTCCAGCCGCGCACGAGGCGCGTCGACAGGTGCTGCAGCTGTGCCAGCTCAACCTGCAGCTTGCCTTCAAAGCTCCGTGCGCGCTGCGCAAATATGTCGAGAATCAAACCGGCACGGTCCAGCACGCGACATTGCAGCTGCCGCTCGAGATTGCGCTCCTGGCTCGGCGAGAGAGCAGCCGATGAAATGACCAGCTCCACGGCGTGCGTCTTGACGCTTTTTGAGAGTTCGTCGAGCTTGCCCTTGCCGATGAAATACCTCGGATCAGGCCGCCGTCTGTTGCTGACGATTTCGTCGACAATAAGCGCCCCTGCCGATCGAGCCAGCTCCCGAAACTCTTCGCGTTCGGGTTCGTCCGGCGCACCCGCGGGGCTTGCGTGGACCAGAACTGCACGTTCGCCGCTTTGCGGTCGTTCAAACAAGCACAAACTCCCGCGGCGATATGGACTTCAAATTAGCCGTCTCCTGCTTCGTCGTCCGGTAACGGAAGGCGAACGTTGCGCGATGGCACGACAGTCGAAATCGCGTGTTTGTATACCATCTGGTTGACGCTGTTCTTGAGCAGTACGACAAATTGATCAAATGAATCTACCTGACCCTGAAGCTTGATACCGTTGACAAGGTATATCGACACCGGCACCTTCTCTTTTCGCAGGATGTTGAGGAACGGATCTTGCAGTGTTTGCCCTTTAGCCATGATTGGGTCTCCTTATTCTTGATATTTTTTGAACACCGCATCCCGGTGGCGCCGGTTGCCCGCGCGAGTTCAGCCTAAGCGTCGAAAAAGTCTATCAGACACCCGGATATGGCGTCGATTGTGTTGGCTTCAAGTGGGTCAAACGATTTCAGCCCTTGTTCGCTCCTTAGCCAGGTTACCTGCCGCTTCGCGAGCTGCCGGGTCGCCGCCAGGGCTTTGCCAGCCGCCTGCTCGAGCGAGCAGTCCCCGTCCAGGTGTTGCCACAGCTGCCGGTAACCGACAGCACGCATCGACGGATGTTCAGGCGTCAGCCCTTTACGCTCACGAAGTACCTTCACTTCCTCCACAAAGCCGTTGTTTAACATAAAATTTAGTCGTGTTTCAATGCGCTCATGCAGGACTTCTCGAGTCGCCGGCTGCAGCGCGAATTTGACGAATCGTGGGTTCTTTTTTACCTGCCCGTCATGGCTCTCGTGCCACGCGCTGAGCGGTTTTCCGCTGGCCAGATACACTTCGAGCGCACGCTGAATGCGCTGCCGATCATTCGGTTTGATGCGTTTTGCCGTCTGCGGATCGACGCTCTGGAGCTTCTCATGCATCGCCGGCCATCCCGTCTGCTGCGCATCCGCATCGATTCCTGCGCGAATTTCGGCATCCGCCGGCGGCAGCTCCGCGATGCCTTCGATCAGCGCACGAAAGTACATCATCGTACCGCCAACGAGTAGCGGCACACGGCGCTTGGCAAATATCGCGTCCATTTCAGCTCGCGCATCACGCACAAAGTTGCCCACAGAGTAGCTTTGTTCCGGATCACGAATGTCAATCAACCGGTGCGGCGCGCGCCGCAAAGTTGCCGCATCGGGCTTCGCTGTGCCGATGTCCATGCCGCGGTACACGAGAGCCGAATCAACGCTGATAATGTCGAGCGGGAAGCGTCTGCACAAACTGATCGCGACGTCGGTCTTACCCGACGCTGTGGGTCCCATAAGGCAAATGGCGTTTCTCACGATGCGGCGTGATTAGCGGCCACGCAGAAACAGCCGGTCAAGCTCGGACATCGTGATTGATGTCCAGGTCGGTCGGCCGTGGTTGCACTGGTCCGCGCGCTCGGTGTTTTCCATCTCGCGAAGCAACGCGTTCATTTCGCCAAGTGTCAGTGATCGATTCGCACGCACCGAATGATGACAAGCCATTGTCGCGAGAAAGTCATGACAAACATCCTCGACACGATTGCTTTGTCCCGCCTGCGCAATGTCCGAGAGTACGTCGCGCAGCAGCGCCTCCGCATCGGCGTTCCTCAGCAACGCCGGCACCTCGCGCACTACCAGGCTGGTCGGCCCGGCGCGGCCGATGACCATCCCCAGCTTCTCGAGCACTGCCGCCGATTGCTCGACCAGTTCCGCCTCGCTCTCGGCGACAGCCACCGTAACCGGCACCAGCAAGGGCTGCCTGACCAACGCTTTGTCATCGAAGCCACGTTTCAGCTTTTCGTAAAGAATGCGCTCGTGCGCCGCATGCATATCCACAATGACGAGCCCCTCTTTGTTTTCCGCGAGAACGTAAACGCCGGCGAGTTGCGCAATCGCAAAGCCGAGGGGCGGGATCTCCCCGCGATCCACACTGATGTCGAGCGCCGCAGCACCCGACAGGGCCTGATAGGCCGTCAGCGACTCTCGCACCGCAGCCGTGCCTGGCGAATACGAACCTGGCAGCGACATCGATCCTTGTGAGTACGAGGCACCGCTCCCGATCGCCCTCGGCGTACTGGTGTGGCCTCCCGGACGGGTGTCGCTGAGTGCAATCTCGATAGCCTGAGAAACCACACCGTGCACCCGCCTGCCATCGCGAAACCGGACTTCGTGCTTGGCCGGATGCGCATTGGCATCGACGCCTGCTGGGTCCAAGGTCAGACTCAGCACATAAGCGGGAAAGCGGCCGTGAAACATCACATCGCGATACGCGTGACGCACAGCATGCGATAGCGTCTTGTCACGGACGCTGCGGCCATTGACGAACCAGTACTGCATATCCGGTTGGCTGCGATTGTATGTCGGCAGACCGATCCAGCCCGCGACCGCTACGCCGTCTGTCTCACGCTCGAAGAAGACGGCCTGTTCGGCAAATGTCTCGCCGCAGATCTTGGCCAGACGCAGCAGGCACTCCTCCGCCGTTACGGCGGCCGCAAGCCGCATTACGGTGCGTCGATTGTGGGTCACCGTAAACGCGACAGCGGGTCGTGACAGCGCGAGGCGACGCAGCCACGTGTCGATGTGGCCAAACTCGGTGCGTTCCGTGCGCAGGAATCGCCGCCGCGCCGGAGTGTTGTAGAACAGATCGTGAACCTCTACGGTCGTCCCGGGCGGATGCGCGGCCGGGCGCGGCGCGCTGACCACACCGCCATCGGCTTCGATCTGCCACGCTGAATTTGCCTCGGCAGTCCTGGAACACAGCGTCAGTCGCGCAACAGATGCGATACTCGGAAGCGCCTCGCCGCGAAATCCGAGCGAAGCAACGGCTTCGAGATCATCAAGGCTCGAGATCTTGCTCGTTGCATGTCTCGACAGCGCGAGGCAGAGCTCGTCCTTGGTAATGCCGCTGCCATCGTCCCGGATGCGAATGAGCTTCTGGCCCCCCGCAACGATATCGATGTGCAGGCTGCGAGCGCCCGCGTCGAGACTGTTTTCGACAAGCTCCTTGACTACCGAGGCCGGGCGCTCGACCACCTCGCCCGCGGCAATCTGGTTGATCAGGTGACTGGGAAGCTCAAGAATCGGCATGCGCTGCTGAAAATGACGAAGACGACCTGCCATTTTTTCAAAATGGCGGGCAAATGTCTTGCGACACCGAATCAGGTGCCCGGGAAAATCGGTATTGACAGCGTCTGACCGACGCGAATCTTGTCGTTGTTCAGCCTGTTGGCCGCACGAATTGCCGACGTGCTCACGTTATAGCGTGCCGCGATCTCAGACAGCGTGTCGCCACGGGCGATAACGTGCCGAACCTGGCGATCCGGCGTTCTGCGCACATCCATTGCAATCTGTGTCTCAGGCGGCGGGTTCGTATAAAAGTAGTTGCGGATGCCCGCGAGAACCGCATTCGCCAACTTCTCTTGATAGCCAGGATCGCGGAGTCGTTGCTCTTCAGCCGGATTCGAAATGTACGCGGTCTCAACGAGGATCGATGGCATATCCGGCGATTTCAGGACCAGGAGACCGGCCTGCTGCACCGAGCGACGGCGCACTTTGGTGATTCTCGCTATCTCACTGATGACTTTCGAGCCAACGTCCAGGCTGGCGCTCAACGCGGCGCTTTGTGACAGATCGAGCAGCACCTCGGCCAGCACTTCGTCTTTGTCCTCCAGCGACACGCCACCAACCCTTACAGCCGCATTTTCGCGCTCGGCCAGGAGCCGCGCTTCCTCGTCACTGGCGCCCTTGGTCGACAGCGCATAGACAGTCGCGCCACTTGCACGCCGATCATCGACAGCATCCGCATGAATCGATACAAACAGGTCTGCATTGCCGCGCCTGGCAATATCGGTGCGCCTGCGGTGATCCACGTAATAGTCACCATCGCGTACCAGAATCGCCTTCATGCCGCGCTCAGCATTGATGCGGGCCGCCAGCTTGCGCGATACCGCGAGTGCGACGTCCTTCTCCTTCGTTCTGCCCTTGCCTATCGCGCCCGGATCATGCCCGCCGTGGCCCGGATCGATCGCAACGACGATGTCGCGGCCGGGCGTATACGCTTCCGAGGCGCGCTTGACGGTCTGCGGGGTTCCCGAGCGCTGCAGATCGATTACCAGGCGATCCCCGTAGCGGCTGTTCGGTCCCGCCGTGAAACTCCGCGAGCGCACGTTTTCACTGAGGTCGAACACTACACGTAACTGCCCATTAGCACGCACGCCGGTGCGGATCGCGCGGACCGAGCCAACCCCTTCAGGCATGTCCGTCAGCGCGCGTGCGAGTCGGCCATCTTTCAAATCGACGACAAGACGATCCGGACCGCGTAGCGTGAAAATCGAGTGCTGAGCGGGCCCACTCAGATCGAGCACGACCCGCGTTTTGCCGCTTTCAGCCCAAATGCGGATATTCTCGAGAGTACTCGCGGACTGCGCCGTACCGGCAAGCAGCGCAAGGAATGCAGTCAGGAACAGGCGTCGGCAGCGCATCGCGGGCAGTCGAACTCACATCTCGGGATTATGTCGGGTGAGTATACCGCCGCGGCCGGGAAATCCAATATTTATGTATCAAAATTATGAAGATATCGGACTTAGTTAATCCTGTAGCTAAGTCATCGTCGTCGCGCTCATTTGCGCCACCAATTCTGCGCCGCGCGTACTCAGACCCGTGATCTCCGCGTTGCGGCCCGATGGCGCGTATTCCAGCCGAATCAACAAGTCAGCGCTCGCGGCCAGTGCCGGCGCTCGATCCGGCCATTCGACCAGGCGAAAGCCATCCTCGAGTTCGTTCCAGCCCAGGTAGCGGAGCTCTTGTTCGCTAGTAACTCTATATAAATCAATGTGATATACCATTCCACGCGGAAGCTCGTAGGGCTCGACCAGGGTATAGGTCGGGCTCGGCACCTTGCCGCTATGGCCCATGGCCGCAATGAGTGCCCGCGCAATGGTCGATTTTCCAGCCCCGAGTTCACCCTCGAGCAGCAACGTCCACCCAGCCGTATCGGCTGGCAGCACGGCGTGCAACCGGCTGGCGAGTTCAGCAGTCGCCGCCGGGTCGGGCAGATACAGCCTCATAGGTTGATCACGCCCCTTAGCTCGGCCAACAGGTCCGCGGCCAAAAGTCCGCGCTCGCCTCG
>JAOTUB010000191.1 GCA_029864095.1 Gammaproteobacteria bacterium | reverse complement strand
TGATTCCTGGCTGCGCTCGTCACCCCTTCGGGGCGCCTTCGGCGTCCGTCGGAACGCTTCGCGTTCCTCGGATCGAACTCCCGACCACCTGGTTCGAAGCCAGGTGCTCTATCCAGCTGAGCTACGGGCGCAGCGGCCGCTATTACAACACAGCATGACCTTCGGATTGAAGCACCGTGAGCATCGTCATTGCCGATAGCGCGACTTTCATTGGCGGTGCAAGCTCACTTATTGCAATCCCGCCAAAGGCCATCGACTGTCCGCAGACGTAAAACCGAACACCTGCATTGTGCAGTTTCATCACAAGTTCGAGATTGGGATTGTCGGCTTTATAGCGCGCCTGATACGAATCGTTGTTCAAGATAGTCTTCAGAGCAGGCCCGTGCACCACAATGGCGACGTCCATGTTTTCCACCGCAACGCCGTTGCGCGCATGCATGTTCAGGAACCGGGCAACGCTGACGAGCCCGGCGCTCAATGACGCGACATCGTCAGAATACGCCGCCACATCAAAAGCCACGCGATGGACGAAGCCCTCTTCCAAAGCGACATCCCGATCATTGATTGGATAGGTCGGGCCATAGCCGTCGATGGCCGGGCCGAGCGATGGTTCCCCGGCACACAGGGGCGCCGATATCAGAACCAAGGCGAGAACAGACGTTAGTCGAATTTGCATGCTACTGACTCCAATACGAGAGAATGTCGTTGCTTTTCTACAACAAATAGCGCCCTGAAATTGCTGAAATACGCGGTTTTTGTGACTGTAAATTAACAATAACCAACGGCGAAGCAAATATGTGATCCAAGGCACACTTGCTATTGCGAATCCCGTTAGCATGCGGGGCTCTTGGGCACTGATCAGGAGAACGTAATGTTGCGTTCAACACTTTTTGTTTTGCTTCTCGCGTTTTCGGCATCGGCCAGCGCAGAAGATTTTGACTACAACTATTTGTACCTCGGCTACGGCAACACCGATTTCGATGTCTTGGGTATAGACGGCGGCGGCTTCACGCTCGGCGCGTCCTATGCATTTACAGACAGCTTTCATGTATTCGCCGGTTACGACATCGCAGACCTCGAGGCAAGCGGCCTCGTGCCCGATACCGATGCGACCCGATTTCGGGCCGGTTTCGGCTACAACATGGGGCTATCAGAGACTGTCGACCTGGTTGCGAAGTTGTCCTATGAATCGGTCGATCTCAACCCGCCCGGACCTGGAAGTATTGACGACAGTGGCTACGGACTCAGTGTCGGCATTCGTTTCGCAGCAACCGAAGAACTTGAGCTGAATGCCGGCATTAAGCGCGTTGATTACAGTGACCTGGGTGACGATACCGGCTTTGAGATCGGTGGGCTCTATAGTTTCAACGACAGCTGGTCGCTTGGACTCAGCGGTGAATTCAGCGATGACGTATCGACGTACGCGGTGAGCGGTCGATTCTACTTCGGCAACTAAGACACGCAGTACGTTCCATAGAACCCCGCCTTGCGCGGGGTTTTTTTTGCCTCACCAAAGGATCGGCGCAGCCGTGACGGCTATAATCAGGAAGTGGGTGACCCAGCCGAAAATAAAGTGCCAGTTCTGTTATGGCCGTTCTACGCAATCTGGCGGTTTGTTACTTTTGTTCTCGCCGTGGTCGGTCGACTGCTGTGTGCCGTTCTAGGCATCGGCTTGATGATTGCAGGCGTAGCGGTGTCACTCAGCGTTATTGGCGCGCCTCTCGGAATACCGCTCGCCGCGCTCGGCTTTCTGCTGCTGGTACGGGCACTTTTCTAGCAATTCGCCGCATCGTGCCGTACCAGAAGGGCCTAGGTCTCGCCGATGTCCTCATTCCAAAGCGCAGGATTCGCGGCTACAAAATCGCGCATCAGCTGCTGGCATTCCGCATCGTTTAATATCTCGAGTTCTACACCTCTCGAGCGCAGATAGTCTTCGGGGCCCCGAAATGTCTGGTTTTCGCCGATAACGACTTTCGGGATGCCGTAGAGCAGAACAGCACCGCTGCACATGTCACACGGCGACAAAGTCGAGTACAACACGGATTTGCGGTAGTCGCGTGCGCCCAGGCGGCCCGCATTTTCCAGACAGTCCATTTCTGCGTGCAACACCGCGCTGCCTTTCTGCATGCGCTGATTATGGCCGCGCGCAATGATCTCACCATCGATGACGAGCACGGAGCCGATGGGAATGCCGCCCGCGGCCTGCCCTTGGCGGGCCTCTTCAACAGCCGCTGCCAGATAGTCGTCCATGCCGTCAATTTACCTTAATTGCCGCGAGACAGCCTGCCCGGTCGGTTGAGTACGCCCATTGTTCGGCCTAATATGGGGACACAGTCAATAGGAGATGGTAATGCGAGAAAAACTAATCGAAGCGCTCATCTATCCCAGGTTGCTGGTCATGTCACTCATCGAAGAAGGCAATTACCCGCACGACAGCCTGTTTGCAGCAACCGGTGAACGCTGCAACCATTGCGACCTCGATGGCAACTGCGGCTGGAACAGGTGCCTGCAGGACTTCAGACATTTCGAAGACAAGACGACAAAGACTCTTAGCGCCTCACTGCGTGAAGGCATCAAGCTCGTCGAAGCGCTACACAGCGAATTGCGCCACGATGAGACGACCTGCACGTGCGAAACTTGCAACTGGATCAGGAATGCAGAGCATCTGACGGAAGAATGCGAGCACCATCTTCCGCATGTCGATCCTGCCGTAGTCGCGCAGACTCAATAGTCGCGAGCTGACGCGCGGCGCGTTTACAAACTTGACGGGTCGCCGGGCGAAAGCACGTCCGTGTCGTCATAAACAGGGGGCTCGGCCTCAGCTTCGTCGGTCTCAGGGCCTGGCGCTGGCGCCACTGCCTCACCCTGCCCGCAGTCCCAACCCCAGCTTTCCAGCTTGGCTATGAACTCCTCCGTCTTGCTCTCGCAATAACCCGGCTGGCTCGTCGCGCTCCACAACACCTGTTTTTCGCCCGGGGCTTCCGAATCTTTGAAGTAATGCACCTCGCACGGCACCGACACGCCGGGCTCGGTCAGTATTACTACACGTCGCTGCAGCTCACCGAAAGAACATTGGTACGAGCCGGAGTCCTGAGCCAGGACGAGACCAGGCAAGGATACGGTCAATAGTGCAATTAGATATTTGCTTGTCATGTCGCTCACCGGAAATAAAGACAAATCACGTTGAGAGTATAGCTTGTCTGCCGCAATATAGTGGGCGGCCGGTATGATGCCGAGGATACATGCGGGCCTGCCGGACCGATGAGGAGAAACGATGACTCGACTATTCAAACTCGTTGCATCGACAACGATCCTTCTGTCGTTTGCAGCAACAACTATGGCGCAGGAAGAGCCGGCGACGACGCCGGCACCGCCACCGCCACCGCCCCATTGTGAGTCCAACCCTGGCTTCGCCGACTTCGACTTCTGGGTTGGTGAGTGGAATGTCTACTCCAACGACGAAGCACGCCAGTTTCAAGGCAAAAATTCCATTACCAGGCACTACAGTTCCTGTCTGTTGAAGGAAGAATGGCAAGGGGCGCAAGGCGGCGGCGGGTTTTCGATAAACTATTACAACCCGGTCAAGGCCGAGTGGCGCCAGGTCTGGGTTGCCAATGGTTACTCGATTGACTATGCCGGTGGCCTGAACGACGACGGCGCGATGGTTTTGACGGGGCACATCTATAACTACGGCCGGGCTGCGGCCGCGCCTTTCCGCGGCATCTGGACGCCCCAGACGGATGGCTCGGTCATCCAACACTTTGATCTGTACGACGAAACGTCAGACACCTGGAACGTCTGGTTCGAGGGCTTGTATGTGAAGAAGGACCCGATGACGAAGGGGGACTAGCGCAACATCCGCCTCTCGAAGTACGGCTCAGCTGCTGTCGAAAATTCGGTCAATCTCCGCAATCACGTCCGGCGTGAAGTTATCCACAAAGTCCATGGCCTGCATGTTCTCGTGCACCTGCTCCACACGGCTGGCACCCGTCATGACGGTACTCACGTGGGGGTTCTGTAGGCACCAGGCTAAGGAGAACTGCGCAATACTCGCGCCCATTTGTCGGGCGATGGGCTGCAGCGCCGCGACTTTGGCTAATCTCTCTGTATCGGTCAGCTCTTTCTTGAGCCAGTCATTCCCTTGCAGCGAACCACGACTGCCCTTTGGAATGCCGGCACTGTACTTGCCGGTCAGCAGGCCGGACGCCAATGGACTCCAGGTTGTAGAGCCGTAGCCGTATTCCTGATACACAGCGTCGTATTCGGGGCCGAAGCGATGTCGGTCAAACAGGTTGTATATTGGCTGCTCGACGATCGGCTTGTGCAAATGGTGGCGCTCGGCGACCTCGATTGCCGCCAGGATTTCCGCTGCCTCCCACTCGGATGTGCCCCAGTACAGTGCTTTGCCGCGCTCGATGATGTTGTGCATCGCCCAGACGGTTTCCTCGACGGGCGTCGATGGATCGGCACGATGGCAAAAGAGCAAATCCACGTACTCCATGTCGAGACGCTTGAGCGAGCCGTCGATCGCCTCGATGAGGTACTTGCGGTTGAGCGTATTGCGCTCGTTAGGGTTATCGTGGAATCCCCAAAACAGCTTCGTCGACACCAGGTAGCTGCCGCGCCGCCAACCGAGCTTTTTGAACGCCGCGCCCATGATCTCCTCGGACTTTCCGCGCGCATAAGCTTCCGCGTTGTCAAAAAAGTTCACACCGGCGTCGTACGCGGCCGCCATCATCGAAACCGTATCCTCGATGCCGACCTGGTTGTGAAAGGTTATCCACGAACCCAGCGACAATTCGCTGACCTGGATGCCTGCTTTGCCGACATGGCGATATTTCATGCTACGGTTGCTCCCTGTGATGCTGATTTCGTTAGTAACGCTCATTCTACCTTGATCTATTGAAACGCTCTCGCAAACCCAAAACCTGGTGGCTCTCCGACGCTAAAAAGCTCGCGGACGA
>JAOTUB010000053.1 GCA_029864095.1 Gammaproteobacteria bacterium | reverse complement strand
CGGTACTGACGCGATCCATGGCAGTGGTACCGACGCGATCCATGGCAGCGGTATTGATGCGATCCACGGCAGTGGTACCGACGCGATTCATCGAAGTGGCGTGTATGCGATTCATGACAATGGCGCGTATGCGATCCATGGCAGTGGTATCGACGCCATTCATGGCAGTGGTACCGACGCGATCCATGGCAGCGGTACTGATGCGATCCACGGCAGTGGTACCGACGCGATCCATGGCAGCGGCACCGACGCGATCCATGGCAGCGGTACTGATGCGATCCACGGTAGTGGTACCGACGCCATCCATGGCAGCGGTATTGATGCGATCCACGGCAGTGGTACCGACGCCATCCATGGCAGTGGTACTGATGCGATCCACGGCAGTGGTACCGACGCGATCCATGGCAGCGGTACTGATGCGATCCACGGCAGTGGTACCGACGCGATCCATGGCAGTGGCATAGAGTTGCTTGCTGGTCCGGTTCAGTCCATCGATCGCAGGAACGGAACCTTTGTTTCCATTGGCCAAACGGTGGCCCTCGCCGGTGCGGATCTGGCCGCACTACAAGTTGGCGACTTCGTCACAGTCAACGGTGTATTGGCCGGTGCAGGATTGATCAACGCGACCGAGGTGCTGGTTTCGCCGGAGACATACGTGCCGGGTTCTACAGAGGTATTCGTGACGGGGATTCCGTCGTCGATTGATCTTCGTTTTGGCACCGCAAGGATTGGAGAATTGACGGTCGATTACACATCGTCGCTCGGTGGTTCCAGGTTCGACGGCATTGGTGCCGCGATCACGGTAATTGGTACTCAGCCGGCGCTCGGCGGGGCCATGCTCGGTGAACGCGTCATTGACAAGACGAGCCTTTTCCTCGGAGACAAATCGCTGCGATAAACGCTAATCGGAGTGAGACAGGGACGTCCGTCTCAACGAGGACCTATAAAAAGAAGGCCGCAATTGCGGCCTTCTTTGTATCTGGAATTTAGAACGAGTTCTTCGGGCGTAAAAAAGTCGGCGTCCCTGCCGACTTAGTTCTCGTATCAACCATAAGGGAGATGCGAGGGTTGGAGAAGCCACCCCCGAGCGATTAGGGGCGACCTCGGGGCAATACTAGGATCGTTGTTCGAGTGGCGGTGTGATTGGCTTCACAAAACAATCCCCCAAAAGAAAAAAGGGCGCCAAAGGGCGCCCTGGTTCCGTCTATTTGAGGATTAAGTTAAGTCAACCACTGTTCGTATAGTCTGCACGCAGTTTCTCGATGTAAGCCCGAAATTTCGCTTGCTCGACCCGTTGTTTGATGACATCACGGACACTTTCCAATGTTGGCGGCTGATTTTCGCGAGAGTCTTCGCGCAAAATCACATGCCAGCCAAACTGCGTCTGCACGGGCTCGCTGGTGTGTGCCCCATCGCTCAGTGCCGCAACGGAATCGGAGAATGGCTTCACCATTTGCTCCGGCGAGAACCAGCCAAGGTCGCCGCCATTAGGGCCCGTAGGGCCGGTCGAATTTGCTTTGGCCAACTCTGCGAAGTCTGCACCGTCATCGAGCTGAGCTATCAGATCTGAGGCGGCCGCCTGTGTCTGAACGAGAATGTGGCGTGCCTTGAACTGCAATGGCGGCGACATCATTTTCTGAGATTCGTACTCAGCAAGTATTTCTTCGTCGGTGGCCCCGTTCTTGGCGAAGAAGTCGGCAGCGACAGCTTGCGCGATCACGCCACGTGACTGCAGTTCGATTTGAGCCTTCACAACCGTATCGTTGGCAAATGCCTTCGCCTCAGGTTGGGTCGTCAGCAGGTAAATGTCGGTCAGTTCCGTTATTGCCGAATTTCGTTCGGCGGCTGTAGCCTCTGCCGCGGGCCTTTGCGTCTGGCTGGACAGGTACAGATCGACGATCGCGCTATCGATGGCAACGCCATTGACGGTCGCCACGGTTTCGGCATTTGCACCGGACGTGGACGACAGCGCCAACGCAGCAAACGCTGCAAACGCTGCAAATGTCGCGGACATCCCAATGAATCTGGAACGAAAGGAGATAGACATATTAGGGGCCCTCAGTTACTTAAGATCTTTGCGTCGAAACCTGAGTCAGCGCTCCGACGGTGAATATGCATTAATCCGCAATGCGTGAATATCGGTTGCCAAAAAATTGCCAAGCGCATCATAAACCAAACGGTGCCGCGCGATCCGATTTAGTCCGGTAAATTCATCTGACACAATAGTCACCTCAAAGTGCCCTTTACCTTCCTTAGCGCCCGCGTGACCGGCGTGTAAATGACTTTGGTCCTTAACCAAAAGCTCGTCCGGTGCCAGGGCAGCGGTCAGCATACTCTTGATGGTTGCCACACGACCCAGGGTCATGGCAATACGGGCTTGAACGGTTTGACCGAGACGCTTTGATAAACGCCGGCCTGCACATAGGGATCCGCATCGGCCCAGTCCCTTGCATCGTCCAGTGACGGAAAATCCACAATTACCAGGCTGCCGGAAAACCCGGCTTGTCCGGGGTCTCCAGAATCTACCGCCGGATGCGGCCCTGCCGTGAGCAGCCGTCCCTGAGCAACCAATTCGGTCAATCGGGCCAGATGTGCCGGCCGCGCCGCGGCACGCAGCAGTTGGCTGTCCTCGACATCTTCACTCAGGATCGCATACCACACCGGCATTACTCCGACTTTTGTTTAACCGACTCGTTGTTGTTCATCGTACGCATTAGCCAGACTGTCTGGATGATCACAAACGCGAATGTCAGTCCAAGCATGCCGAACAGTTTAAATTTGACCCAGGTGGGTTCACTGAATGAATAGGCGACGTATAGATTAATCCCACCAACAACTATGAAAAAAATCACCCAGATCAGATTGAGCCGCCGCCACTGTTCGTCCCTGAGTCTGGCTGCTTCCCCCATCATGCGCTGTACGAAGGGCTTTGCGCCGATGAATTGGCTGCCAAGAAATGCCAGGGCGATCGCCCAATTCAGGACGGTTGGTTTCCAGTAGAGAAATAACGGATTACGGAGTAGCAACGTGGCGCTGCCGAGTAGTAGCACGAGGGCAGTCGACGCGGCGTAAATCCTGTTCAGTTTCTTGGTAATCACCCACTGAACGACCATGATGATCGGCATCACGACCATCAGCACCGTGGTGGCGAAATAGATGTCCTCGTAAAAGTATGCACCGAAGAAGATCAGTATCGGCAGATAATCGATAAATAGCTGCATAGAGCGGGCACGTTCCTTTCGAAAAGCAGCGGAATAATACAGTGTTTTGCAATCTTGCGTCTTGTGCTGACTTCCCTACAATCCGCGCGTGGCCAAGCTAATTGAAATCCATCCGACCGACCCGCAGCCGCGGCGCGTGGCGGCGACCGCGCAGATTATCCGCAGCGGCGGCCTGATCGCGTACCCAACCGATTCGAGCTATGCCTTCGGCTGCCATATTGGCGATAAGCGGGCAATCGATCGCATTCACCGCATTCGTCGCACAGATAAGAAGCATAACTTCACGCTGGTCTGTCGTGATTTGTCCGAAATCAGTACCTATGCACGTGTCGACAACTGGGCTTACCGCCTGATCAGGTCGCTCACACCCGGGCCATACACATTCATTCTGCCGGCGACACGCGGTGTGCCGAAACGCCTACAAAACCCCAAACGCCGCACCATCGGATTGCGCGTTCCGGATCATCCGCTGGTACAGGCCGTACTGGATAGCCTTGGCGAGCCCATCATGAGTTCAACGCTGACATTGCCTGGTGACAGCATGCCGATGACGGATCCGGTGGAGATCGAGGAACGTATCGGGCATCAAATCGACGCAATTATCGACGCAGGACCGGTCGGCATCGAGCCAACCAGTGTTCTTGACCTGACCAGCGGCTCAGTCGAAATTATGCGAAAGGGCAAAGGCGATGTTAGCGACTTTCTCTGACTCGATATCGAGCGCAGTGATAGAGTGCAGCCCAGCCATACTTTTGCGCTAGAATGCTCGCATACCGCCGCGGAACACCGATGAAACCTGACCTCAAAGTCCTGCGCCCCGAAGACGCACGGAAGCCGCCTCAGGACGAGAAACAGAGCCCAGCGCAAGCAGAAATGCCGTTCGCTATTGTCGACGGTGAGCCGGTCACAGCGCTGCCACAGGACCTCTATATTCCGCCATACGCGCTGCAGGTGTTTCTCGAGGCATTTGAGGGACCGCTCGATCTTTTGCTGTACCTGATTCGTCGTCAGAACATCGACATTCTCGACATTCCGATTGCCGAGATCACGAAGCAATACGTGCAATACATCGAAATGATGCACGAACTGCAGCTGGAACTGGCCGGTGAGTATCTTCTGATGGCGGCCATGCTCGCAGAAATCAAGTCGCGCATGTTGCTGCCTCGCCCCCCGTCAGAGGACGAGGACGAAGAGGATCCGAGGGCTGAGCTGGTGCGCCGGTTGCAAGAATACGAGCGGTTCAAGAAGGCAGCTCAGGATATCAGCGAATTGCCGCGGCTCGAGAGGGACACTTTTGTTGTCGGCGTTGATGCTCCGGAGCGCAAAGTGGTTGCGCAGCTGCCTGATGTAACGCTCAAGGAGTTGTTGCTCGCCTTTCACGATGTACTAAAGCGCGCGGAGATGTTCTCGAACCTGCATCTGCAGCGGGAGCCGCTGTCTGTGCGACAACGAATGTCCGAGATTCTGTCGCGCATCAACGCCAATCAATTCACCGGCTTCGCGGAGCTGTTCGATCCGGAAGAAGGGCGCATGGGAGTAGCGGTAACGTTTATCGCGATTCTCGAGCTGCTTCGGGAAACGGTAATCGAGGTTGTGCAGGCCGAGGAGTTTTCGCCGTTGCATGTTCGCGCCGCATCCTCCGTGCGCCTCGTCGCCGACGATGGTGAGGTCAACATCGCAAATATTGACCCAGCTTGGTAAAGAGATGCATTGCTGATGGACGCAAACGAGATCAAATATTTTATTGAAGCAGCGCTGCTTGGGGCCGGCCGTCCCCTGAACATTGATCAGCTGCAAAAGCTGTTCGATGGGCGAATGGCGCCGGAAAAGTCAGAGATTCGACAGGCGATCGCAGCGCTGAACGAGGACTACGAGGCTCGCGGCGTCCTTGTCAATGAAGTAGCGTCCGGTTTTCGGATACAGATTAAGACAGGTATGGCGGATCAACTGCAGAAGCTGTGGGAGGATCGGCCACCCCGCTATTCACGTGCGCTGTTTGAGACGCTCGCCCTGATCGCCTACCGGCAGCCCGTGACGCGTGGCGAGATCGAAGAAATTCGCGGTGTGTCAGTAAGTTCAAATATCGTACGCACGCTGATCGAGCGCGACTGGGTGCGCGTCGTTGGACATCGCGATGTGCCGGGCAGACCAGAGATGTTCGCGACGACCAAGATATTTCTGGACTATTTCGGGCTCAAGAAACTCGACGATCTCCCGCCGCTGGCTGATTTGTCGGACTGGGAGAGTCTTCGTGTGCAGCTCAATCTTCCCGAGGTCGAGGAGGACACATCGGCAGATCAGCCGCCTTCGGTTACCGATCTGCCAGTGCTTTATCCAGAGATAGCCGACGACGCCGACGAACCAGCCGAACATGTTGCGGCGTCAGACGAACGGCCTGCACAGGATGATATTCCGGAGCTTGCGCCGTTACCTGACGAAATCCTGCAGGATGATGATGAACTCGTGATATCGGAGTGGCCTGATCCGGTCAAAAGCGGGGGCTGAGGCTGCCCCTGTGTCTGAGCGGATACAGAAGACACTCGCCGCTGCGGGTCATGGATCGCGCCGCAAAGTCGAGCAATGGATACGCGATGGCCGATTGACGATCAACGGCCGCACTGCCGAACTTGGCGATTCTATTGACGGTGACGAACAGGTCTTTCTCGATGGCCGTCGTCTTAGTCTTCGCGGCTTATGGCAGCCGCACCGCCATATTCTCTATAACAAGCCCGGTGATGAGATCACCAGCAGGGACGATCCTGAAGGCCGTAAGTGTGTATTCGATGCGCTACCGCGCCTCAAGGGCGCGCGCTGGGTTGCTGTTGGGCGGCTTGATATGACAACGACGGGACTGCTCATTCTTACGACCGATGGAGCGCTCGCCAATGCACTAATGCATCCGTCAGCCGAAGTAATCCGCCGCTACGCGGTTCGCGTGCACGGTGAGCCTTCAAATGGGCAACTTGTTCGTCTGCGGGAGGGTGTCGAGCTCGATGACGGACCGGCGCGTTTCGACTCGATAGAAGCTGGTGGCGGCGACGGCAGGAATCGCTGGTTCAATGTTGCGCTGCGAGAAGGACGCAATCGAGAGGTACGCCGACTCTGGGAATCCCTTGGCTTTGAGGTGAGTCGTCTGATTCGCATAGGGTACGGGCCGCTCGAGTTGCCACGAAGACTCCGCCGCGGCAAATACGAGGCGCTGACCCCGGCGCAGGTTAGGTTGCTGTACGCGGCAGCGGGCCTCGAGTTGCCGGACGAGCTTAAACGGCCGAAAAAGAAGAAAAAATATAAAAAACACTAAGCTATTGCAACTACTTAATGTAAAGCATTACTGCGCATCCAGGCTTTGTCCGGTTACACCGCGGCTATCGGGTCCGAGCAGATACATGTAGGTGGCAAGTATTTCTTCGGGCCGTTTCAGTGCGTCACGGTTTTCGGCGGGAAACGCCTCGAATCGCATAGTCGTGCGCGTCGCACCGGGATTGATGCAGTTGACCCGCAAATTGCCGCTGCGGTGCTCGTCGGCGAGCACCTGCGACAGACCCTCGGTTGCAAACTTCGACACCGCATAGGCGCCCCAGAACGCCCGACCTCGACGCCCGACACTGCTGCTCGTGAAAACGATCGACGCATCATCTGACTTTTGCAGAAGCGGCAGGCATACCTGCGTTAGAGCAAAGGCGGTCGTCACGTTGACGTGCATTACTTGCTGCCATAATGCGGCATCGTACTGTTCGATTGAAAAGCGGTCGCCGAGTATGCTCGCGTTGAGTACCAGCCCATCCAGCCGGCCGAATTCGCTTTCAAGCTCGTCGGCCAGGGAACGATACGCGTCGCTGTTCGCGGTCGCGAGGTCCATAACCGCAATAGATGGCCGTGGAGCGTTGCCCAGCGCCTCAATCTCGTCGTAGACCTTCTCCAGCTTGGCGACGTTACGCCCGTGCAAAATGACCTGGGCCCCATGCTCTGCGGCATGCAGGGCCAGCGCTCGCCCGATTCCATCGCTGGCGCCGGTTATCAGGATGACACGGTCGAGCAACAGGTCCTGCGGATAGCTATACGCCTGGTGATCTGCAGCCAACTCGGTGTCCTTTATGTGGCGCGCTTACTGAAGGATCTTGTCGTTAGTATTCGCAGCGCTATCCGACACATCGTCCTCATCGGTGCCGCTTTCTATCATTGTCCGGGGAACCGGGTCCAGCGTCTCGAGCTTCTCCATGCCTTTCTTCTCATGCACACCAAGCTCGACAAACTTGCGTGCGCCGGGCAGAACACTGCGCTCGAGCGACCCAACCGCCTTGTTGTACGTCTCAACGCTGCTCGCGAGTTGCCGCCCCATGCGGTTCATGTGCCCCACGAAGGTCGCGAGCCGGCCGTACAGCTCTTCTGCCAGCGCTCGAATTTCCTTCGCGTTGTCGGCGAGTGCGAGCTGCCGCCAGCCATAGGCAACAGCCTTGAGCAGCGCCACGAAGCTCGTTGGCGTGGCGAGGATGATGTGCTTGGAAAGCGCGAACTCGATCAGGTCGGGTTTCTCGTTGAGCGCCGCGCTCAGGAACTGGTCGCCGGGTATGAACAGGATGACAAACTCCGGGCTTTCATCGAACTGATCCCAGTAGGCTTTGGACGCCAGCATTCGAATATGAGCGTGGACGTTCTTTGCGTGTCGTTCCAGTCCGAGTTTTCGCTGCGCATCGTTTTCGGCCTCAACAGCCTCCAGGTATGCGTCGAGTGGTGTCTTGACATCGACGACCAGCACGCGACGATCCGGCATGCGCACAATCATGTCCGGCCGAATGATCTGGCCCTCTCCGACGCTGTGAACCTGCTCCTGGAAGTCACAATGTTCGACCATGCCGGCCAGTTCGACCAGCCGCCGTAGCGTAATTTCGCCCCAGCGCCCACGAACCTCGGGACGCCGAAGCGCGTTGACCAGATTCTGCGTTTCCTGTTTCAGCGATTTCTGGCTGATTTGCATGGCCTCGAGCTGCGTGCGGATACTGCCGTAGGCCTCACTGCGCGATTTCTCCAATTCAGCGATTTGCTTTTGTGCCGCGTCCAGTGCGTCCCGGATTGGCTTGACGAGATTTTCAACGGCTTTTTCCCGTTCTGAAAGTTCGCGCTTGGCTCTCTCTTGCTGGGTACCAAGGTTTTGTTCCGCAAGTCGCAGGAAATTCTCGCTGTTGGCTTGCAGGGACTGGTTCGCCAGTTCGGAAAATGCCCTGGTGAGCTGGGCATTGGCTGCCTCGAAAGCGATTTCACGCTCCTGCTGCAGCGCTTCCTGGTTCTTGATCTGCATGATGAGCCGGTTTTGTCGGCGGCGATAGATAAGCCATGTCAGCAACGTGCCAAGGATGAGTCCGCCCAGCATTGCAGGCGCGCCGATCTGCAGATACAGCGGGTCGATCGTTATGGGCATCATCAGGAGTCCAGATTAACCGCTTTGCGTACGATTTTGGCAAGTTCTTCGGTGTCGCCGGCGATCAAATCCGCTCCCCAGCGCTTGGGATCGTCATCTTCCGTAATGTAGCCGTAGCCGGCCGCAATTGTGCCCATGCCCGCTGCCCGACCGGCCTCGATATCACGTGACGCATCACCGATATAGATGGATTCCCGTGGGTCGACGCCGGCCAGTTCGCACGCATGCAGCAGCGGCGCAGGATGCGGCTTTCGCAGGGGTACCGTGTCGCCGCTCACGGAGCAGGCGGCGCGCTCGGCCAACTGCAGCGCCTGCAGCAGTGGATTAGTCAAAAAGGCTGGTTTGTTAGTGACTACGCCCCACGGGATCTCCGCCATATCGAGATCGAGCAACAGCAGCTCCAAGCCAGCGAATATGGTCGAGTGTTCACAAATGCCGGCTGCGTAACGGTCGAGATAATCAAGCCTTAGTTCCTCGCGCAAGTCGTCGTCGGCGTCAGGAAATCCGATTCGCAGCAGGCCGAGGGCGCCGTTCGAGACATTTGATCGGCCGAGGTCATAGCTTACGGGCAAGACGCCACGGTCACGCTGCAGTGCTTGCAGGATCCGAACCATATCCGGAGCCGTGTCGACAAGGGTCCCGTCGAGATCAAATAAGACGGCACGATGGCCGCCGTCACGTAACCGATTCAATGGACTACTCAGCCTCTGGGCGGCGGAAGTACATCAGGTAATTCACGTCGACATTCGATCCCAACGAGTATTTCTGCGTAAACGGGTTGTAGAGCAGGCCAACGCTCGACTGAAGTTGCAGGCCTGCCTTACGAGACCAGGACTCGAGTTCGGATGGGCGAATGAACTTCTGATACTCGTGCGTGCCGGCCGGTAGCAGTCTTAGCACATACTCGGCGCCGACAATCGCGAAGAGAAACGACTTCGGGTTGCGATTGATGGTCGAGAAGAACACATGCCCGCCGGGTTTTACCAGCTCAGTCACCGATCCAATCACTTGCGGCGGAGAGGGGACGTGTTCGAGCATTTCCAAGCAGGTAACCACGTCGAACTGTCCCGCGTGCTCCGCAGCCAGTTCCTCGGCCGTCGCTTGCCGATACTCGACCTTCGCACCAGACTCTATTTGATGCAGCCGAGCAACTTGGAGCGGACCCTCTGCCATATCAATACCTGTAACGTGCGCGCCGGCCGCAGCCATGGATTCGGTGAGGATTCCGCCACCACAACCGACGTCGAGCGCGCGGCGTCCATCGAGTTCGACATATTTTCGAATCCAGTCCAGACGCAACGGATTGATCTCGTGGAGCGGCCGAAATTCACCATTTGGGTCCCACCAGCGTGAAGCCAGGGCATCAAACTTGGCGACCTCTGCCGCATCGACATTCTCCCTGCCGCTTGTCATTGATCACTGCTCCGTGATTCGGGTTTTGTACCTTGACCGATACGCCGCCTCCATTCCTCAACGCGTGCCAGCAGATCGGGTGTTTCGATCCCGGTAAGCCGTCCGGAATCCAGTTGCTGTCTACCGGCAACCCAGACATCGCTTACCTGATCGGCGGCTGCAGTGTATACGACTTGTGACACGGGGTCGTAGACCGGCTGACTGTTGCAACGACCGAGATCGATACACGCCAGGTCCGCAGACTTTCCAGTCTCAATCGAGCCGATCTCGTTGCCCAGCCCCAGCGCCTCGGCAGCGTCAAAAGTGGCCATTCGCAGCGCCGCCTCGGCGCCGAGAGTGGATGCATCACCCGATGTTGCGTTCGCAATGAGTGCGGCAATTCTAAGTTCATCCAGGATGTCGAGGACGTTGTTGCTCGCGGCGCCGTCGGTGCCGATGGCGACGTTAACGCCGGCCTCACGGTATGCATTGAGTGGCGCGAACCCGCTGCCGAGTTTGAGATTGGACTTTGGGCAATGCGCGACGCTGACGCCCGCGTCATGCATTTGCTCGATTTCGTCGTTAGTGACATGCACGCCATGCACAGCAAGAAGCGAGCTGTTAACGAGACCGAGATCGGCCAGTCGCTGCAGCGGGCGCTTGCCGGTTTGTGCAATGGATCGTGTGATTTCCGTCGCCGTTTCGTGGAGGTGAATCTGGACCGGGATATCGAGTTGATCGGCGAGTACGCGCAATTCAACGAAAGACTGGTCCGAGAGTGTATCGGTCGAGTGTGGCGCAAAACAGGTCGATATCAGCGGATGATCCGCATAGGGATCGTGCACGAGGTCCGAACCTTTACTCAGGTATTCGGCCGTGTCTGCGGCCCAGGATGTCGGAAAGTCAACTACCGGCGTTCCGACAACGGCCCGCATATGCAAGTCGACTGCCGTTTCAGCCACGATTTCAGGGAAAAAATACTGGTCCGAGAAGCAGGTTATACCGCCACGCAGCATTTCAGCAATTGCGAGTTCTGTGCCGTCTCGCACCATCTCGGCACTGACCCAGCGCTTCTCTGCAGGCCAGATTCCGTCTCGAAGCCATGCCTCGAGAGGAAGGCCGTCGGCCAGACCCCGAAACAGCGTCATTGCGGCGTGCGTGTGGGCGTTGATCAGGCCTGGCAGAAGCACATGATCAGGACGCTCGATCGTAACGGTGGGCTGGTATTTTGCGTGCGCCTCGGCAACCGGCATGACGTCGGCAATCCGGCCGTCAGTGACGGCTACGGCGATATCGGTCAACACCGTTCCACGAGGCTCGATTGGCACGCACCAGCCGGGCAAGATCAGGGTGTCGCAATGTTGCATCGTCAGACCGGTCTGTTGTGCTCAGACGCTCGAAAAGAGTGCGCAGTATACCGCCACGAAAGCCCAGTTCCAGCCAGTGTTTCACGCCGCCCAAAACGCCCCGAAACGCTGCTGTTATTGGCCCTCCTGTGATACAATTTTCCCTTGGAACCGGAGCTGCAAAACGCCCGTTTCGAGCCAGGCAAAAACCAGACTATTTTCCGAATACTACCCAGAGATATTTCTTGTCCTGGATTCCGATCGCTGACCGGAATCACGTTGAGATTGTGAGTTTATATGGCTGAAGTTGCGCAGGAACTGTTGTCCGTCAGTCTCGAAGAGGAGATGCAGCAGTCCTACCTTGACTATGCGATGAGCGTCATCGTCGGACGGGCTCTGCCAGACGTCCGAGATGGCCTCAAGCCCGTACATCGTCGTGTGCTCTTCGCGATGCGTGAGCTCGGCAATGACTATAACAAGGCATACAAGAAGTCGGCCCGCGTCGTCGGCGATGTGATCGGTAAATACCATCCACATGGTGATTCAGCGGTCTATGACACGATCGTGCGCATGGCACAGCCGTTCTCAATGCGGGCCCTGCTTGTCGATGGGCAGGGCAATTTCGGATCGGTAGACGGCGACGCACCCGCAGCGATGCGCTACACCGAGGTGCGCATGTCGCGCGTGGCGCACGAGTTGCTGGCGGACATAGAAAAAGAAACGGTCGATTTCGTCGAAAACTACGACGGCTCGGAGTCCGAGCCGTCGGTGATGCCCACGCGGCTGCCAAACCTGCTCGTCAACGGATCTTCGGGCATTGCGGTCGGCATGGCGACCAATATTCCCCCGCATAATCTGTGTGAGGTCGTGGATGCCTGCGTTGCCCTCATTGACGATCCGAGCATCGATATCCCGGCGCTGATGGAGCACCTTCCGGGGCCCGATTTTCCCACGGCCGGCATCATCAACGGTGCCGCCGGAATCTACTCTGCCTATCGCACCGGCAGGGGGCGCGTTTACGTGCGCGGACGCACCGAAGTGGAACAAATCGGCAGCCGTGGCCGTGAGGCGATCATCGTGACCGAGTTGCCGTATCAGGTAAACAAAGCGCGGCTGATCGAAAAGATAGCCGAACTCGTGCGCGACAAGCGCATCGAGGGAATCAGCGAACTGCGCGACGAATCGGACAAGGACGGCATGCGTATCGTCATCGAGTTGCGCAAGGGTGAGGTCAGTGATGTTGTCCTGAATAATCTATACAAGCAGACGCCCATGCAGAGCGTCTTCGGCATCAACATGGTTGCCCTGCACGAGGGCCAGCCGAAGCTAATGAATCTCAAGCAGGTGCTTGAGGCGTTCCTCGCCCATCGGCGCGAGGTCGTCACCCGACGCACGATATTTGATCTGCGCAAATCACGGGACCGGGCTCATATTCTCGAAGGGCAGGCGGTTGCGCTGGCGAATATCGACGAGGTCATTGCGCTGATCAAGGCATCGCCATCGCCGACGGAGGCCAAAGAAGCCTTAATGAGCAGGGCCTGGGCGCCGGGATCCGTAACAGCGATGCTCCAGCGGGCCGGCGATACAGACACGAGCCCGGATGGCCTCAAGGAAGGCCTGGGGCTTGTCGATGGGCTGTATCGACTATCGGCCGTGCAGGTGCAGGCTATTCTCGACCTCAGGCTGCACCGACTGACCGGCCTCGAGCAGGAAAAAATATATAATGAATACAAAGAGATATTAGTAAAAATTAAAGAATATTCTGGTATTTTGGCCGATCCGGATCAGTTGCTTCAGGTCATTCGCAACGAACTTGCCGAGGTCCGCGAGGCGTTCGGTGACGAACGTCGTACGGAAATAGTGCAGGATCACAGCGATCTCAGTATCGAAGACCTGATTCCGAGCGAGGAAGTCGTTGTCACGCTGTCGCATGGCGGCTATGCGAAAGCGCAACCTATCGGCGACTATCAGGCACAGAAACGGGGTGGTCGTGGCCGGTCCGCTACCAAGGTCAAAGACGAGGACTTTATCGACAATCTGTTCGTGGCCAATACGCACGATACGATTCTGTGTTTCTCGAGTCGCGGCAAAATTTACTGGCTCAAGGTCTACCAGGTGCCACAAGCGAGTCGCGGCTCCCGCGGCAAGCCAATCGTGAATCTGCTGCCGCTGGGTCAGGGCGAGCGTATCAGCGCCGTACTGCCGATTCGGGACTATGCGGACGAGAGCTTCGTATTCATGGCGACATCAGGCGGCACGGTCAAAAAGACGCCGCTCAGCCAGTTTTCGAGGCCGCGCTCCAACGGCATCATCGCGATCGACCTGCGCGACGACAGTCTCGTGGACGTCGCAATCACCGATGGCCAGGCCGAAATACTGCTCGTGGCGAGTTCGGGAAAGAGCATTCGCTTCAGCGAGTCAGATGTACGGCCAATGGGCCGCGGCGCTGCCGGTGTTCGCGGCATCAAGCTGGCGCCGGGGCATGAGGTCATCGGGCTGACGATCATCCGTGACGGCCTGATTCTTACCGCGACCGAAAACGGCTACGGCAAACGTACAGCCGTTGAGGACTTCCCGTTGCAGGGTCGGGGTGGGCAGGGTGTGATCGCCATCCAGACCAGCGAGCGCAATGGCCGCACGGTCGGCGCGGCCCAGGTCGGTGAGGATGACGAGATAATGCTGATCAGTTCGAATGGCACGCTCGTCAGGACGGCTGTAGATGATATTTCGATTCAGGGGCGCAATACACAGGGAGTTCGGCTGATCCGCGTCGGATCCGATCAAAGACTCGTCGGTCTCGCCCGTATAGAATCCATAGATGAGGACGAAGAGTAAGTCCTTTCATTGATTGCCCGCCCAGTCCCCGCATGCAAGGATCCCAGCGACATGCCTCGCGTTTATAACTTTAGTGCCGGTCCCGCCGCACTGCCGCTCGAAGTTCTCGAAATCATTTGTGATGACATTCCTGACTGGCAGGGTACCGGCATGTCTGTCATGGAAATCAGCCATCGAAGCAAGGAATTCATCGCGGTTGCCGCGCGCTGTGAGGCCAATCTGCGTCAGTTGATGTCGGTCCCGGATGATTACAGTGTGTTGTGGACACAAGGCGGCGCTACGTTGCAGATGGCGATGGCGCCGCTCAACCTGGCCGGACCGGACGATACAGCCGACTACGTGGTGACCGGGAGCTGGGGCAAGAAGGCCGCCAGTGAGGCTGCCAAGCAATGCAAGCTGAACGTTGCGGCCGACAGTTCCGACAAAA
The DNA here is from genome assembly GCA_029864095.1 of Gammaproteobacteria bacterium. Lineage (GTDB taxonomy): Bacteria > Pseudomonadota > Gammaproteobacteria > Steroidobacterales > Woeseiaceae > UBA1847. Next base: position 5,358 of record JAOTUB010000053.1, on the reverse strand, counting down.
ACTTCACCTACATCCCCCATGAATCCACGTGGCAACGCAGCGATGGCGCCAAGTATCTGCACATCACGTCGAACGAGACCATCGCCGGTGTCGAGTTTCATTTTTTGCCGCAAGGTGACGTGCCGATCGTCGCCGATATGTCGAGTTCGATACTCTCACGGCCAATCAATGTCGGCGAGTACGGCGTTATCTACGCGGGCGCGCAAAAGAATATCGGGCCCGCAGGCATCACGTTGGTGATCGTGCGCAATGACTTACTTGAACCTGCGCGCGAGAAGCTGCCGCATTTGATGATGTGGAAGTCGTATGCTGAATCGGACTCGATGACCAATACACCGCCGACCTTTGCCTGGTACGTCGCCGACCTTGTCTTCCAGCATCTGTTGCGAATCGGTGGCCTTGACGTCATAGCGGAAGTCAATAAGCGCAAGGCGGAAAAGCTTTATGCAGCGATCGATGGTTCGGACTTCTACAGCAATCCTGTTCAGGTGGATTGCCGGTCGCGGATGAATATCCCATTTATACTTGCCGACGATCGACTCGACGCGAAGTTTCTCGAGGAGACGCTGGCCGCGGGGCTCACGAATCTTAAAGGGCACCGATCGGTCGGTGGGATGCGCGCCTCGATTTATAATGCGGTTCCTGAAGAAGCCGTGGACACATTAATAGAGTTCATGGCCGAATTTGAACGCACTAACGGATGACATGATGTATAAGATTCTTACGCTCAACAATATCGCCGTTGAAGGCCTGCGCCATTTTCCGCGCGAACGGTACGAAGTCGCCTCGGAAATAACGCACCCCGACGCAATCATCCTGCGCTCCTACAACATGCACGGCATGGAGATTCCCGAAACGCTGTGTGCCGTCGGCCGGGCGGGAGCGGGCGTCAACAATATTCCGGTCGATGCGATGAGCGCCCGCGGCATTCCCGTATTCAACGCACCAGGCGCGAACGCAAATGCCGTCAAAGAGCTGGTTGTCGCCGGGTTGCTGATTGCCGCGCGCAACCTCTGCGACGCGCGTGAGCATGTCAAAGAACTTCAGGAAACTGGTGAGGCTCTGAACAAAGCCGTGGAAGCCGGCAAAAAAAAATTCGTCGGTTTTGAATTGCCTGGCAAGACGCTCGGCGTCATCGGTCTCGGGGCGATCGGTGTCGAGGTCGCTAATGCGGCACTTGCGCTCGGCATGAACGTGATTGGTTTCGATCCGAAGATTACTGTGCGCCGCGCCTGGCAGTTGTCGGCAGGCGTCGAGCATGCAGAGAATATTGAACAGCTGTTTCAGCACGCGGATGCAGTCACATTGCACGTGCCGCTCGTCGATGAGACGAAGAAGCTGGTTAATCATGATCGTCTCGCGCTGATGCCGCGCGGTGGTGTGATCATTAACTTCGCCCGTGGCGGCGTCGTCGACGACGCGGCAGTGCTCGCGGCGCTCGACAGCGGCAAGCTGCACGCCTATGTGACCGATTTTCCTACCACTGAGACGATGGCGCATCCGCAGGTGGTGGCGTTGCCTCACCTTGGTGCATCCACAGCCGAGGCGGAAGAGAATTGTGCCATCATGGTTGCCGAGAACCTCAAGGACTACCTCGAGAATGGCAACATCCGTTATTCGGTCAACTTTCCTGAGGCCCGCCTGCCGCGACTGGATGCCTGGCGAATTACGATCGCCAATGCCAATGTGCCGAACATGGTGGGTCAGATTTCAACGGATCTCGCTAACGCAGGGCTCAATATCGAAGACCTTTTGAACAAGTCGATCGGGGATCTGGCCTATACGATTGTCGATGTCAATCGGCCGGTCTCGGACGAGACAATGGCAGAGCTGCGAGCTATCGAGGGTGTCCTGACGTTGCGAAATCTCGGCAAGCCTGTAACCTGAACATCGTCATGGCGTCACGTGCAGATAAACACAGCGATGTGCAGGATCTCGCCCAGATTCGCAAGCGCATCAACAAGATTGACGAGCAGATCCAGGCACTGATCAACGAGCGCGCCCGATTTGCGCAACAGGTCGGCGTAGTGAAAGGTGAGTTGGCCTCCGCAGTCGATTACTACCGGCCCGAGCGCGAAGCGGAAATCCTGCGCGCGATCGTCGAGCGTAATGATGGACCATTGCGCAACGAAGAGATGCTGCGACTATTTCGCGAGATCATGTCGGCCTGTCTTGCGCAGCAGGAGCCGCTGAAGATCGGATTTCTCGGACCCGAAGGCACGTTTACGCAAACGGCGGTATTCAAGCACTTCGGTCATTCGGTCAGGCCGCTGCCGTTCCATACGATTGACGAGGTCTTCCAGGAAGTGGAGAGCGGCGTCGCAGACTTCGGGGTCGTGCCAATTGAAAACTCGACCGAGGGCTCCGTCAACAACACGCTGGACATGTTTTTGACCTCGCCGTTGAAGATTGCCGGCGAAATCGAACTGCGCATAGAACAACACCTGCTAGGGCGAATGACCGGACTGGAGAACATTGACCGGATCTGCGCTCACGAGCAGTCCCTGGCACAGTGCCGAGGTTGGCTGCGCGAGTACTTGCCGCACGTCGAATTGATTGGCATGCCCAGCAATGCGGCGGGCGCGCGACGGGCGCGCGACGAGGATGGAACTGCGGCTATCGGGCCGGACGTGGCGGCTGATGTCTACGACCTGAAGACGCTGGTCAGCAGTATCGAGGATCGCAGCGATAACTCGACGAGATTTCTCGTTGTCGGCCGCGACCTGCTTGCACCGAGTGGTTGCGACAAGACGACGATCCTCGTTTCGACTGCTGACACGGGCGGTGCGGCGGGAGTGTTGCACCAATTGTTGCAGCCGCTTGCCGAGCATAACGTTGTCATGACCTTCATCGAATCGCGGCCATCGCGGCGCAAGAACTGGGACTACGTGTTCTTTATCGACTTGGAAGGGCACGCCGATGAAGCGCCAGTGTCCGACGCATTGGCTGTCCTCGAGAAAAAAAGCTCATTGTTCCGCATCCTGGGCGCATACCCGAAAGCGGTCGGCTAATACGCGGCCCGGCAAACTTCCTGATGCACTTTTTGGTAAACCCCTCAGCCGTCAACGACGCGACGGTTTCGGTGCCAGGCGATAAGTCCATTTCGCATCGAGCGCTTATGCTCGGCAGTATTGCTAACGGCGAAACCCGTATCAGCGGATTCCTCGCCGGCGACGATTGTCTTGCAACCCTCGCGGCGATGTCGGTGATGGGGATACGCATCGAACGGCCGTCCCCAACGGATGTAGTGGTTCATGGTCTTGGGTTGCATGGCCTCAGCGCACCCGATGCGCCGCTGGACCTCGGCAATTCGGGAACGGCGATGCGCCTGATGGCTGGTTTGCTGAGCGGTCAGCGCTTCACCTCGCAGTTATGCGGTGACGACTCACTGACCAGCCGGCCGATGCAGCGTGTCATCGATCCGCTGGTGGAAATGAGTGCTGTGATCGATAGCGATGGCGGTCGTCCGCCATTGATCATTCACGGGCGCTCGCCACTGAACGCAATCGACTACGACCTGCCGGTCGCAAGTGCGCAAGTCAAATCGGCGATCTTGCTCGCCGGACTGTACGCCGACGGCGATACAAGCGTCACGGAGCCTGCGGTAACCCGCGACCATACCGAACGCATGCTCGGATCCATGGGCGTGAGCGTGCAAAAGGAAGGCAATCGTATATCGCTGCGTGGCGGACAGGCGCCAAATGGGTGCAATATACAGGTGCCGGGCGACCTGTCATCTGCTGCATTTGTAATCCTGGCCGCCTTGCTTAGCCGCGATGCCGAAGTCCTGATTAAAGGCGTGGGCGTCAATCCGACACGAACCGGCGTAATCGACATCCTGCAAGCGATGGGCGCTGATATCGGCCTCGAAAACCCGCGACTTCTTGGCCAGGAGCCTGCGGCCGATATTCGCGTGCGGGCATCAAAACTGCGCGGTGGCCCGGTTGATCCAGCGCTGGTGTCGCTGGCTATTGACGAATTCCCAGTACTTTTCGTCGCGGCGGCTGCCGCCAGAGGCAAAACTGTGTTTTCGGGAATCGGCGAATTGAGGCTAAAAGAGAGCGATCGCATTGCGGCAATGTGCGCGGGTCTGCGGGCGCTCGGCATCGACGTAGAGGAGTCGGAGGACGGTGCTGTCGTGCACGGTGGCCAGCTGCGAGGCGGCACGGTCGAGAGCTGCGGTGATCATCGCATTGCAATGGCATTGGCCGTCGGGGCCTCAGTTGCCGATGGGCCGGTCACCGTTTGTAATGTGGCAGCGGTCGATACGTCCTTTCCGGGCTTCGAGGGCTGCATGCAGTCACTTGGGATGGATGTGGTGACGCATGCCTCGACTATTCCCGTCATCGCGATAGACGGTCCGAGCGGCTCCGGCAAAGGGACGATCGCGCGGCAAGTGGCCAATGAACTGGGCTGGCACTTGCTCGATAGCGGAGCGCTGTACCGGCTGGTAGCCCTTGCGGCCGAGCGGGACGGGATCGCCTTCGATGACGTGGAGGCTCTGGCGGAGCTTGCGGCAGGACTCGACATCCGGTTCGGCAGCGACGAGTTTGGTGAGGAGCAAATCTGGCTTGGAGGCCGAGATGTGACGTTGAAGATTCGCACCGAGGAAGCCGGTTCCGGGGCCTCTGCCGTCGCTGCTTTGCAGCCCGTACGCGACGCACTTCTCAGGTTGCAGAGGGGCTTCCGCAAGGCGCCCGGGCTTGTTGCCGATGGGCGCGATATGGGCACTCATGTGTTTGAGGATGCAGGCCTCAAGGTGTTCCTGACGGCAACGCCTCAGGAGCGAGCGAAGAGACGCCATAAGCAGTTGAAGGACAAGGGTATTGATGTTAGTCTCGCGGCCCTTTCGCGGGACATAGAAGAGCGCGACAGGCGGGATTCCGAGCGATCGGTAGCTCCGCTAAGGCCTGCACCGGATGCCAGGATACTGGATTCCTCGGGCCAGTCGATCGAGGCCGTGACGCGCACGGTGCTGGATTGGGCGTCAGAACTCTAGTATGGCCTCGACAGGTTTTTGGTATGAGTCGGACATGAAGGTCGATTCTTCTTTTGTATGCCGTCTACCGCAGGAAGCGGTTTGGCGTTTGGGCGAGGGCTACAAGGCTCTCTTGGTTAATCAATATGTCTGAAAGTTTTGCTGAATTATTTGAAGAAAGTTTTGCCAGTCAACAAATAAAACCGGGTGCAATCATCACCGGAACCGTTGTCGCGGTAAATGACGATGTCGTAATCGTTAGCGCCGGTCTCAAGTCTGAGGCCGTCATTCCCATCGAACAGTTCAAGAACGACAAGTCTGGAGAAGGCGTTGCAGTTGGCGACGAAGTCGAAGTCGCGCTCGATGCGGTTGAAGACGGA
>JAOTUB010000052.1 GCA_029864095.1 Gammaproteobacteria bacterium | reverse complement strand
CTAAGGAAATCCACACGGGGCTCTTGTGGGTGTTTGAGGGAATTACGTCCTACTACGACGATCTTGCGCTCGTGCGTTCCGGCCTGATTTCGCCGCAGAGCTATCTGGAGTTACTCGGGCAGACGATTACGCGCGTGCTGCGCAGCGCCGGGCGTTTGCGGCAAAGCGTCGAGGAATCGAGCTTTGACGCATGGACGAAGTTCTACAAGCAGGACGCTAACGCTAGCAACGCGATCGTGAGCTATTACACCAAGGGTTCGCTGATTGCTCTCGCTCTCGATTTGAAATTGAGATTGGAGACAGAGGGCAAGACGACACTCGATGACGTAATGCGCGAGTGCTGGAAACGTTGGGGGCAAGAAGGCGAGGGGATGCCCGAACGCGGCTTGGAGCACGTGGCTGCCAAACTGTCCGAACTCGACCTGTCCGATTTCTTTGATGCCACTGTGCGCGGCACTGGCGAGTTGCCGTTGCCGGCACTGCTGTCGGCTCACGGGGTTCGTTATCATCTGCGCTGCGCCGGGGGCAGCGAAGACAAGGGCGGCAAACCGGCGGAAAAAAACAATGAGCCGGGGCCGTGGCTGGGTGCGACGCTTGAGGCAAACAACGGCAACTCAATCTTCACGGTCGTAATGAATGGCGGGCCGGCCGAGCTCGCTGGCGTCGCTCCGGGCGATGCCGCTGTGGCGCTCGACGGCCTCGCGCTGACCGCAGCCAACTGCGACCGGCTTTTAAGTACATACAGAGACGGTGACGCGCTTGAACTTGTCGTCTTTCGCGGCGACGAGCTGATTACGACACGTGTGAAGTTGGCGAACGCGCCGAAAAACACCTGCTACCTGCGACTCGACGATGATGCCAGCGAGGCCGCAAGCAATCGGTGCGACGCCTGGCTGCAAGTAAGCTAGGCTGTGCAACTGCTCAGCAACCCTACGCTGCGGCTGTTCGTTGGCGCGACGATGATCAGTTTTTCACCTGTGTGGGTGAAACTTGTCAGCGTATCGCCTACCACGAGCGGATTCTATCGCGTGTTTTTTGGCGGGCTCGCGCTCACAATTTTTCTGCTTGTAATGCGTCAGCGATTGCAGCTGTCGAAGCGAGTCTGGCTGGTACTCTTTTTTTCTTGCATTTTCTTTGCCCTCGATCTGTGGTTCTGGCACCGCAGCATCAACTACATTGGCCCGGGCCTGTCGACGCTGCTCGCGAACTTCCAGGTGTTCTTCATGATGCTGGCCGGCGTGCTGCTGCTGGGTCAGCGGCCACGCCCGATTCAAATGATCGCGGTACCGCTGGCTCTCGTAGGCCTCGGCATGATTGTGGGTTTCGATTGGCGAAGTCTGCCAATCGACTACCGGCTGGGCGTCATGTTCGGTTTATTGACCGCGGTTTCTTACGCCGGGTACATGTTGACAATGCGCGCGGCGCGAACCGGTTCCGCGCATGCGCTGCCGACGCGCGAAGTTGCAATCGTCTCGATCGGATCAGCTGCGCTATTGGGATTGTCAGCGATGGCGGAGGGAGTATCGCTGGCGATACCGACGCTCGCTGATGCGTCGTTTCTTCTTGCCTACGGCCTGGTGTCTCATTGCACCGGCCTGCTGTTTATCGCAAGCAGCCTGCCAAAAGTGACGACGACCGAGGCAGGCGTGGCGCTGCTGCTGCAACCGACATTGAGTTTTGTTTGGGACGTGCTGTTCTTCGGCCGGCCAATGACCACAGCTGAGTTCGCCGGCGCGGCGATTGCACTGCTCGCTATCTACCTCGGATCGCGACAGTCGTCAAAGCAGATCTAGCGCCGCCGGAAGAACCTCGACTTCGAACGTCATAGCAAGCGGCTGCACCTCACCGTCCAGATGTGACTCCAGTGGAGCAGTCGCCGCGATTCGCAAACGGCGCGCGCCAGTGTGGGTTATCTCGCGTGCGCCCATGTGTGTGCCGCGAAGCAGTTTCGGCAACAGGAACAGGATTCGCAATCGTGATACCGGGTCGGCGATCATCAGTTCGAGCTGACCATCGCTGTTATTGGCCATCGGCGCGATGTGGAACATGCCGCCGATCCACGCACCGTTACTAATGCTCGCGAGCGTGATCGGACCGCTCCATCGCAGGTCCTCGGTTTCTATCGTCAGGTCGGGCGTGGCGATGCCGTCAACCATGCAGCGGAATATCGCCAACAGATAGACGAAGTCACCGATCGGCCATCGATATGCTCGGGCGATACGCGTGACTTTCGCATCGAAGCCGATGCCTGCACCATTGGCAAAATAGCGATCATTCATGCGACCGATATCAATAGAACGCGAACTCGCGTTTGCACAAAGCCGCCCGGCCAGCAGTTGTGTTGCATGCTCCCAATTCAGCGGTATTGCGCAGGCCTTGGCAAAGTCGTTGCCCGTGCCTGTCGGTATGACCCCCAGTGCCGCTTCTCCGGACGCCCGCATGATGCCGTTCACAGCTTCATGAATGCTGCCATCACCGCCCGCAACGATGATTTTACCTTCGCCATTTGCGACCGCGGCGCAGACCTGATCCTCGAGATCGCCGACGGCGCGGCTCGAATGCACCTCAATCAAAATACCGGCATGCTCAAAGAGCTCCCGAATACGTGATACGCGACGTCCGGCACGGCCGCGACCGGCTGTCGGATTCAGGAATAAAGGAACCGCACGTGTCTTCATGCTGTTGCCGCGGATGTCGGTGAGCCGATGCTACAATGGCAGGACTTGCCCACGCAAAGCGGATCGCGTTAATGCTCGAACTTGGTGTCAAATTCCTGATCAGCTACTTCATCGGTTCCCTGATGGGAGCGATGATCATCGGCCGACTGCGAGGTGGCATCGACATTCGGACGATGGGCAGTGGCAACGCCGGCGGGACCAACGCACTGCGCACCCAGGGCTTCGGTTTTGCGCTAGGCGTTGTGGTGATCGACGTCGCTAAAGGCGTAATCGGCGCCGGTGTCGTGCCGGGTCTCGAGCTGCCATTTGTGGCAACAGACCCGGAGATATCGAGACGGTGGCTGACACTGTGTTGCGCAGCGGCAGCGGTCTTCGGGCATGTCTGGCCGGTCTATCACCGATTCCGGGGCGGTAAGGGCGCAGCGACTCTCGTTGGCACATTCGTCATCATCGCGCCCGAATTGATTCTGCCTATGCTGCTTGTCTGGGCGTCTGTGCTCGTGATATCCGGTTACGTCGGGTTGGCGACGATGGCTGCCGCCGTTGCCGTGCCGATCTGGGTCGCAGTAACGCGGCTGCCGGACGATCAGCCGTTATTGATCTACTGTGTCGTGATGGCCGCTTACGTTGTCCGTTGGCATCGATCAAACATCGCCGGAATGAAAGACGGAACCGAACATCGCAATACCAAGCTGATGATCTTTAGCAGCAAACGCAAGGCTGCGAATGATGAGCAATCTTGACGTCTCCGCAATACAAGAGCCACTCACGGGGCTCGCGGTCTCGCGGCTCGACAAGCTCGAAGTTTTTTCGAGCATAGCGTCGACGAATACTCACTTGCTCGCACAACCTGCGCCGGCGGCAGGCCGGTTTTGCGTTGCGGTTGCAGATTATCAGACCGCGGGCCGCGGACGCCACGATCGCGACTGGATCTCGGCGCCTGGCGCCGGACTTTGCCTGTCTTTTTCTTATACGTTCGGTGTTATGCCGGCACAGCTTCCGGCGCTCACCCTCGCAATCGGCGTCGGCGTGATCGCCGCATTGCACGAATTGGGAGTTGTGGGCGTTAGCCTGAAGTGGCCAAACGACATCGTCGCGCTGGACGGCAAACTCGGCGGTATCCTGACCGAGACGCAGTCGGCTGGCGGTGGTCCGGCCACCGTGGTTACCGGCATCGGCATCAACTTGCACAATTCCGAGCAATTAGATTTTGGCGCCGAGTCTGACTGGGCGCAGCGTCCCGTTGATCTCCACAGCCTGCAGGAAGAGATACCGGCGCGCGAGTTACTTGCGGGCACGATCATCGATCATCTGTACTCGACATTCAGCAAATTCGAGGCGTCTGGGTTCGCAGCATTCGCGGCAGACTGGCGGCTACACGACTGGCTGCACGATAAGGAGATTACGGTCGACATGCCGGAGACGCAGCTTACCGGCATCGCCGCCGGGGTTGATGAAGACGGCGCGCTGCTCGTGGACAATGAGTACGGCCGCACGCGCGTTATCTCGGGTTCGATCGTCCTGGCAGGGCCAGCGGGCGCCAGGCAATGACAGCGCTGCTGATGGACGTCGGTAACTCGCGGCTGAAGTGGGGGGTTCTCGAAGACAGCGCGATCCGGCGCACGGGCCACATCGCGCAGCAGAAAATCCGCGAACGAGGGCTCACAGCGCTCACATCGAAACTACCGCGGCACGTCGACACCGTTTTCGCGAGCAATGTGGCAGGTACCAGTTTTGCAACGCGGCTGTCGGGCGTGATTGGGATGCACTGCAATGCGGACGTGCACTTCGCCAAATCTGAGAAAGAGGCTTGCGGGGTGACCAACAGCTACCGGCAGGCACGTCGCCTCGGTGTCGATCGGTGGGTGGCAATGATCGGCGCCTGGGCTGAAGTCAATGCAGCGTGCCTTGTCGTCGATGCGGGCACTGCCGTGACTCTCGATGCACTTGATGACGATGGCCGGCATCTCGGCGGTCAGATCCTTCCCGGGGTCTTGCTGATGACCGAGACGCTTGCATCGCGGACCAGTGATATCCCGAGCATCAAACGTCGCGCCGCAACCCAGGGTCGCGGCATGGAGATGTTTGCCAGTTCCACGGCCGGCGCGATCGGGCATGGGGCAATGAATGCAGTTGTTGGAGCGATTGAACGAGCGGTCGATGTAATGCTCGAAGATGGTCTGGATGCGACCATCGTCTTGACCGGTGGTGATGCGTCACGCATCCTTAAGTCGCTCGGCGACGAGCCGCTGCACCGCCCCCACCTGGTATTGCAAGGTCTGGCGAAACTGCTGGAAAGCCGCCAATGAGAAATCTGCTATTGCTCTTGCTGCTCGCGAATATCCTGTATTTCGTCTGGGGCATGTTCGCCGACGACAAATCGGCGCCAGGCATTGCCATTGTCGATGAGAAGGACCTCGGGCCCCCATTGGACGTGTCGGCCAATCGGGATACGGATGTCGCGGCAAGTGTTGGTGCAGTGCTCGGTTCCGGACAACCCTCCGATCTTGAAGCAGTGGTTGGACGTTCCTGCGTCACAGTCGGGCCGTTCAAAGCGAGCGCTGATGCGGACACGGCGTTGACGCAGTTTGCCGGCGAAGGCATGCGCGCCAGTTTGCGGTCGGCGCAAGGTCAGATTTTTGTTGGCCACTGGGTGATGGTTCGCAACGTGGTCGATCGTGAAACCGGCAACGACATGCTCGACACATTGCGGCAAGGCGGTCTCGGTGACGCTTATCTGGTTTCAACCGAGGAAGAAGGCCTGAGCATCTCACTCGGCCTGTTCGGCGACCTGGATCGGGCGGAAAAAGTGGAGTTGCAGGCAAAGTCGCTGGAACTGGCGGCAGAGATCATACCGCGCACCCGTGAAGGAGCGGTATTTTATGTCGATATTGGATTGCCGCCCGGCAAAGGTGCCGGTGCGATCGTCGACAAATACGGTGAAGAAAAGGTTCTGCTGCGAGACGCTGCAACCTGCCCGCAATCCTAGCTCGTGGCGCAGGCACTTGTCAGACAAGCAGGTTTGGCGAATAATTCGCCACCCTGCAATCAGCCGGCATAGCTCAGTTGGTAGAGCAACTGATTTGTAATCAGTAGGTCCCGGGTTCGACTCCTGGTGCCGGCACCAAACAATCAATGACTTAGCGCTTCCAACGTGAGGCGCTTTTTCGTATGTAGACAGTTCATTGGACTGTGGGCACCGTGTCTTATTCCAGATCGTGTTCCATCGAACTCCATGGCGACATGCGCATACGGCACTTTGACCCGTTCCAGACGGTCCACGGTCGACCCGAAGCCGACTTTAAGGCTTTGCTGATATAAACGGCAAGATATCACTCGTTTCAGCCGATCGTGCTGCACAGATTCAATCTGAACTTCGAATCCGTGTTCTTGAATGTCTCGCAACCTCCTTGCCATATTGCGCGTACCCACCCTGCGGCGGCGCACCTACAAACTTATCGTGGACGTGTCCATTTTGGTACGATGTCGACCAACGCCTTGCGAAAAGCATTGAGTGACATGAACGACGCAACCACAGAGTATCGTGCCCTGATCGGAGGGCTGCTTTATCGAAACGTTTCGAAACCAATAGTCTTCAATGACAAGTCCCTCATTTCGTTTACGCGTAGTAATACAACTGGCCAGTTGGCCGTTACTTTAGATACCGACCTTGTAGAAAATGACGGTTCGGTAATCGCATCTCTTCGAGAAAATGTCATCACACTTAATAACACAACAGATTTCGTTAAGCTTCTCGGGCTTAATAGGCAAGCTGTAATGCATAAACAGACGGGACGGATTTGGTGCGACCTACGTCTGACCCCGGACAACTACGTATATGAATTGGCGTTGTCATGCATTTTGCTCATAGCACCAACCTACCCAATAGTTCTGCATCCCGACCGTACCAAATTCGGGACGATAAATGACAATGCACCGCCGAACTGGTTAGGGGGAATATTCGAATCGAAAACAAAGGGCGAAGCTGGCGCATTCCGCATTGAGAACTCTGCTATGTACGTTCTGAATGCAGCGTTTGAAAACCTCGGTGTCGGCATCGATATTAGTGTTCAAATTTGCGAGACGCCTAGCGATGGTGATTAGTGACAATTCAAAATCTGCAATCGATGCATTGTTACAGAGTGTCATGAAAGACTGGGAGAAGCTACACGATCCTTACCCAAACATCCTTTACCATTACACGTCAGCGGAAGGATTACTTGGCATCTTGAGTAACAAGAACTTCCACTTAACAGACCTGCGCTATGTAAATGATTTCTCCGAATTACAATACTCAAGAGAATTGATCGAATCGCGGTTGACAGCTCGCCTTGAAGATTCCAAAGTGCTTAGTGGCGCTGAGCGTCAATTCATCAATGGAAATCGACATAGTTTCGATCCTTTTCAATTTTCAAATGCTGTCTACTCGATGTCCTTTTGCGAAGAGGGCAATTTGTTGAGTCAGTGGCGGGGTTACCGTCGCGGCGGTGGCGGCTATGCACTTGGGATTGACTTCTTCCACGCGCTCAGGCTTCTCGACAAGCCATGCTCGCTAAGAAAGATCGTATATAACAGACAAGACCAGCTGAACTATATCGACCTATTGATCGACCGATTCCTAACAACGTTACGGGCAGAATTTGAGAACGATGGCCAAAACCAGGCGGACGACTTTATGCGCGAAATGTCCGAAGCATTTTCTCGAGCAGTTGGGGAACTAATTTTCTGCTTTAAGCACCCTGATTTTGTCGAGGAAAGGGAGTGGCGCTTGGTCCACTTTGCTCGTTTCAAGCCTACGACAGACAGAAATTCACAATCGCCCGAGTTCCGAACCTTTGAGGGCAACGTTATACCCTACGCAATAGTGAGCTTCGATAGGGCAATAGAAGTTTCGCGCGACGATTCCTTCGGATATGGGTTCCCAATTGTCGAATTGATGATAGGCCCTACGATCAGCGCGGAACTAAATCTCGATTCTGTCACAGCTCTGATCTTGTCGATGAACCCCGATATCTCGCCAAACATTAGGCAGTCGGGTATCCCGCTTCGCTGGCTATAAGGGCCGGGTGATCTATCTTCCGAAATATTCCCGAATCCTTGCTTCGCGAGATCACTTTGACGCTGTTGAACCTCTAGTCGATGAATTGAGTGTCTGATACTGGCTTATTGCCGCCGTTACATACGGGTTGTACCTCGTTGCTAAGGACGGGTGAGTTAAGTTCGATTTCTTTTTTCAATATTTATAGGTACTTATGGCGCGTTTTATCTGCCAGTAGGAATCAAAATGCCGTATCAGTCGGTCGAAAACGGCTTTTTGTTGTAGGTCTAGCCAGCCCAAACTGCTGACGAAATTTGACCATATATACGATAGACTCTATACGTACAATATACGGCCGGATGCATTAGCGAGAAGAACAACCTGCGTCATTCATTCGCCCTACGTCACGACTCAGCCCGATGACCCGAACGCCTCGGTGAGTCGACTGATGCGCATTTAGTGGTGCGAGTGCCCGTGATCATCTAAAGACGATTATCGAGGCGATCACAGTGAAATCAAATTCGAAACTTTTCCAATACGCTGCCTTGTTTGGCACGTCATTGATATGGAGCACGGCTATGAGCGCTGAACGCGAAGGCGGAAATGGCATCGTTGTCGGCAAACCGAAGCAATTCCCCTATAGCTACCTCGAAGAACAGCTGTCACAGCTAAGTCAGCAACTCGAACAAATCAATGCAATCGACGCGGCGGGAATCACGGCTGGTTTAGGTAGTACGCAGGGCTCGACCTTACGGCAACGGCAGGCATCGCTCAGCATTACGCCTATCCCGTTACCTAAAGTCGAGACGGTACTTGGGGCCGCCGAGGGCGAAAAGCAGAGCGGCACCACACAGACAATTACGCAGGAGGCGTATGCGCCCGCTGCACCGTCGACAGCGGCGGCAACGGCGCCGATGTCACCGGTGACGAATTTTGGATCTGGTGCGCAAGACTTACTGTCAGAGCAGGTCAATCTGCAATACCAGATCAGTAATCTGCGCTTGCTCTTGAATCAATCAATTACTGACCGCTTCATCTCAAAGAACAGCAAATCCGGTTCCAGACGCCATGCTTTGCTCGGTTTTCGTATTAGCCTTATTCCGCGCGACGATCACGATAAGTCGGCAGCGGTTGTAAAAATCACCGTCAAACCAAAGGACGATAGTGATGCTAAACCATCCATCGTCGCATTGATGCCAGAAGAGAAAACGTATAACGCGGTCGCTCTTACGAAAAAGAGTGGCTCGTTTGGCGGGGCGGCGCTGTCTGGCATCTTCTCCTTCGGGCTTTCGACGAGCGCGAGTTCCGAGATTTTCTACATGTACAAAGACTCGGATACAGTGGCGTTCGAAGCCGCAAAAAACGATGACAACAGCTTAACGTTTGGATGGCAATTTCGTCCTGTGCTGAATCAAGTCAGTGTTAATCCGGGAACCCGGTACCTGTTCGTTGCCCTCTCTTTGGATGCCTTCGATTCGGGCTCTGCTTCGTATGAGCTGGAGACTACGGCTGAGGCGTATTGGGTCAAATACAATGCGAAGCGACGGCTCGGCGACGACAAGGTTAAATCGAAAGTCTCCTTTCAAAAAGAAAATCTGGATGTGGTTGGGTCGGCGGCGTTGCAGGAGGCTCTGGCACCTCAAATCAAGGAAGCCCTTGCGACAGCAGTTGGCGGCGGAAACCTGCTGGTCACCGTCAAAGGTGAAAATCTATTCCGCGGATCCGCGGTGTTCATCGGGGATAAGGCACTGAATCCGCAGGGAGCGTCACTAACGCATCGCTCGGACGAACGGCTCGAATTCGTGGCGCCGGCGACCGACGTATTGTTAAACGAGATTCGGATTACTGGCGCCAAATACGGATTTTCGACCCTTGTGCGGCAGGAACTCGAAGACGTAGTTGGCTTCAATGTGGGATTTATGACAGTTGCGGGAAGCCCAAACGGAGACCTCCGACGAGTAACCATCTCGCTCGAGAGCCGGGTGGATCAATCGCTGCTCGATGAAAAGGAATTAGGCGGTCGAAACGTATTTATGCTGGTAGGCCGGGAGGCGTTCGAGCTTCCTAATGAGCGATGGAAGGCGGAAGATGGGAAGTTGCAAGCATCAGTTGGCGTGCCATCGAAGCTGCTTGAGAAAGACCAGGAGGTAACGGTTCTAGTGCCGTTTCTTGGCGCTAAATTTCATGCGAATTGGCATTACTATCCGCCAACGTCAGTCAAGCAGGCGAAATTGCTCTCAGCTGATGGATCCGACGTGACTTGGGGTATTTTCGGGAACGGCCTATCTGATCACGAGGCCGACGATGGTAGCAAGGTTCCGGCATTGAAGCTCTATGCTGGCAAGTTTTACCAACATAACGTCGTAACCGACACGCTGGTCACAATTGAGGGCAAACGCTCCGAGCTGGGATCGCAAAAATCGATCGTCGCAGTGATTTCCGGCCGTGTCGAGCCTACCGTGATCCCCGCACCGAATGTGCCTACGCCCAAGCCAATACCAACCATTAGCGGAGCCGCCAGCGTGCCGAAAAATAGCGCCGTGCACGTCGAAATTTCCGGCAAGGCCCTGAAACAAATCAAGTCGGTACAGTTCAATGGGAAATCGTTGATATTTTCATCCCCAAGCGACGACAAGCTAGTCGTCTTCTTGACAAGGGACGTCACCAAAGAATCCGGTACGGTCTCGCTAATCGGGCAGCACAGCGATAATTCAGTTGTGCCGATTCTTATTACTGTGAAATAGAGGAGTATCGCCGATGGCTGATACAAAAGTGATAGTTACCAAAACGAAAGACGTTGTCGAAAGACTGGAAGAGTCCTTCAAAAAGGACTTGGCAGAGAAATTGGGCGAGGTCTTGAAGGAGTACGGAATCGGTAATGTTACGGTAACGGGAATCTCCGTTGACATGCCAAAAACCCAAATAATGAGGGCGGGGGAATCGCCGCGCCCGACCAAGTGTCGAGTTCGTCCAGATGGCAGCATTGTGTGCAAGCCTGAGTGCTGAATAATCGACGGAAACTGACGGCCTAAGGACCTGCGCTATGGTTACGCAGTCATGGCGCAAGTGCTGAAGAGAAGAGACACTTCTCGGATGCGCTTTGGGAGCCGCGCGGCTGTAACGTATACGCCGGATTCGGCATTCGGGACTTTTGCGTGATTCGGCCATGCGCCGTTGTGCAGAGTAGGGCAATTGACGCAACGAGCGCCCCAGCGACTCTTCAATGATTACAACAATTTACATTCGATAGACCTAACTACAAACCAGGGGATTTCCTTCTAAGAAAGCACCAGCATATCGCATGGCTACGAGATCAAATCTCGACAAAATTCTAAAGAAATCGGGCTGGAGACCGCATTAATCCTCGATTGCAGAATTGATTTGTAATCAGTAGGTCCCGGGTTCGACTCCTGGTGCCGGCACCAATTTTTCTAAGAAATTTCTAAGACCATACTAAGAAATGCTATTTGACGGCCCGCAGACGACGGGCACGGTTGTATCGGCGCATGAGTCCGAGCCCAGTTTCGTGGTCTGAATCCGCCTTCGCTCTCAAGTCATGGAAGGTCCAGGAAACGTCAAGTCTTCGCATCGCAGACTGAATCGCAGACATGCTCCAGGGTTTGCCGCTGCGATTGGTAAACACCCAGTCGGATTTCGAGCGCTCGAGTTCTTTCCGCACCAGCTTCCGGAGGCTGTCCGTCCATTGGCGGATTTCGTACTTGCCGTCCTTTGACTGCCATACTTTGATGCCGTCCACCGTGATCTGATCGCGTCTGATCGAACGCAGGTCTTTTTGTCGGAAGCCGGTCAGGTAGGCGGCCCAGAGCAGCCTTCGAAGTGATACATGTGCTTTGCGGAGGGCCAGACGCAGTTCCTTGTCGGTTACGGCCCGTGCCAGAGGCTTCTCGGTGTTTCGCCGGACGCCGTAGCAGGGATTTACACGACAAGCGCGAATTCTCATGCCGTGATTGAAGATACTGGACAAGCAGGCTATTTCGCGGTTGCCGGCCGGCCCGTGGCCTTTCTGGTCACGGTTTTCTAGATAAACGGCCATGTCCTGTTGCGTTACATCATCAGGTCGCATGTGTCCGAAAGTAGGGCGTAATTGGCGCTTTATGATGTTTGCGTAGCCGCGTAGACATGGCCTTGGTCGGCAAGCGATTGGCGACCAAGTCGTCCATCACACCCGAAAGCGTTCCAGCGCCCTTCGAAAGTATCTTCCACAGCTCTCGGTGCAATTCCTCTTCCGGCGCGTCGATACGACAAAGCCGCGTCCACTTGTTCTTGCGGACGTAATACAGGGACGGGCCGTTTGGATAGACGTTCCGTGGCAATTTCTTCATTGGTAATTTGGCCTCGTAGGTCTGCCCCGTTGCAATGCTTCATTATAGGCAGCGTCGGAAGTGGTCGGTCGGCCGTCCGCGTCAGGCATCCAGAGTATGCCACGCTGCTGGCACCAGTCCTTAGCGTGCTGGCGGCGTTGGTTCAAGTGCCGGCCGCCCGGACTTGAGCGCACCGCGTACGCCTGTCGGCCGGACACATGGTCCGTCAAGCCGCTCGATCCAGTCATCTTTGTCGAGCGCAAAGATCAAGAGCCGCACCGTCAGCCAGTGACGGTAGCGCGTACCGCTACCTAAATGGGCGGTGCGCGCGAGCAGGTACCAGCGCAGGTGTTTCAATTGCCACTGGTACGGGCCGACCTGCCAGCGTCGCCAGATGGCTTGGGCAACGCGGCCGCGCCTTGATCCTGGTAATCGGCTTGCAAGTAGCGCGCGTGCCTGGCGCGCCGCTGCCCGCTGATTCGCCGGCCGGCTCATCGGGCACCCCCGATGTAGCCCGCGACCACGTCGACGCGAGCATGACCCAGCTCCTGCGCAATGGTCTGCCGTGCGGAGCGATCGGTCTTCTGATCGGCCAGCCGCCTGCCAGCCACGGCCGGTGCGACTGACCCAGTGAGATGCCAGTAACGTTCACAGGCGTAAGCCGAACGCAGATCATGGATCTTCTTCAGACCGTAGTCGTCTCGGACAGATGCCCAGACGTGGTGAGCGTGCGAGTACCACGTCGCTCCTGACATAATGGCCCCTTATACGCACTATCCGCCAGGGGGCGAGCGGTAATGCGGGCTTCGCGGCGTTAGAAGGCTACAAGGAGTCGCAGAATAGCGAGGTCGCCGATCTCAACTCGGTGTTATAATGGTGCAAATTTGCACCAGATGGAATCGACTGAGGAATGACGATGTCGCGACAAAGTATTTCATTTACCAGCCCGAACTCCGAATGGCTCAACAAAAAGGTGAACGTCGAACATGAATACAAGAGCAACAGCGAAGCCGTAAATGATCTCATCCGCAAAGCTCGCGAGGTCGAAGCGATTCGTGCTCGACTGATCGAGGCCGAGCGCAGCGGATTCACCGAGATGACCCGCGAAGAGATACGCGCCGAAATAAGGGAAGAGTTGCGGCGCAATGGCGAACTATAGAATCAATGAAGACGCGAAGGCGGATCTGCAGCGGGTCTACCGACGCGGCGTCCTTGAGTTCGGCGAGGCGCAGGCCGATCGATATTTCAACGCGTTTTTCGAACGCTTCGACGAGCTCGCGGAGCAGCCATTGCAGTATCAGGCCGTTGACGATATTCGCGAGGGATACCGACGGAGTGTCTGCGGTGTCGACAGCATCTATTACCGCATCGTCAACAATACAGTAGAGATCATGAGGATTCTGGGCCAGCAAGATATTGATGCCTGGCTGTGAAAGTGATGTCAGCTATTAGAATGGCGACACGAGCATTTCCGACAAATTTCCGACGTCAGTCGTGCGACGTTGTGCATCGTAGTGAAAAATTGGCAACGGGCGCTGTCTCTTCGGCCCGATTTATCATCTCCTTAAAATAACTACGTCGGCTACGAACCAAGAGACTTTTCTTCTAAGAATTCGCCGGTGTACCGCATATATAGGTGGCCGTATCGTGGCAGAATTCTAAGGAAACAGCGCCGAAGAGTGCGTAATCCCTCGATCGCAGCATTGATTTGTAATCATTAGGTCCCGAGTTCGACTCTTGGTGCTGGCACCAAATAATCAGCAACTCAGCGGCCCGGACGGGCCGCTGAGTCGTCATGTAGACACCGTGTAGATAATTTTGGGTGTTTGTTGCGCGGGCAAGATTCAGTTGGTAGATCGGGCTGTCTAAGTGTCCAATTCCGTCTCAATCGCGCAATATTTTTTCGTTTCGAGAGTCCGCTAACTCGTCCTGCCCGGGTTTGATGGTAGAGTCCTGAGTGACCCATACTGACCCAATGCGGACACAGCATTTCTTCGGAACTTTGTTCTGAACCTTTAGCTGTATCTGAAAAGCGCCGGGCGACACGCCCGGCGCCGAATTCCCCCATTCCCTAATCGCGAAACGGAGCTTCCTGTAATAACGAACTGCTAAGGACTTCGCGGTACTCGGAGCGGTTGCCACTCTCCCCAACCATATTGGCGATTGTCTTCTTCTTCCACTCCTGGAATTCCTGGCTGCGCTTTTCACCCTCGGCACCAGTTGGGATGCTCTCGCGGATCCAGATTAGGTAGATATCAGCCTCACCCTGGCGTGGATATTGGTTGTAGAGAATCTTGACGTCCTTGATCCAGCCCTTCGACTTGGCGAATTCCGTGTTCTTACGCCATTCGGTTGCGAGCCACTCGGCGTACTTGAGCTCACCGCCGTCCTTTGTATCGATGCCCGTTACTTCCCAAAAATCGCCGGCGGCCAGCGGCCATTCGTCGGCATACGATGTTGCGGCGGAAACTAGAAATGCCGTGGCGATAATTAGCGAGCTTATCGCCCGGGTGATTGCTACTCTCATGATTTTTCTCCAAGTGTTATTGTTGCTTGTTTCTTAAGCGATGCAATGGATGCAGCGCAGTCCGCGCAGCTTACACTGAACGGATGAAGAAGTTGAGCCGGTGCACGTACAAGAGGCCCGCAGGAGGCAGGGAATCCGCGTCTGCTTCTGGCCGGAAGGGGCCGTCCAAGCTTCCTGAGGTAAAATGACGGCTACTGATCCTAAGCGGACGTGCTGGCAGTCCGCCCCGCAACTCGCAGGGCGAACACCAGGTGTCCTAATTGTGGGCACAGAATGGCGAGCGTAGCTCAGTCATCATCTGACTTATTCCTGAGGTTCCCGCCGATCGCGATCGCTGTCGCCCCAACAGAACTGCCCACGGTATTGTTATATGGTCGAAAGCGAAAGCCGCCGTTGCCGAAGTTTGTGATCGTGACGCCGTCGGGCACGAGTTTCTTGAAATCGATTCTCTGGCCGTTGAAATCGATCGGGGTACTGTCGATTAACCTGCTCGAAAATAAATTAAAAGCGGCGCTGGATCCTACGGTATTCAGGAGCGCGGACTCCTCGAACACGGCAATGGGTACCCCTTGCTCAAACGTGCCTGGATCGCTCCAATCACGCTCGTCGGGGCTGGAATTGAAGAAGACCGTGAACTGGGCGCCCGGCTGGATTATGGATACAGCTAACTCGGGATCCGGTTCAACGGGCAGGGGAATCGGCGGCGGGGTAGGCCCGGTAAGGCGAAGGGTAAAATAGGCGGTGTCTTTCGAAGGCGTACCACTGAAGAGCGGGCCGTCCACGCCCTCGATGAACCCTATATAGCCGACCAGTTCCGGTGGTCCTGGCACGACTGTCAGGTCGAGCACGAAATGAAAGGCTACGGCGCCCGCCGGAACGCGTTTCACAACCGCCTCTGCGGCCAGTGCAGGCATGCAGATCGCTGACATTATGACAAGTAAGAGTGGAAGCTTGATTTTCGACATTTTTGGCTCCTTATGCTTGTTGGGTTTTCAACTGGGTATCCTGCGCATTCAATGTAGTCCCGGCAGGAAAGTCATCGGATACTGGATACGACTTCGCACCGCTTCCGCGCATCCAGCCCACATTACATTCGGCTCCTGAATTAAGAGCTCATCAATACGGAAAACTACTTAATCTACGCGGCCACTTCGAAGCCAAGCTCACGAGTCGCCCGCTATCATGGAGTGCGAGGCGCATAGTCGCAGCAGATTGACCGGGGCAGTATCCGCTTGGGTTCGCTGTCGGCAAAGACGTCATGTATTTTTGCCCGCACGGTTTGAAAGTCCTCGGCTTTGCACAAAGTCGAATGATCTAGTCGCGTCGTGCGACCGGCCGCTAGTGGCCGGAAGCAGCCCCTGGCCTGTTAAACTAGCGACGGACTGCTACTGACAAATCACGGCCGTTCGCGGTTCTACTACTTTCGGACTACCGAGTAGCTCCAATAGGCCCTTTCCTAAGCAGCACTCCAGGCCTTTTTCAACCAAGTCTGGACGTTTTTGTCGACGTCCGCAGGTCCTTCCAGGCGCACGCGATGGGTCACCATGGAATTGAAGCTACCGGACTCCTCGAGGCGCCCAGTTGCAGATTCGCCTTTCAGGTTGAGTCCCAGGTCCACGCGTGTCTTTGTCGATGGCTGGATAATTGCGAACTGTTTTGAGCGGCGCAAGCTGACGTACGATTTCTTCGGCGCAATTTCGACGTCTCCACACTTTGTTGCCGCCGCGATTATTGCGTCGTAAATGGGCTTTAGTTCAGCTTTTGCGCCGCTGTACTGGGCGACGACGAGATCTGAGCTATCCGCCACGCTGCCTGCGTCACTCTTCAGAGTCTTGTGGGCAACCAGATTGGCGAAACCGTGAGTCATCTTGTGATCAGATTTCAGCAACTTGACTAGCTCGCCATGCTTGGCAAGCCCGGAGCGACCGGCAATCGCAACCCATTGTTCGAGCGTCTTACCAGTCTTCTCTTTCATATTCGCGATCATGGCATTGGCCATTTCTTCCGGCGACTTTGGCATCGTTTCTCTCCTCCGTGTTAACTTAGCGCTCCAACGGCCAGTTCTCGGCGCGCATGCCTTTTGGCGTAAGCGGCGCCATCAATTTGTAGATAGCAAGCATCAATCGGGCACCAAGAGTCACCTTGCCAGTCTCTATGAATGCCTTGATGTTCGCGATAATGAACTTGGATCCATCAGCCATCGACTTCTCGCTTCGGGACCCTGCAACAACGCTCTCTGTGATAAGCATGAACTCTGTGCCTTCCGGGGTCTCTTCGAGTGTGTACGTAACCCGCGACGGCGGATCGTCCAGCGCTGTCAGGCGAAAACTCGTGACCAGGCGGTGCGGCGGCTCGATCTCGAGGATCTCGCCAACGACAGCAACGGTCTTGCCGTTGTTGGATACCATGCGGTAGGCATTGCCCGCCGCCATCTCCTTAGTGTCCCAGGCGGAGTTCCAGAGGAACGGGCGAGGGGCAGCGGTGTTGACCAGTTCTGACCAGACAGCGTCGATCGGCGCCCGAATCAACACCTTGTACATCCCTCGGTCCGCATACGTCGTGTCGTTCATGCTCCCTACCCCCTTTTCTTATCCTTACTCTCGTGTTGTACGCGCGCCTCGGCTGCGTACTTTAGTCGCGTCAGGTTGCCACTCCAATAGGCACTGTATTCAGTCATCCAGCGGTCATGAATCAATTGAATCGGTACCGCGTTGAAATAGAGTCGCCTGGTGCGACCCACTTTCTCTGACACGATGAGGCCCGCCGCTTCGAGTACA
This sequence comes from Gammaproteobacteria bacterium, assembly GCA_029864095.1. Lineage (GTDB taxonomy): Bacteria > Pseudomonadota > Gammaproteobacteria > Steroidobacterales > Woeseiaceae > UBA1847. The sequence goes on along the minus strand of JAOTUB010000052.1, from coordinate 2,707 downwards.
CGCAGATGCTTCATGACCGCAATCCGGCTGACATCGAACTTAGTCGCCAGAGAGCCGACAATGATGCCCGGCGATTCCTTGACCTCGTCGAGCATGCGTCTGCGGCTCTCGTTCGCGAGTGCCTGAAAGATTGCATCCATGTCGGTATCGTGTAACATGTAACAATATGGTTACTTATATGTCGCTCGGTTGTCAAGCGCTGGATGCGTGGCATACGGGTCGATTAGGTCATAGCAACGCTGGGCATTGAGGTTGTCATGATGAAAAACTCCAAGACCGTCGAAGACAGGCTGAACCAGCTGGCGACCTGGAACAAGCTGCTGCTGCTGGTGATCATTGTCGTCGGCCTGCTTGCATTCATGTTGAGCCAGAAACCAGAACCCGGGGCATTGCGGGCTGCATCCATTCAGCTTGTCGACAACAGGGGAGACGTTCTTGCTGAGCTCGCCGTCCGCGACGGCAATCCTGGTCTGTACTTGGATGACGAAGCTGGTCAGACACGGGCGGCGTTGTTCCACGCGCCCGACGGCACCGGCTTTTACATCATGGACAGCGACGGGGTTACCCGGGTTGGCATTGCTCAGTTCGCGCACGGCGGCGGCGGGGTCGCCCTACACGGCGAGCGATCGAGAGGTGCGGCCGTGCTGTATTTCAAAGAAGAAGGAAGCCTCAGGTTCTTCGACGCAGATGGGCGCGTGACCAACGAAGTAAGCGCAGAAACATCTTCACCATCGAATTGACATCAAACGACTCTGGAGTTACCTGGCACTTTGCGAACATCTGTTGGTCTGCGCAAAGAGCGTATGACAATGGCCTGCTTGGTGATGACGACATCTTAATTCATCAGTCCAGTCTGGCGCGGATTATTGAGAATAGGCCCGGGCTCAAATCAGGGTTCAAGACGATTTACGACACGGCACCCTGGATTCGAGATATGTAGGTATTCCGGCCCTTGGCCGATATTTCCTGTGAACCCAGGAACGATTGTGTCGATCTCCCGGCAGACGAATAGCACATCGTCGACGTGATCGACTGTCCGCTGATGACCGTTAGCGGCCGCTGGCACTTTGATACGCTCAACGACTGGTACTGACCCTATGCCGACATGCAGCGACAGGTTTTTATGTGCACTACAATCAACAAACATGAAAGCTAAGATTCTGGCACTGATACTAGTTGCTGCAGCGGTAGTAGCGTGCTCAACGCGCCCATCACTACCTGATGACGGCTTTGTCAATGTGCCGGGCGGACGTGTGGCATTTCGTGTTGTTGGCAGTGGACCTTCCACTCCCGTATTGATTATTCATGGTGGACCTGGCAGTTCCAGCTGCGATTTTGTTGCAAACGTGGACGGTATCGCCGCGGACAGGCCTGTGATCTTGTACGACCAATTGGGTTCCGGCTATTCCGACAGAATTAGAGATCTCGAGCGATTTGCCCGTTTGCCTCTGTTTGTCGAAGAAATTGATGCGATTCGAGCAGAACTTAACTTGGGCGAGGTGCACCTTGTCGGGCACTCGTGGGGCACAACAGTAGCGTTGGAATATTTGCTGACCACGGAGCCAACGGGTATCAAGTCCACTGTATTTGTTAGTCCATTTTTTGGCACGGAACGTTGGATTTCGGATGCGAATGATCTCTTGGCCGAGTTGCCCGCCGCAGCACAGGAAATCGTTAGATTGGCTGTAGAGTCAGGGGACTTCGATTCAAGTGACTTCGAGGAAGCAAATGATCTTTTCTGGAGCAAGTTCCGAGTACGGACTCCGGGTGAGCAGTTGAATCTTGAGCCTTGCGAAAAGGAACCGAGTGGAGATTCGGGCCTGTATGAATATATGTGGGGGCCGTCGGAATTTATCTCGACCGGGACTCTCAAGGACCATGATCGAATTGGACGCCTCCAAGAATTAGATTTGCCAGTCCTATTCGTGACCGGACAACATGATGAAGCCCGGCCCGAAACGGTGAAGTTTTTCCAAGAGCTAGTTGAAGGGTCGGAGCTCAAAATATTGCCGGATGCAGCTCATGTCGTATACCTAGACCAAACAGACATGTTCAATAGTGTTCTGGCGGGCTTTTTTGAAAAAGTGGAATCACCACGTTAAGTCGCTTTTGTGGCGTATACCCAGCGTCTGCTTCCGGCCGTTCTGAGGCGGTCGCCAGGAAGATGAACGAACGACTGCTTCACTTCGCATAGCTGCCGGTCGAGCAATCTGAGGTGAAATGTCGGCTTGTGAACCCAAGCAGAAGCTCGCGTTATTCGGATTAGGCAACGGGCCTTCAATCGACGGATGTTCGTTCCCGCCTTGGAGCGGTCAATTACAATCGTGCCATAATGAGCGTGAATAGGATTCGCAAAGTTCCGCAAAAAACGCAATAACAGCCCCGGTAACTTGTTGAATAATGCGGTTGCATGCGGTCACCTAACGGACGGAAAATCCACGTGTCGGTGGTGCAACCCAGGTGCCTGGCGAACCCGGCCGCAACTCATTCAATATAGCTGCGCCGCCTTTTTTACATAAAAATTTTTGCCACAAGCCGAAATTATTCGACACTGGATCGGCTAACTTTGGCCATGCTAATGTTACGAACATACTGAACAGCAAAAAACAGAACTGACAAAGAGTTAAGACACCTACAGGACAGGGGAAACACCGATGAAAATTCATTTCGTGGTTTTAATGGCTGTGATGTCGTTCTCGTTCGCATT
>JAOTUB010000190.1 GCA_029864095.1 Gammaproteobacteria bacterium | reverse complement strand
AGCATCGGCGGACTTGCGACGTTGGTCGGCACGCCGCCGAATGCGCTGTTGATTGGCTATCTCGCCGAGAACTACGGCATCGAAATCAGTTTTGCACGCTGGATGACGGTCGGCATTCCGGTCACGTTCGTCATGTTACCCATCGCCTGGTTCGCGCTGACACGCTTCCTCTACCCGGTGAATATTCCGGCCAGCGACGCGGTCGACAACCACCTGCACGAGCTGCGCGAGGAACTGGGGCCGATCACGACGCCGGAGAAACGCGTTGCTGTTATCTTCGTCCTCGTCATCCTGTCGTGGATGTTGCTGCGACCGCTAGCCGAGTTTCTCGGCATCAACGGTGTCACGGACCCGGGTATCGTCATGACGGCGGCGGTGCTCTTGTTCATCATACCGAGTGGCAGCACGTCACAGAAACAGCTTATGACCTGGCACGATGCCAGACGGCTGCCCTGGGGCGTGCTGATCCTGTTCGGCGGCGGGCTGAGTCTGGCGGCAGCTGTCTCGAACACGGGCCTTGCGCTGTGGCTCGGGGAGAGCCTCGCGCCGCTAAATGCCTGGGGCCTCGCCGTGCTGGTCGTTGCGTCGGTCACGCTCGTCATCTTTTTGACCGAGCTGACGAGTAACCTCGCCACGACGGCAACGCTGCTACCGGTAATGGGTGCGATCGCGGTGCAGGCCGGGCTGCCACCATTGATGCTGACGGTGCCGATCACTATCGCCGCGAGCTGTGCTTTCATGCTGCCGGTCGCAACGCCGCCGAACGCGATCGTCTTTGCCACCGGGCAGGTGTCCATTCCGCAAATGGTTCGTGCCGGCGTGGTTCTGAACCTGATCGGCATCGTCATCGTCACGCTCATCGCGCTTTACGTTGCGCCCAATGCGCTGGTCTAGCTGCTTAGTCCTTGCGACGCTTCTGGTCGCCTGTTCCGGGCAAAACGACCCGGTTGAGGAGTCGCTCGACTTCGTTCTCGTGGGCGGCACAGTCTTCACCGGACTCGATACAGCGCCGGTGGTTGCCGACGTCGGCATACTGGGTGATCGCATCGTCGCGATCGGCAATCTTGCGGACCGCCCGGCGGGCCTGCGCCTGGACGTATCGGGTCTCGCGGTTGCACCGGGCTTTATCGACATACACTCCCATGCGCTACGGCCTGATTCCTCACGTAGCGGCATCTATCTCTGGCCCGACGCCGAGAATCTGATACGGCAGGGCGTAACGAGCGTTATCGGTGGTCCGGACGGGTGGTCGCCGCTACCGATCGAGGATGATTTCAAGAAGCTCGAAGCCAGCCCGGCCGCCGTGAATTTCGGCACGTTCGTCGGCCATGGCACGGTTCGCGAGACGGTCGTCGGCCTGGAGGACCGGCCCGCGACAGATGGCGAAATGCAGCGCATGCGCGACGAGGTCGAACAGGCGATGCAGAGCGGCGCGTTTGGACTGTCATCGGGGCTGCTGTATGCGCCGGGCAGTTTCGCCTCGGCCGAAGAGGTGATCGAGCTCGCCAAGGTCGTCGCGCCGTATGGCGGCATCTACATCAGCCACATGCGCAACGAAGCGCTGGGCGTCCTGGATTCGATCGAAGAGACAATTCGCATCGGCGAAGAGGCGGGCATTCCCGTGCAGATCACGCATCACAAAGTCATGGGCGCTCCGATGTGGGGGCGCTCGACAGACACGTTGGCCCTCGTTGATGCCGCGATCGCGCGCGGCGTCGACGTCTCGAGCGATCAGTACCCGTACGCGGCATCCTCGACCGGGTTGCGGGCGGTCTTTCCGCGCTGGAGCCTTGACGGTGGTAGCGATGCGCTCAGGGCAAGGCTCGATGACCCGGAGCAGCGTGCTAAGGTCAAGGAAGGCATCGTCTACGCAATGGTCAACGAGCGCGGCGGCAACGACCCGTCCAAAGTGGCGCTGGCCAACTGCGCGTGGGATCCGTCGCTTAACGGTCTGAACCTGGCCGAGGTGCTGCGGCAACGGGAAATCGAGGTCAACATCGAAAACGCGGCCGAACTGATCATGGATCTGCAGTACGCGGGCGGCTGCATTTGCGTGTATCACGCGATGTCGATGCAGGACGTGGAGCGCATCATGCAGCATCCGAAGACCATGATCGCATCGGACGGCGGCATCATGGCGCCGGGTGAATTGCGGCCGCATCCGCGTTATTACGGGACCAACGCGAAAGTGCTCGGCCGTTACGTCAGGGAGCGTGGCATTCTGTCATTACCAACAGCCGTTCATAAGATGACGCGCATGCCGGCCGACCGGATCAATCTGCCTGATCGGGGCCGCATTGACGTCGGCGCAATGGCGGACATCGCCGTGTTCGATCCCGATACGATCATCGACAGGGCAACGTTCGCGGACCCTCACCAGTATGCGGAGGGCGTGCACCACGTGTTCGTCAACGGCCAGGCGGTGCTGCTGGACAAGGAAATGACCGGCGCCCGGCCGGGCAGGGTACTCAGGTCTCGGGCGGCCCGGCCTGCAACATGACGCGCATCATCTCTTCTGCAAATACAGGCGTGTATTCGAACACCTTGTCGCGGTCTGCTTCGTCGCCAATCTCGTACGTAATGGCGGGGATCCCGTAGCGGCTGAAGAAGTAGTTCTTCGTGTTATCCAGGCCTGAGGGCGGGCGTGGATCATGAGTGTACTCGTAATTGCTAATGCGCTTGCCCACACCTGCCATCCAGTTCGTCGCAAACAGCGGCGGATTCGTGTTGTCCTCCGGTACCTGCGTGTAAAAGACCATCGTCGGGGTCATCTTGGTCGCATGGAAGTCCAGCATTAGTCGTGGCTGCATTCCCAGTTTGTCCATAGCCGCCATCAGCCTGGCAACGCTGCGCGTCTCGGGTTGCGTGAATGGGCCCCAGTCGCGGTTGAGGTCGACGCGCCCGGCGTTGTGTCGTGAATTGCCGTTTGCGACGCCGTCCGGATTGAGCAGTGGAATAATCAGCAGCGCGTACCGCTCGCGAAACTGGCGCGCCAGTTCAGTGTCACCGAGCACAACGTCGACGAACTGGCGCATCGCGAGCGCGCCCGGTACTTCGGCCGGGTGCTGCCGGCCGAGCAGCAGGACGGATTCGGGTTTGTTTGCTGTCTTGGCAACGTGGATCGGGCGGCCCTCGACACTTTTGCCGATAACGGTGGTTCGAATCTCGGCGTGTGCTGCCAGTTCCTCGAACCACTGATCGTAGGATTCCTGCGTGACCAGTTCCTGTGCCGAGACCCAGGTGCCGGAGTCGTCCACGCGCAGCCGCAGCTGCATGTTCTTGCCGTTATCGGTCAGCGTGACGGAATCTTCGGCTGCACGCTGCCAGTTCTGGCCGTCCGTGCTGATCTTGGGCCAGTACCGGGCGTATGCGTCCGGAAATTTCAGGCGGATTTGAATAACACCGGCCTCTTTCGCTGTTACGCGAAACGAGAACCAGCTGAAAGCATCGCTAACCGTGTAATCTTCTGGTCGGAACGTTAGTTCGACCGTATTGGTTGAGTCGAACTCGCACGCGTCGAGGTCGCCGCCATCATGCCGTGCATCAATAACGAAGAAGTCATTCTCGCAAAAACGTTGTTCCACCAAAGTAGCGCAGGCGGACAGGATGAGTGCGACTAAAAGAATTGGTCGGGCAGTCACGTCAGGGTCCAATGCAGTCCTGCCCAGAATGATACATTAGCTCTGATGCGCAAAGCTCCCAACAACAAACTGCTGTGGACACTGTTGTCGATCGTCGTGCTGGCGAGCTTTCTGGTGTCGCTTATCCAGACCTCCGGCGGACGCGTCCGGGTCCAGGGCATCAAGATTCCGACGCAGAACGGCCAGTGGCTGGTTGCCGATCTGTTCAAACCACGGTCGGTAACCAGTGATAACCGGGCGCCCCTGGTCGTCGTCGTGCCGGGCTTCCAGCGTTCGAAAGAGGCCCTGTCCAACGTTGCGATTGAACTCGCGCGGCGCGGCATCGTGGCGATTTCGATCGATCCTTATGCGCAGGGCGGCTCGAGCGCCTCGTTGAGCCGGCGCGCGGCAACGACCGAAGGTTACGGCATGTTCGCGGTTGTGGACTACGCGGCCGGCACGCCGAACCTGAATTACATCGACCAGTCCCGCATCGGAGCGACCGGACACTCGGCCGGCGGCAACGCCGCGATACGCGGCGCCAACTATTTCGGCAAAGAAGCACAGCAAACGGGCAAGCCGAGCAAGCTGCACTCGGTATTCGTGTCGGGGTACGTGTTGACGCTGACGGACGAGGTATTGCGTGACGTACGTTCCAACGTCGGCATGAGTTATGCCTATTACGACGAGGGCGCGTATCGCAACGAACTCGGCAACGGCGACATGCGCGTGGCCCCTGAAGCACTAAGGCTCGTGAACTCCGGGCGCGCTGCCGGCGAAGCGACCATGGGAAAAGTCGCGCTCGGGCGCTACTACGGCGATGTGGAGCAGAGAAACCTGCGCGTCGTGTTTAACGAACGAGTGCTGCATCCGTTCCAGCCATACATCGTGGAAGCGACCGCCAATCAGATCGACTATTTCGAGAAGGTGTTCGCGGTCGACAGCGGTCTCTCGAGTCGCAACCAGATCTGGTACTGGAAGGAACTGCTGAGCCTCATTACGCTTATCGCCGCCATGGTGCTGCTGATTCCATTGGGCCGGCTGCTGCTACGGAACCCGGCTTTTAAGCCGCTCGTGCAGCCGGTCCCACCATCGCTGCCACGCCCGCAGGGCAGGGGCAGGGTGCTGTTCTGGAGCTTGTTTGCAATTGGTGCGCTTATCGCGTGCTTTTCGTACATTCCGATGGCCGAACTGTCACAGAAACTCTTCGTGGCGGCATCTACGCGCGAGACGACCTGGTTCTTCCCACAGCGCATGAACAATGCCGTGATGATGTGGGCCGTGCTGAATGGAATCGTTGGCTTCGTGATGTTCTGGCTCGCCTACCGCTTTCACGGTAAACAGCATGGCGTTGTGCCGGACATGTGGGGCGTGAAGATCAGCGGCAAGGACCTCGCACGGACC
>JAOTUB010000051.1 GCA_029864095.1 Gammaproteobacteria bacterium | reverse complement strand
CGGCGACTGTCGCGATCGCCAGCAAATTCCTCATCCGTGTTCGCGACAAGCACGTCTTCAACCCGGCAAACGTCGCCCTGGTCGCGCTCATGTTGGTCAGCGACCAGGCATGGATATCCTCGGGCCAATGGGGCAGTGCCGCGATCGGCAGCCTGGCGCTGGCGTGCCTCGGGTCCCTCGTGCTGACCCGCGCCAGGCGCGCCGAAACGACGGTCGCGTTCATTGTCGCGTTCGCGATTTTGATCACAGGGCGGGCGCTCTGGCTCGGCGATCCGCTAAGCATACCGCTGCATCAGTTGCAGAACGGCGCCTTGCTGATTTTCGCCTTCTTCATGATCTCGGACCCGAAGACATCGCCGAACTCACCGGCCGGTCGCATCGTGTTCGGCACACTGGTGGCGACTATCGCTTATGCGATCCAGTTTGTTTTTTATGAACCCAATGGGCCGATTCTTGCGTTAGTCATGTCAGCACCGCTTGTGCCGCTGATCGATGCGATCTCCCGTGGCAGGAATTACCGGTGGAAACGTCCGGCTGCACATGCGAGTCGGCCAATCAAAGGAGTGTACCAATGAGATTTTTGATTACCGCGACTGCAGCGATATTGACGATCGCGATTACAACGACAGCGCAGGCGTTCTGTGGTTTTTACGTTGCGCGGGCCGATACCAGCCTGTTCAACCGTGCGTCACAGGTCGTCCTCGTTCGCGATGGCGATCGGACGGTCATTACGATGGCGAACGACTTCCAGGGCGATGTTCAGGACTTTGCCGTGGTCATTCCGGTTCCGACGTTCATCGAGCGTGAGCAGATCAACGTTGCTGACCGTGCGCTGGTCGAACACCTCGACGCCTACACGGCGCCGCGGCTTGTCGAATACCATGACCCCGACCCCTGCGCGCGCTACGACCTGAAACGCCAATCGATGAACGATGCATCATCGCTTCCCGCTACGCAGGAACTCACTGCGGCAGGTCGATCCAGAGGCGTCACGATCGAGGCCAGCTACACGGTTGGCGAGTACGACATCCTGATTCTTTCGGCGGAGGAGAGCAGCGGCCTGATCAGTTGGCTCAATGAGAACGACTACAAGATTCCGCGAGGCGCAAAGGCTGTCGTCGATAGTTATCTCAAACAGGACATGCGCTTTTTTGTTGCAAAAGTGAATCTGAGCGAACAGACAAAACTTGGCTACTCGTACCTGCGGCCGCTGCAAGTTGCCTATGAGAGCAACAAGTTCATGTTGCCGATCCGGCTAGGGACCCTCAATGCGAACGGCAAGCAGGAACTTTACGTGTATGCGTTGACAAGGACCGGCCGTGTCGAGACGACAAACTACCGGACCATCAAGCTGCCAAGCAACAACGAGGTGCCGGAATTTGTACAGGCGGAGTTTGCTGACTTCTATCGTTCCATGTTCTTACAGCAGACTCTCAAGGAGAAGGAGCGGGCTGTATTTCTCGAGTACGCATGGGATATGGCCTGGTGTGATCCGTGCGCGGCCGACCCGCTGAGCGCTGACGAGCTGCGCCGGCTCGGCGTTTTCTGGACGAACGCGGCACCGAACGGAAGAATCGCACCCGGGCAGGCGCAGAACGTTTTCGTGACGCGGCTGCACCTGCGCTACGACCGCAACCATTTCCCCGAAGACCTGATGTTTCAGGAGACGGGCGACCGGCAAAACTATCAGGGCCGCTATGTCATTCGGCATCCTTTCAGGGGCGCGACGAGCTGTGACACGACGCAGTATCAGGCAGCCGTCAAAGAGCGCCAGGATCGCGAGGCGCAGACGCTGGCGAACCTGACCGGATGGGACATTGACGCTATTCGCGCGAAGATACCGTACATCGACGGTGCAACGCCGCGCCCCGACAAGGACTCCTGGTGGAAACGTCTCTGGCAATAATGCCGGACGAGCCACCTTGCCTGGCCCCGATCATTGTATCGGGGCTTTTTTTCGGGGTTTCCCTTGCGCTGCCCCGCAGGCCTAGCGGTAGCGGCTCAAAATCTTCTTGAGTTCGCCGTTGCCGGGATGCAATTTCTCGAGCGGATACTCGGACAGCGGCGTGTCGATATTGCCCATCAGGTCATGCATCTCTTTGCGCTCTTCGTTGATGTACAACAGGCCCGTGGTGATCTCGCCGGCGTTGACATGATCGCGCAAGAACTTGAATGATCTGGCACGACTCGTCGGGTCGTAGTTCTGATCGATTTTTCGGAGAACTATCTTGCTGCCATCGTGCAATTCGATCGGCATGGCCGATCCTTCTTTGTAGGCAGCCCTGATCTCTTCAGCAGGAGGAACGAAGTCGGCATCAACGACATGATGGTAAAACTGCCGCGTATGCTTATAACTCTTGGTCGAACCCTCGTGATCGTTGAACGTCACGCAGGGACTGATGACGTCAACCAGCGCAAATCCGTCGTGCATTAGCGCGCCCTGGATCAATGGGATTAGCTGCTCTTTGTCACCCGAAAATCCGCGCGCAATGTAAGTCGCGCCGAGTGACAGCGCGGTGCTTACAGCGTCGATCGGTTCCTGCTGATTCGGCAGGCCTTTCTTCGGTTTGCTGCCGATATCTGCGGACGCAGAGAACTGGCCTTTCGTCAGTCCGTAGACCCCATTGTTTTCTATGATGTAGCACATGTTCAGATTGCGTCGGATCGCATGAACAAACTGCCCGACGCCGATAGACAGCGAATCGCCGTCGCCAGACACTCCGATATAAGTCAGCGTGCGGTTTGCGGCACTTGCTCCCGTCGTAACCGACGGCATGCGGCCGTGGACCGAATTGAAACCATGGGACTGGCTTACAAAGTACGCTGGGGTCTTGGAAGAGCAGCCAATGCCGCTCATCTTCGCCAGCATGTGCGGCTCGATATTCAGCTCGAACACCGCCCGAATGATAGCAGCGGTTACCGAATCATGTCCGCAACCGGCACACAAGGTCGAGACCGTGCCTTCGTAGTCGCGTGCCGTCAGCCCGAGCTTGTTGCGCGCCAATTTTGGGTGCGATACCGCCGGTTTACGAATGTAACTCATGCAGCCCGTCCTTTGCTGTTCTCTGCGAGTACCCTCTCGACCACGAAGTCCGCGTTGATCGGCATGCCGTTGTAATGCAATAGCGATACGAGTTTGGCCGGGTCGGCATCACTGTCGATAATCAACAGCGTGCGGAGCTGTGCGTCGCGATTCTGTTCGACGATATAGACAATCTCATGCTTGTCGATGAATTTCTTCACGTCCTCGCTAAATGGAAATGCGCGGACGCGGCCGTAGTTCAGTGCGACATTTTGCTCCGCAAGCCGATCGATCGCTTCTTTACAGGCGCCCGCACCGCTGCCGACCGTCAGAATCGCGGCTTTGTTGAATTTCGAATACTCGATATCCGGTTCCGGAACGATCCGGCGCGCCGTCTCCCACTTGACCAGTAGCCGATCGAGGACCTCCTGATACTCAGCCGAGTCCTCCGTGTAAGCACCGAATTTGGTGTGCCCCGAACCGCGCGTGAAATAGGAGCCTTTCGGATGTGTCCCGGGGAGCGTCCGATACGGGATGCCATCGCCGTCCACATCGAGGTAGCGGTAGAACTTCTCCATATCCTCGAGCTCGGCCGCGGACAGGACCTTGCCCCGGTCCGGTACGGATTCTTCGTCATACTCGAACTCGGGCACCATCCAGTCATTCATGCCGATATCGAGGTCTGACAACACCATCACGGGTGTCTGCAGCCGATCCGCGAGATCGAAGGCCTGCTGTGCCATGTAAAAGCATTCGCCCGGATCCGCCGGAAACAGCAACACATGCTTCGTATCACCGTGCGACGCGTATGCGCAGCTCAGGATGTCAGCTTGCTGCGTCCGCGTCGGCATGCCCGTCGACGGCCCGGCGCGCTGCACGTTGAAGATGACCGCGGGTAACTCCGCATAATAGGCGAAACCGAGGAATTCGCTCATTAGTGAAATACCAGGGCCGCTCGTGGGTGTGAACGATCGCGCACCGTTCCAACTCGCGCCAAGAACCATGCCGATCGCGGCAAGCTCATCTTCGGCCTGGATGATGCAATAGGTACGCTTACCCGTCTCGGGATCAACGCGATATTTTTGGCAAAATGAACGAAACGCGTCCATCAAAGAGGTCGACGGCGTGATCGGATACCAGGCGCCCACGGTTGCGCCGGCAAACAGGCATCCGAGACCTGCTGCAGTATTACCGTCTATGACAACATGTTTGTTCGTTCCGTGCATGGCCGCGACCCTTTTTGGCAACGGACAGGCGAAGTTCTCGTTCGCATAGTCGAATCCGAGTCGAATGGCCTCCATGTTCGAATCGATCAGGTGCTGCTTATCCGCGAACGTCTGCTCCAGTAAGGCCGTGATCGTTTTGAGATCGATCGCCAGCAGCGCTGCGAGCGCACCAACATACGCAATATTCTTCATCAGGATGCGCGCACGCGCGCCATCGAAGTGCTCGTTGCACATCCTCGACAAGGGAATGCCCAGCACAGTGACATCGTCGCGATGCAGCAGTCTGTTGCGGGGCCACGTCGAGTCGTAAATCAACCAGCCGCCAGGTGACACCTCGGCCAGATCGCGCGCGTATGTCTGCGCATTCATCGCAACCATCACATCGACTCTGCCCGAGCGTGCCTGGTAGCCGTCTCCGGTTACCCGGATCTCATACCACGTCGGCAGGCCCTGAATATTCGACGGGAAGTAGTTCTTACCGACGACCGGAATGCCCATGCGGAAGATCGATTTCATCAGCAGGCCATTGGCGCTTGCCGAGCCGGTGCCATTAACAGTTGCGATCTTGACTACGACGTCGTTGACTTTGGCCACGTTTGTTTCTCTTTACGCCGCCGGCGCCGCCGGCTGCAGCTGTTCGTCAGCCGCCTCGTCCGTTGCATACGGGATCAGCACGGTTGATTTCTGCATATCCCACGCTCCGGTCGGGCAACGCTCGGCGCACAAACCACAGTGCACGCACAGATCTTCGTCTTTGACCATCACTCGACTTGTGTGCGGCAGGTCGTCGGACACGTAGAGCGCCTGATCGTGATTTTCGGCCGGCGCCGACAAACGCGCGCGAAGATCGGCTTCGTCGCCGTTCTCGGTGATTGTCAGGCAATTGACCGGACAAATGTCGATGCAGGCATCGCACTCGATGCAGAGCTTGGCGGCAAAAACCGTCTGTATGTCGCAATTCAGGCATCGTTCGACTTCCTGAATCGTCTGCTCGATCGTGAAACCAAGCTCTACCTCGATATCCAGCTTTTTGAATCGCTCTTTGAGATCGACGTGCGGCATCAGGCGTCGAGCCGCAGGATCATAGTCGTTCGAATAGCTCCACTCGTGCATGCCCATTTTCTGGCTGGCCAGGTTAACGCCAACAGGCAGCCGGTCCTGCAGGCTCTCGTTTTGGCAGTACTTGTGAATTGAAATCGCCGCTTCGTGACCATGCGCCACAGCCCAGATAATGTTCTTGGGACCGAACGCCGAGTCACCACCGAAGAAGACGCCGTCGCGACCGCACATCATCGTTTCCTCGTCGACGATCGGGCACTCCCATTCATTGAACTCGATGCCGATGTCCCGTTCGATCCACGGAAACGCGTTGTCCTGTCCGATTGCGAGAATCACGTCGTCGCAGGGAATGACTTTCTCACCCGTAACTGTGCCGCGATCAATCCGGCCGGCCTCATCAATCTTGTATTCCATGAGTTCGAACGTCATACCGACGAGCTTGCCCTTTTCGATAAGGAAATTTTTCGGCGAATGATTCACGAGGATCTCGACATTCTCCTCTTCGGCGTCCTCGAGTTCCCAGTCCGATGCCTTGAAGAATCCACGTGGCTTGCGCGCCATTACTTTGACATCGTTCGCACCAAGACGCAGCGAGGTACGGCAGCAGTCCATCGCCGTATTGCCGACGCCGATGATCAGGACATTCTTGCCGATGGAATCGATGTGATCGAAGGCTACAGATTCCAGCCACTCGATACCGATGTGGATGTTGTCCGAATCGTAACGGCCCGGAATTTCGAGATTCTTGCCTCGCGGCGCACCGGTACCTACGAAGACAGCATCGAACCCCTCGTCGAGCAGCTCACGCATACTGTCGATACGGTGATTGAGTTTCAGATCGACGCCCATGTCTAGGATATAGTCGATCTCCTCGTCGAGCACTTTCGGCGGCAGCCGGAACCGCGGGATATTGCTTCGCATCAGGCCACCGGTCGCGTCGAGCGCTTCGAAAATCGTAATCTCATAACCCAGCGGCCGCAGATCGTTTGCGACCGTCAGCGAAGCGCAGCCGGCGCCAATCAGAGCGACGCGCTTGCCATTATTCCTGGATGCGGCCTGGGGCAGGCGGTCGCGAATGTCATCGCGGTGATCGGCCGCAACACGTTTGAGCCGGCAAATAGCGACCGGCGTGTCCTCGACGCGACGGCGACGGCACGCGGGTTCACAGGGACGATCGCAGACTCTGCCGAGAATTCCCGGGAAGACATTGGACTTGCGGTTTTCGATATACGCGTCGCTGAAACGCCCCTGGGCGATCAGGCGAATGTACTCGGGAACATCAGTGTGGGCGGGACACGCCCACTGGCAATCGACGACTTTGTGAAAGTAATCGGGGTTGGAGGTATCTGTCGGTTTCATTCCAAGTTCGTGCCGGACACATTCCTCCACCCGGCTTACTGTGCGATCCCGTATTTGGCGCTAGCATAACGGGATCGACCGGAAAGTAAACACTTTTTGGAACTATCGGCCGCGCGTGAATTCGAGCCTTCGTCCGGCAATTACACCGGTCAGTTCACCGTCGTGATAAACGACCTGACCGTTGACTATTGTCGTATCGATCGTTGATGAAAACTTGTGGCCCTCAAACGGCGACCAGCCGCATTTATATAGCACATTGGACTCATCGACTTTGTACGGCCGCTCCGTGTCGACAATAACGAGATCGGCAAAGTAACCTTCACGAACATAGCCGCGGTCCTTTACCCCGAAAATGTCCGCAGGCGCGTGACTGGTCCGGTCAACGAGCAGTTCGAGGCCGATTTTCTGCGACGACGCCAAATCGAACAGTGCCAGCAACGCGTGCTGTACGAGCGGCAACCCGGACGGCGCGTTGAAATACGTGCCATCCTTTTCGCCGGCTGTGTGCGGTGCATGATCGGTTGCGACGATGTCGATACGACCGTCGTTAAGTGCACTGATCAGGGCGTCGCGGTCGACGGCCGATTTGATAGCCGGATTACACTTGATTCGCGTCCCGTGATCTTTGTAGTCAGATTCATCAAACCATAAATGATGCACACAGACTTCGGCAGTGATGCGTTTTTCGGATCGATGTGCGAGCGAAAATAAACCCATCTCGATCGCAGTCGTCAGGTGCAACACGTGCAGCAAGGCATCATGGCGGCGCGCCAGATCGACCGCCATGCTCGATGAATTCAGGCAGGCGTTGGCAGAGCGGATGTTCGGATGCTCCGACATCGGCACATCTTCACCGAACTGCTGCTTCGCATGGGCTTCGTTCTCCCAAATCGTCGGTGAATGTTCGCAGTGAGTGGCTACGATCACGGGTGCGTGTGCAAATACCTGCTCCAGCACCTCCGGGTCATCGACCAGCATGTCGCCTGTCGAGGCGCCCATGAAGACCTTGATTCCGCAAGCCTCACCGACCGAGAGCTTGCGGATTTCCTCGATATTGCGATTCGTCCCGCCAAGGTAGAAGCCGTAGTTGGCTGAACAGCGATCCTGGGCAATTCGGTACTTGTCCAGAAGAGCCTCCCGCGTCGTCGTCTGCGGGTCGACATTCGGCATATCCATGAAGCTCGTAATACCGCCGGCCGCGGCTGCGGCTGACTCGGTCGCGAGATCGCCCTTGGCGGTCAGGCCTGGCTCACGAAAATGCACCTGGTCGTCGATCATCCCGGGAAGCAGGTAGCAGCCACCGGCGTCGACCACTTCCATCCGGTCAGTCGCGCTGATGCCGGGGGCAACCTTTTCGATGCGCTCGCCGTCGATCAGAACGTCGGCGTCGCGGATCTCACCCTCGTTGATCAGGCGGGCGTTGGTAACAAGCAATTTGTTCATCACGACGATTATGAAAGCCCCGCACGGCAAAAGCCATCGAGAGTTCCGGAACCGGGAGTGCCGGAGCGGCTATACGACGCGATCCGCTTGCGCCCGGCCGCTTATTTCTTTGCGAGCAGGGTCCCGGTATGCGATAACCGTGCCGTTACAGTTATTCAGAGCGGCTAATGAGCGACACGGACTACGTGCGGAGAATTCAGAATGCGTCAGTTTATGACGTCGCAATAGAGTCGCCCCTGGATTTCGCGCGCAACCTGTCTGCCCGTCTGAATAACCGGATCTGGCTCAAGCGCGAAGATCTGCAACCGGTTTTCTCGTTCAAGCTGCGCGGCGCCTACAACAAATTGGCGCACATGTCTGATGCTGAGCTGGCCAATGGCGTCATTTGCAGCTCTGCAGGTAATCATGCACAGGGTGTGGCCTTGGCCGCACAGCGTCGCGGTGCTCATGCTGTCATCGTAATGCCGGTCACGACGCCTGCAATAAAGGTAGACGCGGTCCGGGCACTGGACGCCGAGGTGATTCTGCACGGTGACACGTATGACGATGCCTACTCCCACGCCCGGGGTCTCGAGGCACAGCGCGGACTCGTATTCATACACCCCTTCGACGATCCGGATGTCATTGCAGGTCAGGGCACGATTGGCGTCGAGATTCTGCAACAGGCGACGGAGCGCATCGACGCGATATTCGTACCGATCGGTGGCGGTGGGCTGATCGCCGGCATCGCAGCCTACGTCAAGTCGGTCCAGCCCGAAATCCGGATTATCGGTGTCGAACCCGATGATTCGTCAGCAATGCGCGACTCGATTGCAGCCAGAAAGCCCGTCGTTCTGGACCATGTCGGAATATTCGCCGACGGTGTTGCTGTGCGGCGCGTGGGTGATGA
This sequence comes from Gammaproteobacteria bacterium, assembly GCA_029864095.1. GTDB lineage: Bacteria > Pseudomonadota > Gammaproteobacteria > Steroidobacterales > Woeseiaceae > UBA1847. The sequence goes on along the minus strand of JAOTUB010000051.1, from coordinate 11,139 downwards.
AACCTTTCGCCTTTGCCAGCAGTACGTCGACGACATCATTACCGTAGGCACTGACGAGGTATGCGCGGCGATTCGCGACATATTCGAGGACACCCGATCGATCGTCGAACCGGCTGGTGGCCTCAGTGTCGCAGGTGCCAAGAAGTACATTGCGGACAATCAGATTGAGAACCAGAGCTTCGTCACGATCAACTGCGGAGCCAACGTCAACTTCGACCGTTTACGCCATATCGCCGAGCGAGCCGCGGTCGGCGAACACACCGAGATGTTACTGGCGGTCGAAATTCCTGAAGAACCGGGCAGCTTCAGGAGGTTCTGCGAGAAACTGGGAACCCGCGGCATAACCGAATTCAATTATCGTTACAGCGACACCAGGAACGCACATATCTTCGTCGGCGTGCAACTGAGGCGGGGCCAGAAAGAGCAGCGGGAACTTGTTGCGCAGCTGCGCGACTCGGGCTACATCGTCGAGGACCTGAGCGACAATGAGATGGCGAAATTGCATGTGCGGCACATGGTCGGCGGGCGCTCACCGGGCGTTGCAAACGAACGCCTGTTTCGTTTCGAGTTTCCCGAACGGCCCGGCGCGCTGCTCGATTTTCTGCACGCCATCGGTACCGACTGGAATATCAGCCTTTTCCATTACCGCAATCATGGCTCGGACTGGGGACGAATCCTGGCTGGAATCGATGTGCCCGAAGACGAAACCGATAAACTCGAGGCGCATCTCGAAGAACTTGGTTACACACACTGGGAAGAAAGCGACAATCCTGCGTACGCGATGTTTCTTTCCTGACGCCTAATCGCGAAACGACGAATCCGTGCGATCCAGTTTTCTCAGGAGACCCGGCCAGATCAACGCACCACCGAGTCCCGTCGTAACCTGTTCGGCCTGCGCTCGAATACCCTCAACGATCGCTTGCGGCACCTGGATCAGTTCGCCGCCCGATGACTGTGCCATGACCTGAATCTGACAGGCCGTCTCGAACACGTACATCATCAGGAACGCATCGGCAATTGTCGTCCCGGTGGTCAGCAGGCCGTGATTTCGCAACATCAACGCGTTGTTGTTGCCAAGATCGGCCACGAGTCGCGGTTTCTCATCATCATTGAGCGCAACACCCTCATAATCGTGATACGCGAGGGATGAGTAGGGGAACAGCGATGTCTGCGAAATTGGCAGCAGGCCATCTGCCTGCGCGGAAACCGCGACGCCCGCCTTCGAGTGCGTGTGTAAGACGCAGCCGACGTCATGTCTCGCCGCGTGGATAGCACTGTGAATCACGAATCCAGCCGGATTGACCGGGTAAGCCGAGTCGAGCACTTTCTCCCCGGCGAGGTCGACCTTGACGAGGCTGCTCGCCGACATTTCCTCGAACAACATGCCGTAGGCGTTAATCAGGAAGTGCTCATCCGGGCCGGGTACGCGAGCAGATACATGCGTGAACACAAGATCATCCCAGCCATACATCGCTATGAGTCTGTAGCACGCCGCCAGATCGACGCGAAGCTGCCACTCTTTACCCGAAACCTGATCGCGGACCGATTCATGCCGGGTCATATCTGTGCCTCCTCCTGAAATGGATATATAGTTACACAGGCAAACCGGTTTTTGGCGTAGGCAAATGCATTTTTTTCGCTTGTGCTTGCAACCCTTTTCCGCATCGGCGCATCTTATGACTGTGGCAACCATACGTATTGGGGAAATCGTGAAACATCAAGTGCTTATTCTATTCCTGATGGCTTCGCTCGTGAGCTGGACGGCTCAGGGCGAAGAACAGAAACAAATGCGGCTCAAAATTGCGGTGGACAAGGGTGACGAGAGTAACACGAGCTTCGACTTTGACAGTGACACGGCCGGTTTCGACCTGCAGAAGATGCAGGTAGGCGAATCACAGACAATAACCGACAGTTCTGGCAGACCCGCTCTGCTGACGCGCACCGAAGACGGTTTTGAGTTCGATATCGACGGTGAAAAGATCGATGTGACGGCTATCTCGGCCGTTCACGACATTGACGTTGTCGAAGAACATGAAAACAACGACGGTAGCGTACGCGTCATTCGAAAGGTGAAAAAGATCGAACCCGAAGACAATGATGCAGACATCATCATCGTGGATACAGATTCCTCCCCTGACGACGTGGCTTTGCACGCTGCAAAAGAACACAAAATCGTTGTCATCAAAGAAAAGGTTGACGTGACAAACTAAAGAGCCCTCATGCTGTTTGTTTCGTAAGATTTGGCGGTGACTTTGCGTCACTGCCTTTTTTCTACCACATATCACGGATTCGCGACGCGACGTCCAGACGCTTGTCTGTCTTCACGTGTTGTCGTTTTGTGCTCGCCTCGGCAAGGCCATGAAAACTACCTTGCATCGTCTCGAGCAGCGAATCAGTCATAAAACGACTGCGCGCACCGTACACGTGTTTGTCACCATCGCGGCGCTGTTGCGTAACGTGGTATTTCAGAGGCGCAACGAGCGACAACGATTGCTTGGCACGGGTCATCGCGACATACAGCAGCCGGCGCTCTTCTTCGATCATGTCGGGCTTGCCGGTTGCGAACTCCGACGGGAAGTTACCATCTGATACGTTCAGTACGAAGACGGCTTCCCATTCCTGGCCTTTGGCTGAATGCACGGTCGACAAGATCAGATAGTCCTCATCGAGCAGCGGGTCTCCCGCGAGATCGCCTGCCGCGTTGGGTGGGTCGAGGGTCAGTTCAGTAAGAAAACGCTCTCGTGTCGCATATCGTCCGGAAATCTGCTCGAGCTGTTCCAAATCGGCTTCGCGGGTTTCCAGGCCGTCGTATATGCGCTCGAGTTGTGCTTGATACCAGCGGCGTACCTGAGTTAGTTGCGCCTGCCAGCCGGCATCGTCCGCTTCTGCCGCCGCCAGAGACTCCATCAACTCGCAGAACGCTGGCCACTCGCTAAGTGCCGCCGACGGCGGCCGGAACTCCCGCAGCGCCGAAAACCGAAAGTCATCACGCGTCAGTTGTTCGAAACATCGCGATGCGTAGGCCGGCCCCATTCCGGGCAGTAACTTCAATACCCGAAACGCAGCGACCTCGTTCTTCGGATTTTCGGCCCACTTCAGTATCGACAGCAGATCCTTGACATGCGCAGCTTCAAGAAACTTCAGACCACCGTACTTGACGTATGGAATATTGCGCCTGACTAACTCCAGCTCGAGCCGGTCGCTGTGGTGTGAGCCGCGAAAAAGCACAGCCTGATCCATGAGCTGCATTCCCATCTCGCGGTTTTCCAGAATCGCATTGACCACGAAGTCAGCCTCGGCATCGCCGTCCTCTACAGTCACATAACGTGGCCTGCCGCCGTGCTTCTTGTCGGCAAACAAATTCTTACGGTACTGCCTCGGGCTCGCGGCGATCAGGCAGTTTGCCGAATCGAGAATCTCCTGTGTCGAGCGATAGTTTTGTTCCAGCGATATGACCTGGGCGGACGGCATGAATTGATCGGGAAAATTCAGGATGTTCTCGACCTCTGCCGCGCGAAATGAGTAGATCGACTGCGCGTCGTCGCCAACCACTGTGACACCTGCTCCGTTCGGTTTGAGCGCACGCAGGATCTTGGCCTGCACGAGATTCGTGTCCTGGTATTCATCGACGAGAACGTGATCGAACCATGATCCGATTTCCGCAGCAAATTCCAGGTCGCCAACGAGGTGATGCCAGTAAAGCAGCAAGTCATCGTAGTCGAGTGCCTGGCATTGCTGTTTGCGCGCGACGTAATTCCTGAACAGCTCGCGTAGTTCTGCCTCCCAATCGGCACACCATGGGTAGGTATCGTTGAGCACTTCGAGCAGCGGTTTCTGCGCATTCACACAGCGCGAGTAAATTGCGAGGCAGGTATCTTTTTTCGGAAAACGTCGGGATTTCCGCGACAGGGCCAGTTCATGTCGCGCAACGTCGATAACGTCGGCGGAATCACCCCTGTCGAGTACAGAAAATCCTGGATCGAGGCCAAGATTTGCGGCAAAGCGTCTGAGCAATCGATTCGCGACCGAATGAAACGTGCCTGACCAGGGGAGAATGCCCGCCGCTAGCGGGGTCGGGTTGCTGGTTGCCAGAGAGCGCCTGACGATCGCGTCAACGCGTCGCGTCATCTCCTGCGCCGCGCGCCGCGTGAAGGTCAGCAACAGGATCCGCTCGGGACTGACGCCCTCGACGATCAGATGTGCCACGCGGTGCGCGAGCGTCATGGTCTTGCCGGTGCCCGCGCCCGCGATGACCAGCAACGGGCCCGCCTGAAATCGCTCGCCGACGGGCTTCTGGCCGAAGACCGCAGCCTGGCGCTGTGCCGGATTCAGCAACTCCAGGTAATCTTCGATGCGTTCAGCCGCCTGCACCTCGTCTCCCCGATGGAAAAGTCTGTATTTTTATACAGTACTGGATGTATTTACAAGTTCAGGTGCTTGGTTTGGCAAAGAATTCTTCGATCAGACGTGCCACCGCGGCCGGCTGCTCGAAGTGCAGCATATGGCCCGCTTGGTCTATGTGTGCCGTTGTCTGCCGTGGGAATGGCATTGTTGTGGCGGCAGCGAAACGGCTGCGGCGCCCGGCGATCAGGAGCACCGCCGCCGTCACGTTGCCCCAGCAGGCCTCAGCCTCGGCACGCCGGTACAAGACCGGATTCAACAGCTTGTGCGCCGGATCTGCGCGCAGGCGAATACGCCCGTCCGCTTGCTCCTCAGCCCACTCGCGTGCGACGAACTCGGCCTGAGCCGGGCTCATGCCCGGCGCGTTGCGGCGAATCTTCTTGGCAAGAGCATCAAAACTCTCGCGCACGCTGAACTCTGGCCGCTCCCGGCCGCGTTCGATCCAGGAACGGTAACGTGCTGGTGCTTCGGCCGCGCTCGTGTCCGGCAGACCAAAGCCTTCGAGATTGACGATGCCGGCAACGCGCTCCGGTATCACACCCGCGTATAAACCCGCAATGTTCCCGCCCATACTGTGGCCGATCAGACGCACCGGCTCTTGGGGACTGTAGAGATTGAGCAGATAATCGAGATCGGCGAGATAGTCTGGGAACCAATACGCCGCTGCGCCGCCGGATGATTTGCCGAAACCCCGCCAGTCCGGCGCAATCACAAACCAGTTCCGCCGCAACTTGTCCACGACAAACTGAAACGTCGACCCGGTATCGCCCCAACCGTGCAAATAGACGAGCAGAGGATCCTGCTTGCTGCCCCACTCGCTAACCGCGTAGTCGACTCCACGAATAGCGAGCTGCACGACTCGCCGCCGTTGCTTTGCTACATATAAGCGTTCGTTTGGCATCAGTTTGAATCATGCCCTATTCCGCACGCCGTGTAGTCTGTATAAAAGGAATCACACATACTTCCGGGGCCCTCCAAGCAGTTGAATTGACCGAATGACGTTCGAGATCGCACTTGTACTCGGCATTCTTGCCGTCTCGCTGATCCTGTTCATCAGCGAAATCATACGCATGGATCTCGTCGCGCTGCTCGTGCTGGGGACCCTGGCCATTGCCGGGCTCGTCACCGCGGATCAGGCATTCGACGGGTTCTCGAACGGCGCCGTGATCACTGTGTGGGCTATGTTTATTCTCAGTGAGGGCCTGACACGCACCGGTATTGCCGACATCATCGGTCGCCAGGTCATGAAACTCGGCGGCCGCCGTGAATTCGCCATGATTCTCGTCATCATGATTACGGGTGCCGTGCTGTCCGCCTTCATGAACAATATCGGCGTTGCGGCACTCATGTTGCCGGTAGTCGTCCAGGTGGCGCGCCGCACACGCATCCCGGCATCGCGGCTGCTGATGCCACTAGCCTATTCGACATTGCTTGGCGGCCTCATGACACTGATCGGCACCCCGCCGAACCTGCTCATCAGTGAATCGCTGGCACGCTTTGGCTACACGCCTTTCAAACTGTTCGACTTCACCCCCATCGGCGGCGCGGTCATGATCATCGGCGTTTTGTTCGTCGCGTTATTCGGCCGATTCCTGTTACCAAAAAAGCGCGCCGAGCACGGCAAGCATGTCAGTCAGCGCAGCTTGCGTTCGCGCTACAAGCTGCATGAGCGTACGTTCATGATGCGCGTACCGACGGATTCGATCCTGGTCGGCAAGACACTTGCCGAAAGCCGCATCGGCAGTTCTAACGGGCTGATCATTCTGTCCCTCGTTCGCCATGGCCGCAGCGAAACGCTGCCAGGCCGGCAGACAGTGCTGCGTGGCGGTGATGGCATCCTCGTGCAGGGCCGTGTCGACCAGTTCCGCGAGCTGCGCCGCTGGTCCGATCTCGTCATCGAGCGAGAGGCGCCCGTGCTGAAGTCGATGGTTGCGGCGAAGATCGCCTATGCCGAGGCGACGATCGCCGATACATCTCCTCTCACAGGCGAACTCGTTCGTCATGCGGCATTTCGGACCCGATTCAACGTCGCCGTCGTTGGCCTGCGCCGCAAGAATCAGTATCGCCTGACCAATCTGGCATACGTGCCACTGCGCAAGGGCGAACGCGTCCTGGTGCAGGGCGAAGTCGATGCCATTGCCGAGCTCGAGAAATTTCCGGACTTCACGGACGTGGAGATTCTGACGGGTGAGCGACTCGACGAGCAGTATCATGCGGACGAACGGATGTTTGTTGTGCGCCTGCCCAAGTCAAGCGACCTCGCTGGCTCGACATTGCGCAAAAGCCGCCTTGCAGACGTATTTGATTTTCGTGTCGTCGCGATCTTTCGGGATGGTTCGTTGACGGTAATGCCGGGCGGCGACGAGGATCTGCTGGGCGGCGACTTGCTGTTGATTGAAGGCCAGCCCGGCGATCTCGACGTTCTTCGCGGCCTGCAAGAACTCGAGATCGAGACCGCCGTATCGGCGAATCTCGGCGCGTTCGAATCCGAGCGCCTTACTCTGATGGACGCAACGCTCGACCCTCGCAGCCGTCTTGCGGGTCGTACAGTTGGTGAGCTCAATTTTCGTGAGCGTTACGGTATCGAACTGGCCGGAATCTGGCGTGAGGGTGAGACCGTCGGCACCGAGCTGGCCGACGAGCGCTTGCAAGTCGGAGACGCGCTGCTGTTACTCGGCCCGCGCGATCGCCTGCAGCTTCTCGCTTCGGACTCTGACTTTCTGATACTCACGCCGCTTGGTCAGGAGCCGCCGGACACTCGACGGGCACCACTTGCTGCGTTCATCATGCTAGCGGTCGTCGTATCGGTGATGATGGGCAAGGCACCGATTTCGGTCGCTGCTGTGGTCGGCGGAAGCGTCATGGTGCTGACCCGTTGCCTGAATATGGAACAGGCATACCGTGCGATCGACTGGCGCGCGATATTCCTGATCGCCGGCATGCTGCCGCTTGGCACAGCTATGCAGGATACGGGCGCTGCGACCTACCTCGCCGGGCAGGTCATGAACTTCCTCGGTGATGCCGGCCCCTGGCCCGTCATCATGGGTCTGTACGTGCTCACGGCGATGGCAACAATGATCATTCCGACGGCTGCTCTGGTCGTGCTTATGTCGCCGATCGTGCTTTCGGCGATGTCCGACATGGGTTTGCAGCCGGAGACAGCGATGATGGCAATCGCGATGGCCGCCTCGGCCAGCTTCACGAGTCCGATATCGCATCCTGCAAACATCCTCGTAATGGGCCCCGGCGGTTATCGTTTTATCGACTACCTCAAAGTCGGTGTGCCGCTGACGATTGTCGTGTTTATTACCGTGATGGTGTTGCTGCCGATCCTCTGGCCGCTGCAGGCCATACAGTAGAGATGTAGCATCGTGACCGAAAGAGTCGTCATCGTCGGCGCCGGCCATGCTGCCGGTCAGATCGTAGCTTCACTCAAGCAACAGCAGTTCGCGGGCCGCATCGTGCTCGTCGGTGACGAACCCTATTTTCCGTATCAGCGCCCGCCATTATCGAAGAAGTTCCTTGCCGGCCAAATGTCGGCGGAGCGGTTGTATTTCAAGCCCGCTTCTTTTTACGACGATGACCGAATCGACGTGCGCCTGGACACGCACGTCGACAGCATCGAGCGTAACGCAAAGCAGGTAACAACGACCGAAGGCGAGCGCATCGGCTATGACAAGTTGATTCTTGCGCTTGGCTCGCGCGCACGCAAAGTACAGGTGCCCGGCAGCGAACTTGCCGGCGTGCATTACCTGCGAGGCATCGCCGACGTTGAGCGAATTCAGGCGAACCTGTCAAAGGGCAAGCGTCTCGTCATCATCGGCGCCGGGTATATAGGCCTCGAAGTCGCGGCCGTGTGTCGCGAGCTGGGTCTCGACGTGACCGTTATCGAAATGGCAGACCGGGTAATGAGCCGTGTGGTGTCACCGCACGTGTCGGACTTTTATCAGCTGGAGCATAACAACCACGGCGTGAAGCTCCTGCTCTCGACACGGCTGGCCGCATTTCAAGGCAAGAAGCGCGTCAAGTCGGTGGCGACCGACAATGGGCACATAATTCCAGCCAATCTCGTTGTCGTCGGTGTCGGTATCGTGCCTAACACCGAAATTGCAGCAGCCGCCGGGCTTGATGTCGATGACGGAATTATCGTCGACGATCAATGCCAGACATCGGATCCCGACGTATACGCCGTCGGCGACTGCACATCGCATCCTAACAGCATCTATCGCCGGCGCCTGCGCCTTGAGTCCGTGCACAATGCGCTCGAGCAGGCGAAAACGGCGGCCAGCAATATCTGTGGAATAGAAGCACATTATTCGCAGGTACCGTGGTTCTGGTCCGATCAGTACGACCTGAAACTACAGATCGCAGGGTTATCGGCGGACTATGACGAAGTGGTGCTTCGAGGCGAGCCGGCGAGCAGAAGCTTCGCATGCCTCTATCTGAAAGATGGATCACTCATTGCGGTCGACGCCATCAATTCGCCGCACGAATTCATGCAATCAAAAGCGCTTATCGCGAATCACGCAGTCTGCGACCCGGAACGACTTGCCGATACCACGGTCGCGCTCAAAGATCAGATGCAATAGCCGTATCGGGTCGCGGTAGTTCAATAACCAGCTCGCCGCTCATCGCAACCGGTCCTGCTTCGACCGTATAGGCTTTCGCAGCAAGCGATTCGACGCCTTCGGTTTCGAGGCCGAGGAAATTGCCACTGCCACCAATCACCTTGGCCGTGCCCAGGGCACCCGGGCCGTCAGTGATGTTCCCGTTCCAGATGCCGCGCCAGTTGTTGCCCGAATTCCAGTGCGCCGGTATAACGATGTCGCGCAGGTAGCGCCAGTAGTTTTCGCTCTGCTCAACGAACAGGCTCCCCCGGCCCGGCAAATATATATGCCAGACGCTGTCGACAATCATTTTGCCATTTAGGATGCTCGTGCGTTCGGAGTCCGAAGAGAACTTGATGCCAATTCCGACTCTCTGACTGCGACTGTCGAAGAGTACCGTCGCCATAGCTCGGGTATTGCGAATCGAAGGCTCCCACAGCTGCAGAACCTTGGCTGGATGCGGTGCAATCTGCGACTCGCCGTCATTCGTATACAGCAACGAATCAGCTGCGACAGCCGAGTAGTTAAGAGAAATCAGATCGTTATCCGTTACTGACAGAGGCGACAGGGTATTTCGCGTTGTAAGCGGATTGTAATAAAGGAACGCGAAGAAGATGGCCACGCCTGCGAGCATGCCCACAACCAGGGAGAGCAGGTACTTCATTCGACGACCTCCTCTACCTCGAACTTCGTGGACACAAACGCCGTGAGAAGGTTAATACGGCCGGACGATGCATCCTCGGAGTCTGACGTGTTGGCAACCCAGCGCTCGCTTACCGGTCCGCGCAGCGCGGCGAACTCGCGTGTGCCGCTGAGCATTTCGCCGATTCGCTGCCCTGTATCGGACGGATTGGTCCGCATCGCAATGTAGACCGAACCGCGCGCGGGCAAGTGCAGCACCCACTCAATGATGTCACCAGAGTCCGGGTGACTGGCCGCGAGCCGGCTGCCGAGGCCCACAACAGCATCTTTACTGTTACGTATTTTGAAGAGCTCGGAGCGCAGATTGGCAAACTGCTCATCGCTTGGCCAATCGAGGTCTGTTGGCAGCGGATTCTGTTGCGCAGGCGCACCGATCAGGATGCGATCCGTCGGCACGTTAATGTGAAACGATTCGCTATTGCCCCCGTTCGGTTGCACCACGATCAGCGAATGCTCCCGGAATTGATCGACGGCCGGAACGTAATAGAGCGCGGCACCGGCAACCGCCAAGCCGAGGAGAATTCCCGCAATGAAGGTCCTGAACATCACCCAAGTTTAGTTAAATTGGCGTTTGGGTCCTACTCCGCGCCACCAATTTGTGACGGAACGCACATAAGTGCAGACTTCCACATCATGACGATGCCGATTTGCCTATGGTCAGGGCCGCGAAACGTGTCAACGGCACTGATGTACAGCTTCGCCCAGCGCGACGACATCCGCGTCGTTGACGAGCCGCTGTATGGCCATTACCTGCGTGTTTCCGGCGCCGACCATCCGGCTCGAGACGAAATAATGGCCACAATGAACTGTGACGGCGACGCGGTCATGCGTGAGCTGCTCGGTCAGCAGTCGACGCGGCAGCGGACACGTCTCTTCATCAAGCATATGGCGCACCATCTGGTCGAGATCGACCTCGGTTTCCTGCAGAAGACGTGCAACATCTTTCTGATACGCGACCCGCGCGAAATGCTGCCATCGCTGACGATACAGGTACCGAACGCGCGGCTCGCCGATACTGGACTGGACCGTCAATGGCGTCTGTTTACGGACCTACGAAAGTCCGATCAGCGGCCTGCAGTTCTCGATTCGCGTGAACTGTTACTGGATCCATCCGGCGTTTTGAACAAGCTGTGCGAGCACATCGGCCTGGGGTTCTCTGATGCCATGCTGAGCTGGCCCGCCGGGCCCCGCGCCGAGGACGGCATCTGGGCACCGCACTGGTATCACGCGGTGCATCAGAGCACGGGGTTTTCTGCCTACCGGCCGAAAAGCGATTTTCCTGATCGCCTCAGGCCACTGTTAGCTGAGTGCGAACCGTGGTATGAGCGTTTGTATGAACAATCGATTCGTGCAAAAAACAGCGAGGACAACTAGATGAGCATGCCCGATTCGCGCAACCTCGATATCGTGATCTTCGTCAATGGCGAAC
>JAOTUB010000189.1 GCA_029864095.1 Gammaproteobacteria bacterium | reverse complement strand
GGCCGCCTACGATGGCAAGCAGCAGAATCCCGACTGCTTGGGCAAGCGCGAGCGCGATGTCCGCGCCGACCGTAAATTTCGGGACCGCGAGCAACGGCACGAGCGCCAGTGCGGGTCCGATCAGAATGGCCGTGCGAAACGGAACATCCAACAAGAAGTAAGCGCCCGCCGTGATCAGGGCGCCCGTCAAACCTGCATGGCCCCGAGCCCGAAGACCAGTCGTCGCATCAGCCACATATGACTCCCAGTTCGGCCAGCAGGACAACCATGTCCAGCAGATAATTGATAACCATTGCGGAGTAACAGAGCTACGCTTCCGACAGAATAGCCCGAACCAATCCGGGTGTCTCCGACAATACACATTGGGTCCCGATTAGAACAACTGGCGCCCGTTTGCGGTCGTGGTCCGGCGCGAGGTGAGCTATTATCTCTGCGGTGACTGTAGCGTTGTAATCGGCCCCTGCGATCGCATCCGTTAGCGGTGTCCGAATCTGCGGTAGTCTAGAATACAAACCACGCACCATATATGTGTATGCGTTAAACAACTGAAGCAGCGATGAAGCGCCGAAAGTTTCTGCTCGATTACGGCAAAATCCTTTTGTTGCTCCCGGGTTCGAGGTTCGTTGTAGGCGACACCGCCACCACGCCATCGAACGCGTCGCAATTGACTACCTTGTTCATGTGCGGCGACGTCATGATCGGCCGGGGTATCGATCAAGTCTTGCCCTGCCCGTCCGATCCCCGCCTGCACGAATCATATGTAAAAAATGCCATCCGATACGTAGAGCTTGCGCAATCGGTTAACGGCCCGTTCCCAACGCCGGTGGATGTCTCTTATCCATGGGGCGACGCCCTCGACGAGCTTGAGCGAGTGATGCCCGACGTCAGGATAGTCAACCTCGAAACGGCCGTTACAGTCAGCAACCATTACTGGAAACGCAAAGGCATCAACTATCGCATGCATCCTGAGAACATTCTGTGTATTAAGGCTGCCAAGATCGATTGTTGCGTGATTGCCAACAATCACGTCCTGGATTGGGGATATGCCGGTCTTGAGGACACTTTGGCCTCACTGGAACACGCGAACGTGAAAGGTGCCGGTGCGGGCAGAAACATTGCCGAGGCGGAGGCGCCGGCGGTGATCGAGGAAAACGACAAGGCACGGGTGCTGGTATTCGCATACGCGTCGCCGACCGCCGGCGTGCCCCGCGATTGGGCGGCGACCAATAGCCGATCGGGCGTCAGTTTTCTGGCGGACTTATCGAACAGGACCGTTCGTCGGATCGCGGCACAGGTGCAGAAAGTAAAGCGCCAGGGAGACATCGTCGTTGCATCTATCCATTGGGGCGGAAATTGGGGTTACGACATTCCCGATGAACAAAGAACCTTCTCCCATTGGTTAATTGATGAGGCTGGCGTCGATGTAATCCATGGGCACTCTTCTCACCATGCAAAGGGCATCGAGGTCTACGATGGCAGGCCAATTGTGTATGGCTGTGGTGATTTTCTGAATGACTACGAGGGAATTAGTGGTCACGAAGAATATCGAGACGACTTGGTGCTGATGTATCTCGTCACCATACGACGGTCGTCCGGGAAGCTCGAGCGGTTCGAGATGGTTCCCTTCCAGATCAAACGATTCAGATTGAATCACGTCTCAAGGGAGGATGCTCGGTGGCTCCAGCGTACGATGAACCGGGAATGTGCGAGGTTTGGAGGCCACGTAGCATTGAGCGAGACCGGTCGCTTGACGCTGGATACGGTGCCCAGCGCCGTGGTAGCAGCACCGACGCGCAGCCGAGACACTAACCAGGGTTAACCCCGGGTCTTCTAATCTTTGCAGCGCAGCCAGGCAAGGACGCGAGCCGGCATCTCCTCGCGATTATCGCGGGTAACCTCCCACAAGGTACTCCCCGGCCACCGTTTGAGATCAGCGATAGGCCCGCTCCCGGAGCGTGCGATGGTGCCAACGATCGTGCACGGCCCATCGAGCAGCTCGCGCAGCGCGTCGATGAAGCGTGTCGACATGCATTCCATCTTGCCGACTTCGTCCACCAGGTAAATATCGGCTGGCGGCTCTCGCGAAAGCGCAGTTCTCGAGAGTTCGTCGATGGCCCCTATATCCACCCCGTATCGGCCAACGCGGAAACGCTTTGGAAAATCGACATGCGCCATCACGGCCGAGCTGCCGCGAAAGCCCTCGAGGCGAAAACCCTGCCTGATTCCCTTATGCCGAATCTCCGCGGTACAGAAGCCGCCCAGGCTGTGGTTCGGCAGGGACTTGGCCACTCGCTGGATCACCGTGGTTTTGCCAACACCGGGTATGCCGGTTAGCCAAAGCACGGGCGCTGCTTCGTGTTCGTTTCCGTGCCCGCTCGTTAAATCTTTGTAAGACATTACTCAGCGGTTTCTGAGCGACGCTTCGCGATTATCCAGGCGATGCAGACCTCGATTCTCCGCCCAGGCGACTGCCCGGGAGAATTCACGGCTCGTGATCGGGCGGTCGAGTGGCGGGTTTTCACCGACCCGATAACACGGTCGGTATTGGTCCATCAGATTGACGTAGCTGTTGCACGAGATTTCTTCTGCGAGAAATTCGAGCACTCGGTCAGTGCCCGAGCTATTTTCCGGTAACACGAGATGACGGACCAACAATCCGCGCAGCGCGATCCCCTTCTCATCCAACATTAGATCGCCGACCTGCCTGTGCATTTCCTTCACCGCCGCGCGATTCACTTCCACGTAGTTCCGGACGTGCGATAGCCGATGCGCCGTCCTGGAATTACCGTACTTCATGTCAGGCATATAGATATCAACAACACCGTCGAGTAATTGCAGCGCTTCCAGACTGTCGTAGCCACCTGTGTTGTAAACGAGCGGTAGGCCAAGCCCCTTGCCCGCCGCGATATCAACCGCTGCGATGATCTGCGCGACGACATGACTGGGCGATACGAAATTAATGTTGTGGCAACCCTGCGCCTGCAGGCCCAGCATCATATCCGCCAGTTCCTCCAAATCAACTTCGCGGCCCAGTCCCTTTTGACTGATGTCCCAGTTCTGGCAGTACACGCATCGAAGATTGCACCAGCTAAAGAAAATCGTGCCGGAGCCATTCCAACCGCGCAGTGGACCTTCTTCTCCGTGATGCGGGCCATGGCCGTGCACGATCGCACGCTCACCGGTGCGGCATACGGCCCCTTTGACCGTCTGTCGCCGGTTTACGTGGCAATACCGGGCACACAGATCACAGTCCTCCATACGCCGCCAGGCGTTGGCAACACGAAGCGCGAGTTCGCCCGATTTGGCAAGGTTGAGATAGCTGGGCTTCACGGCAGTCAATAACTCTATGTACCTGCAATACGGATGCCTGACCTAGTCCGCGACATCTTCCGCTTTGACGGCTCTGGAGATACAGTCATGATACGGCACTGATGACACAGGAAAAGCACAAGATGTCCAAATTCAAGCTGACTTACTTCGACTTGAACGGCGGTCGCGGGGAACCCATCCGCATTGCCTTTCACGCCGCTGGTATAGACTTCGACGACCATCGAATCTCGTTCGACGAGTTTAGGGAAACCCGCGGTGATATGCGCTTCACCTGTGCGCCGGTGCTCGAAATTGACGGCGTTACCGTCACCCAATCGAACTCGATGCTGCGCTACGTCGGCAAGATGGCCGGCTTGTATCCCGAGGACGATTTACAGGCCTTATATTGCGACGAGGCAATGGATGCGGTTGAAGACCTGCTGCACCATGTTGTGCAGTCGTTCGGTCTCGAGGGCGATGAGCTCAAGGCTGCGCGCGAGAAACTCGCTGCTGGCTGGCTCAGCATTTTCGTCAAGGGCCTTGCAGAAATACTGGAGCGAGCTGGTGGTGACTACTTCGCCGACAACAGGCTGACCGTCGCAGATTTAAAGGTGTACGTGCAGATTCGTTCGCTGCGCGCAGGAAAACTTGATCATATACCAACGGACCTGGTCGATAAGCTGGCGCCAAGTCTCGTGAAGCACGAGGAACGTATCGGCAACGCCCCGATCGTCACCGCGTATTACGCGGCCAGGGCTTCGTAACAGCCCGGACCGTCTTCTCCATCGACAGACCGTGACCGATAGTCGACACCGCTGACTCGCCGCTGCGACCAGAACTCATGACGACCGAATTTGTGCAATACAGCCTGCAAGGCCGAATCGCCACCATTCGCATCGACGATGGTAAGCGCAATGCATTATCGCCGCAGCTGCTGCGGGCGATCTATCGTGCGCTCGAGCGGGCCGAATCCGATGCTGCGATCGTGATTATCACTGGCCGTGAGTCGGTCTTTTCGGCCGGCTTCGATCTCGCCGTGATGCAGCGCGGTGGCCTGGACGCGCTGCGCATGCTGCGTGCAGGTTACGCCCTGACGGCCCGGGTCCTGGCCTATCCCCATCCTGTCATCGCCGCCTGTAACGGTCATGCACTGGCGATGGGTGTCTTTCTGCTGCTGTCAGCTGACTATGTCATAGGCTGCCGTGGGGATTTCAAGATTGCGGCCAACGAGGTCGCCCTCGGCCTGAAAATGCCACGGGTTGCCGCGGCCATGTTGCGCCATCGGCTAAACCCGGCCGCGTTCCAGCGGGCGGTGACTCTGTCGGAATATTTCGATGCCGAATCCGCGCGCAACGCCGGTTTTTTCGACGAAGTGGTCGATCCCGCGGAACTGATGCCCCGTGCTGAGGCTCACGCCGAAAGCTTGCAAGCGCTTGACCAGCGGGCGCACACGTCCTCCAAGCGCCGAATCCGCGCAGCACTCATTCGGAGGATTCGGTTTAGCATCCCGCTGGACCTGCTGGATGCCGCACTGACGGGCCTGCGACGCGTACGTCCGCGTTAGCGGCGATTACGGCCGTCAACAGATCAGTTTGCGATGCTTAATTCCGCTCGCTACGGTTGACTTTGCCATCGTCGTTTACTTCGACATCCGATTGCTTGCCGTCGTCGAATGTCTCAATGGCATAACGAGCAAGTTCGGCTAAGCGACCTTCACCAATATTCGGCGAACACTCTAATC
>JAOTUB010000050.1 GCA_029864095.1 Gammaproteobacteria bacterium | reverse complement strand
ACACCGCGCGATTGCCGGGTGGCCGGGCACGAGTTCTGTGGCCAGGCAGCTATGGGCTGCGGCGGAATCGTACACACCCCAAAGGCGTGCGGCGGCCTACACGCAGGCGATCATGGATCTCGGGGCGACGGTATGCACCCGCAGCAAACCCAGTTGCAGCGCGTGCCCGGTCAGCGGCGACTGCCGGGCGTTGCGGCACGACACCATTGCCGATTTCCCGGGACGCAAGCCGAAGAAGTCCAGGCCACTAAGACAAACGACCATGGTACTGGCCGTTACGCAAGGCGCGGTCTATCTCGAGCGGCGGCCGCCAGTCGGTATCTGGGGTGGGCTGTGGAGCCTGCCGGAACTCGCCGATGGCGACGTTTCTGACTGGTGCAGCGAGACGCTGAACAGTCGCGACAACCCTATGGAATCCTGGGACACGCTGCGGCACAGCTTCAGTCACTATGATCTGGATATTCTGCCCGTAGTCGTGCGCGTCGACGCAACGTCGCGTAAAGTCGCAGATGGTGATGACGCGGCCTGGCACCGCCTTGAGGATTCGCCGCCCGGCGGCATCGCTGCCCCCGTACAAAAACTGATCAATACACTGAAGATGAGCGACCATGTCCAGAACAGTTAATTGCGTCATGCTCGGCGAGGAAGCCGAAGGGCTAGACTACGCACCTTACCCGGGAGAGCTCGGTCAACGCATTTACGATAGCGTATCCAAACAGGCCTGGCAGCGCTGGCTGGCGCATCAGACGATGCTGATCAACGAGTACCGCCTCACGGCGATCGAGCCCGACGCGCGCAAGTTTCTCGAGGCCGAAATGGAAAAGTTCTTTTTCGGCGAAGGCTCGGCAGTGCCGCAGGAATACGTACCGCCGACCTAAGCTACTTCCGGACGCAATATTGGACGCTGAATAATGCGTCAGCGTCAGTCCAGACGCGCTCGACCTCGAAGCCGGCCTGATGTGCCATTTCGGCAAATCCCCTGAGCGTATATTTGTGCGAATACTCGGTCAGGATGGCCTCGTCTTCTTCAATCGTAAATTCTTCATCACCGACGCTGATGTCCTGTTCCTCGGAGCTGACGAGGCGGAGTTCGATCCGCCCCTCGTTCTCGTTGTATTCCGCACTGTGTGAGAACGCTTTGACGTTGAAGTCCGTGCCAAATTCCCGATTCAGATGGCGCAGCATATTCAGATTGAACTCGGCCGTAACACCTGTGCTGTCGTTGTACGCCGCCTCGATGATTTCCGGATCCTTCTGCAGATCCACGCCAATCAGCAGGGCGCCATCTTCGCCGGCCTCTTCATACATGACTTTGAGCAGGTCGAGCGCCGTGTCGTGAATGAAGTTGCCGATCGTCGAGCCCGGAAAATAGACGATATTTCTGAGTGGCATGACGGGCGGATTCGGCAGGGCGAATGGGCGAGTGAAATCCGCGACGACCGGAATGATGTCGATGTTCGGGAAGTCCTGGCGCAGTTGATGGGCCGACTCTATTAACAGCTCTTCCGAAATATCGACGGGCACGTAGACGGCCAGCTCGTGCAGATGCTCGAGCAGGATGCGGGTCTTCAGACTCGAGCCGCTGCCGAACTCGATCAGGCTCGCCTGCGGGCCAACGAGGTCGGCGATCTCGACGATATTGTCGCGCATGATGCCGAGTTCGGTTTCGGTCGGGTAGTACTCGGGTAGCGTCGTTATTTCTTCGAACAGCTGCGAGCCTCGCTCGTCATAGAAGTACTTAGGCGAAATCGTTTTCTCCGGCTGACTGAGCCCGTCAATGATCTCGTCGATATCGTGTTTTTGCAGCGATTTATTCACTGAATGCCGTCCTTCGCGAGCCGGATACCAAGAAACTGCCAGCGTGCGTCGGGATAGAAGAAACTCCGATAACTCGCGCGGATGTGATCGGCGGCTGTTACGCAGGAACCGCCGCGCACGGTCATCTGATTGCACATGAACTTGCCATTGTATTCACCGAGGGAGCCCAGGAGCGGCACGAATCCGGGGTAGGGTAAATATGACGAAGAGGTCCACTCCCAGACGTCACCGAAAAACTGTTTGCCGCTACCGGCCATTGGATGCCAGCAGCCGGACTCCAGGAAGTTACCGTGCAGGGATTCTTTGGCAGCCGCGATTTCCCATTCGAACTCGGTTGGCAGCCGTGCACCGGCCCAGCGGGCAAACGCATCCGCCTCGTAAAAACTGACGTGGCATACCGGCGCATGCGCATCGATGTCGCGCTGTCCACCGAGCGTGAACTCCGATTCGAGATCCTCGGCCCAGTACAACGGCCGATTCCAGCCGCGCTCGTTAATCGTCGACCAGCCATCGGAGAGCCAGAGGTTCGAGTTGCAGTAACCGCCATCGTCGATGAACTCGCGAAACTCTTGATTCGTAACGAGGCGAGTACCGATACGGTGCGGGTGGAGCAGCACATCGTGCCGCGGCGTTTCGTTGTCGAAGCAAAAGCCGCCGCCTGCTGCACCAATGCGGTGCATGCCCGTCGGTCCATCGACGAATGTATAAGTGTCGTGACCGCTCGCAGCTGCAGTTTTGAGTGCCGCGTTGACCGCCGGACGCAGCGGATTGCAGGAAAAGACATGCTTGATGTCAGTCAGCAGCAATTCCTGATGCTGTTGCTCATGATTCAGCCCAAGCACGGTGCGTTCGTAAAGAGCTGCATCGTCGGCACGACGCTGCAGCAGCGAGCGCATCGCGGCATCGACATGCGCCCGATATGCGACAACGTCGGCAAGCGTCGGCCGCGTCAAAAAGCCACGCTCGGGGCGCGCGTGCATCTGGCCGGCCGAGTAGTAATAGGAATTGAACAGATAGCCGTACTGATTGTTGAACCTTTCATACCGGGCGTCGAACACCTCGAGGACGAAACGCTCGAAAAACCACGTGACATGAGCGAGGTGCCACTTCGTCGGGCTCACGTCCGGCATGGATTGCACGACGGTATCTTCGGGCTCGAGCGTGCGGCACAGGTCGAGCGTCGTTGCCCGTACGCGGCCGTAATACTCGAGCAATGAATCTTGCGGATTGGCGACCATCGTTTCTTTACCGAAGTGGCAGTTCCGTTTTCTTTAATACCGTACGAATAGCGACGCTGGAGTTGACGCGGGCGACGCCCGGCAAGCGAGTGAGCGCTTCCTTATGCAGGCGCTCGAAGTCCGCCATGTCGGCGACCACGACACGCAGCAGGTAGTCGAACTCTCCGGTCATAAGGT
Organism: Gammaproteobacteria bacterium; assembly: GCA_029864095.1. Classification (GTDB taxonomy): domain Bacteria; phylum Pseudomonadota; class Gammaproteobacteria; order Steroidobacterales; family Woeseiaceae; genus UBA1847. Next base: position 17,080 of record JAOTUB010000050.1, on the reverse strand, counting down.
AACACTCCATCACTTCGGGAATGTTACGAACCGCCTCTTCGAACGCGGCCAGTTCGCTTTGCTCCTCCCGGTGCAGCCCGATATGCACGAGCACATTGCCCGGCAGGCCGGCTTCAGACTGGCTGACCATCGCGACGTAGCGCTCGATCATGCCGCCCTCTTCGAGGGCGCGAACGCGCCGCAAACAGGCAGACTCAGAGAGATTGACCAGTTCGGCGAGGTGTTTATTACTGATGCGGCCGTCGCGCTGCAGGGCTTTGACGATCAGTTTGTCGTATCGGTCGGAAATCATGGCAGAATATTGTGACAAACTAAGGAATAACAGCAGAATATGCCATAAAAAGGTCGAATCCTCACCGAAATTGCAAGCATATGGCGTCAATAGAGGGGTATCGTGTCGCCAAGCACGTGAGCGACGGGAGAGAACTCATGAAAATCGGGGTACCCAAAGAAATCAAAACACTCGAGTTTCGTGTCGGCATGACGCCGGCCGGAGTCCGCGAACTCGTGCACGATGGCCATGACATTGTTGTCGAGACCAATGCCGGACTGGGCATCGGCATGTTCGATGAAGATTACGAAAGGGCAGGCGCCACGGTTCTTGACTCAGCGGAAGAGGTATTCGCTGCGGCCGAGATGATAGTCAAGGTCAAAGAGCCGCAACTAAACGAATGCGCGATGCTGCGCGACGACCAGGTGTTGTTCACTTACCTGCATCTTGCGGCGGATCCGGATCAGACCAGGGCGCTCGTGGAATCGGGCACCACCGCGATCGCCTACGAGACGGTGACTGCAGACGACGGCTCGTTGCCACTGCTGACGCCAATGTCGGAAGTTGCCGGCCGGCTGTCGATTCAGTCCGGCGCCTATCATTTGCAAAAAGCCAACGGCGGCCGCGGTGTATTGCTCGGCGGCGTTCCGGGCGTATCGCCGGCGAAGGTTGTCATCATCGGCGGCGGGGTGTCCGGGGCGAATGCCGCGGACATGGCGATTGGGCTCGGTGCTGACGTGACGATTCTGGATCGATCGCTACCACGTCTGCGCGAGCTCGACGATATCTGGGGCGGCCGCGTACGTACGGTGTACTCGACCAAGCACGACATCGACCGCCAGGTCAAAGACGCAGATCTCGTCGTGGGCGCCGTTCTCGTGGCCGGTGCTGCCGCGCCAAAGCTCGTTTCGGCACAAAATGTTAAAGACATGCATACCGGTGCGGTCATAGTCGACATATCAATTGACCAGGGCGGCTGTTTCGAAACCAGCCGGCCAACGACACATGCAGAACCAACCTACGTCGTGGACGGTGTCGTGCACTACTGCGTGACCAATATGCCGGGCGCGGTGCCGCGCACGAGCACGTTCGCATTGACCAACGCAACATTACCATTCGTCAAAGCGCTGGCGAATCTGGGTTGGCGGGAAGCGCTGATACGCGATCCGCATCTGGCAAACGGCCTGAACGTGCACGCAGGTCACGTTAACCACGAGGCCGTTGCGCACGATCTGGGCTATGAATATCTGTCCGCGAACGATGCGGTAAGAGCAGCCTGATCCACCGCGTGGCGACTAGACGCCTGTGTCCTTGTTGGCGCCGGGTCGCAGTGAAATTTCGCCGGCGTCCCGGACGCGAATGGCTGGACGGAAGGCGCCGATGTCGAGCTTGGCTTCGAGCTCGTACCTGAAGCTGTCCCTGTCGTTGCGCATCAGGTCGGTAATTAGCCGTATGCCCGCAAACAGATTCGCGGATGCGGTCAGATTGAACTCGCCCTCGCCGTAGGCGTCGATCACCGGCAGCTCGTTACCGACGCCTTTGATGATCTCGTGGCCCTCGAGGCTAACGGTGTAAGAAACGCCCACTAGCTCCAGCGGTTCGCGATTGGGGTTGATCACGCGCAGGCCAATGGCAAAGGACGGCATTCCTCCCTCCGACGGCAGCGCCCGGAACGAACTGACGGTGACAGTAGGGGTTTCATAGCCTGGCCGGAGGCCGGCGCAACCCTGAAGCACGACTGCCAGCAAGATGAGTAGCATTGCTCTGAAGTTCATAATGATATTGACGCTCGCTTGAGTGACACGCAGTTCAGCAGCTTAGTTGCCTTGGTGGAGCAGAACAATACTACGGCCGATACCAGATCGGCGACGACCACGCCATTTCCTGGATCACCTTCGGCACATCAGAGTCCTCGCCACAGACGGCCGGGCGATCGGCTGCCGCGATCTTCAGGCAGTCGAGCAGGCTCCAGCGGGGGCTGGGATTCTCGACGGCGCGCAGGTAGTAAAACGCAGGCTGTGCCGCATCGAAATCGGGATCCTCGAACACGGTGCAGAGTTCCTCGTGGCCGGCGCCGAAGCGCTCGCCGGTCGACACGTCGACGCCGGCATCGCTGTCGGCCGTCCCGGCGACTTCATACACCTTGTAGCGTTTGCGGTTCTCGTCATCCAGCCAGCCTTTGATGACCTGCAGCCGCTGCAGCGGCGCCGACTCGACGGTATCCGCGCGGGCCATAGCCAGAAACACTGGCGCCGCGCCGTCCGGCCGCGGGCCGAAATCGCCGCCCATCGGCACGCCGCCGGCGTAGGCCTGCTCGAGGCGGTCACCGGCATCACAAAGTTGCGGCGCATAGTCCCAGCCGCCGAAGAACCGCGGCTCGATGCGAGGACCGGTGGTGCCGAAAACCTCCCTGCGTTCGAGCGCCTCGAAAATGGCGTCGCGGGAATTCTCGACGGCCCAAACGCCTGCGAGGCCACCCGGATTGCCCTCGATGCCGCTCGTCAGCAAACCAGGCTGGAGCCGTTCCTCGGGCGTCGCTTCTTTCGAGACGTGCCCGCCCCAGTTCTGCTCGTCCGTCGCGCCGGGCGTCGAGGCATGCGTATCGGTGCTGCCGATGACGCCGAGCTTCGCGGAATTGACGCCGAGCTCGTGCTCATCCTCGAGGCCGGTCAGCAGGTTCGAGCGCAGGAAATCCGTCTCGTCGACGCAGCCCCCGCCGAGCATGCCGTCGCCGCCGGTTTCGTCGCCGCATTCTTCCGTTGTTACCACGATGTACTCGGTCTGTAACTGGCCGTCGTGCATACCGATACGAGCCGTCGACCGCGTCTGGCCAAAGTGCCGCACCGCTTCGACGTTGCATAGCTCATCCGGCTCGCCGTAGATCGTGGCGAGCCCGTTGATGCACTCCGAATTGCCCTTGTGCTGGAAGATCTCGATGACCGGTTCGTGGGCGAGACGCGCTTCGGCATGTGCACGCTTGTCTGCCGTGCCGGCATCGTTCCCGTGGTCGTGATGGCCGCCGAGGGGCCGGAACATGCGTCCGTTGGAGAGGTTGCTGTTGTGAGGGATGGTGACCCAGGAACATCCATCGGACTCCGGGCAGCTCTGCTGCAGCTCGTCCCAGAGCAGCCTATCGTTGGGCGCTTCGATATAGCTGACCGGCACCGCAGGCACCACGCTGTTGCGGAAGATGACATTGCGGTGGATGTTCGAGAGTCCCGGCGTGCCCGTGTACTCGTAGCCGATGAAGCTCGTGAATTCACAGCTTGCGCTGCGATCGTAGGCTGCCTCGGCTGCGGCAATCATCTCCTGCCACGGGCCCTCTGCCCACTCGCGGCACAGTGAACCATCCTTTTCGCAAAGCATCGCGAGCCGCTCCGGTTTTTCGAGGTTGACGATCGTACCCAGCATCAGCATGCCCTGTCGCTCGCTGCTGCGGTATTGCTCGCAGAATTCGCCGTCGTACTTCGGCGATCCCGGCGTGCGGCACAGCGCGCGCTCACCGAGGAATTCACCATGATCGGTGATCGACACAAAATCGAGCGGCCGATCGAGCGCAACCGTGCCGACAGGGTTGCCGTCATCGTCGAGCGGAAAGAACGGGATCGCCTCACCTTTGGCGAAGCGGTGCGCATGATCCGGATAGGTCTCGAGGCTGTTGGCGGCAGCGTCGAACGAATACGCGCTGTGAACATGAAGGTCACCGAACAGAGCGCGGCGCGTGCCGCGGTAGTCGGTGCAGGGCTCACGGTCTTCCGTGTAGTCAACGAGCCGCGTATCGGCACTGTCCGGCTCGGGGCCTGCACAACCGAGTGCCGCCACTATAAGCGTGATAAGCAAACCTGATCTGAAATTCACCGTGACCCCGAACCCTGCTTGAACATTAAACGAAACAGCAGCTTAGTCGCCATAACGGGCCAGCACAATCCAGAGTTCGGCTGCTTCTTGACTCAGCCGGCGGTCGCCGGTCTAATACCCCGCTCTCTGTATGGGCCCGCCCCGGCGGGCGATCGGCGCGGGCAATGTGGCAAGTTCGCACGGCGACAGGGTAGGCAAAGACTGAGAATTCGTTTTCGGTCGGATAGATCAGCCAGACGATGGCCAGGTAGCTCAGTTGGTAGAGCAGCGGACTGAAAATCCGCGTGTCGGTGGTTCGATTCCGCCCCTGGCCACCAAATATCCTCCCCAGGTTCAAAGTCTTATCAAATCACTTCAGATCCAACAAAAATGCCAGTGTGTCAGAATTGTGCCATTACGTCGGTGAGTCCACTTGGTCTCAAATTCGTGGACTGGAATTCAGAACCTCAGTGATTGGTGGCGACACGAACAAGATGGCCCTCTCCGCTGGTGTTCCCTAGCGAGTGCATGGGGCAACACGTGTCCGAAGCGAGGATTCTCGCAAATGCGTTTTTTGCCCAAATGTGGTAGAAAAAGACATCAATGAAGCGGGGTCGGCACCACCGAGAAATTCCAGAAGCATCACGGATCCAAGTCGGCCAGAATCGCATTGAGTCGTGACAGCTCAGCAGGTTGTTTGCTGTATGTCGTAAATGAGCTGCATAACAAGAAAAATACGAAGGACAGCCACATGAATCTAAGAAACTCTCGAGCGCCGTGTCTTTTTGTGTGCATCCTCGCGACACTGTCTACACTTGCCGCGTGCTCAAAAAAGCCTGACCTGAATCTTCCACCAGGTCCCAAGAGACCCTACTTCGCGTATGAATCTCAAACTCCGCAGTGCCAATGCGTTGCTGCGGATCGAGTTACTCTTGTTAATCCAAATTCGTCCGTACTGACGGTTACATATGTCGTCGATGTCACTGACACGTCTGGAGGCGGCGATCCGATACCAAGGAAAACGACGGTCGACGTTCCGCGGAACAACGGCGCTGTACAAGTAGCGTGCACTCGAGGAGATCCGGATATCGGTGCCCCGAAAAACTGCCAATTTCATTACGATCGTTTTCGGGTTACTCAATATACGGCCAAAAGTATGGCGCTTTCTGATTTGAGTGAAATATCGCTTTCTACCGATAACGGAAGCCGGCAACGAATAGACGCATGTGCGGCGGCATGCTCGTCCCGACGTGATTGCATTATTCTCGGCGACGCAGCTCGCGCCCTTTCTGAGCCATTATTGTCTCTATACGACCAGTCCAAGAACGCTGGGAAAGAACGTATCGCAAACGAAGACTTACTCGCGGCATACGGATTCAATGATCGCAATGAGGAGTGCGACCGGGACGATACCCAGCTTATAGACAACGTTTTCAAGAATAAGTCCAGAGATGGAAAGGAATGTGCAGTTTCCCTATTTGACGCCGCAATCGCAGTTGGACATGCGGCTCCTCTAGACGCGCTTGGAATGGCAAATATGCACTTGGGCATTCCGGTTGAGGTAGTAGGTGAGGCAAAAAACATAGGGGGAATGCGCCACGGAGTATTTTCCGAGGATGTGACAACCCCCTCTGTAATCTTCACCGGGACCGCCGCAGAAACCTTGAATTCCTTCTACGGGGGGACGATTCAGACTATGGGCACACGGGATGACCGTTTCCTCTTGTCTATGCAAGGGGGCGGCTGTATTAGTTTTCCGAAACCGTGATCTCAAAACATACGCTCATCCCTGTTTTTTTGTGGGTGTTTGTGTCGTGGTCATTCGGTACGGAATCCGACGCAAATGCAGAAGAAACCGACCCTTGGCCCGAGCAGTTTGTAATCGCACCGTTTGCGTCTGAAATTGCACAAACTCGTCTTCGGGAAGAGTGGAATTTTGACCCGCAAACTATTTCGACTCTAGAGAGCGTCGAGAAGATGTTCTGGGATGTTGATCCTGTGCAGGGATGTCCGTTCGAAGGCGTCGAGAATTGTAGCGGTCGCCCGTATGTCGCAGTCACAAGAGGATATATCTTCTCGGGAGATAAGACTTCAGCTGACCTTAATCGGACCGCACGAGCACTCAGTTATCCGGGTTGTGATTATCTTAATGTCGGCTCATCCCTCCTCAACATAGACAGTGCTTCGATCCAGTGGGGAGGTAACTGGAGTGGGGCCGATCAGAGCTGTGGCCGATGGCCTTGGGGAAGCAAGTATTCTTACAAGAATTCTTGGGCAGAAGGATATTGGCGATTACGAATGATATTGAAAAAGTTCGATGCGGACGAGGACGGCCCGCCCTTCTTTTGTTTTGATGCCGACTACGAGCACCGCGTAACTGATTCCAAGGGTTTTCTTGGTCTGTGGGATCCGGATACTTTCCTCGGTGGAATCATTGATGATGTACTTTTTCGCGGCGATTTAGGTCCAGGCAAGCTAGCTTTCAATCTGCTTGGATCAAAGACCACAGATGAGCTGATGAAAGAACTCAAGCGAACAATTCATCGCGACATTAGCCGAGTAAGGAAAGCCTTATTGGCGGCACAGGCAGGAACAGCCAAGCAGTTCGGCCTGTTGAATCGAACCTTCGACAATTACGAAGGACGCTACGAATTTGTATTAGATGAAATCTATATGGAGAAGAATGATACGGGTGCTTTTTCATTTTTCGTTACCGAAAAGTTTTTCATGGAGAACCCGAGAGGCGAAGCTAATATAGCATTCGGTAATGCGGAGAACATGCGTCAGATTATTCAGGGCTTTTCTGATAAAGAGGAGATTCGAACTGTCGAGTACGGCGATTCGCTATGGAAGATTGCGAGCGATGTGTACGGTCATGGCGAGTTCTATCATTTGCTTATTCACACTAATCCGGTGCTGGATGACCATGTCTATTTGCAGCCAGGTCAGCAGATAAAGATACGACCATTGGTTGACTTCTCCGGGCTTGTGGCAGACGGTCGATTGATCTTGCCGGGTGGCACGGTTTGGGATATGTATACGACGAGATTTGGCACAAGTAGATGGAACTCTGATTCGATTGGTTTACCGCCTGGCAACTCTAGTCCGGACTTAATCTTTCCGCTTCAAGTTCTAGAATGGCCAAGCCATGCGCCAACAAGAGAGATGGGTCGAGAATCAGACGAGATTCCGAGAGATCCTTTGGAGGGTCGATGCAAGAAAGCGCTCGGACATTAGATGCACGAAATTTGGACCAAAAGACTATTTCGCTGCAGACAATTCGCATCTTGGTAAGCGTCATTTGTCTTTTTGGCATATCCCAAGTACTTGTCGGATGTGATTCCGACTCCCCCGTCAAATCGACAGACTCGACGCGGCTAACAAACGAGGTCGTTGATCGTTTCGTTGCGACGATGGATGAGCTATCCGACCAGCAAGACGCATTTGTAACCATCGGTGACTCGCACGATCATGCGATAACTACTGAAGGAGCTTTCGCCACGTTGGTGAATAGACTTAATTCCGCTCAGACAGATATTCTCTCAAGAATCATATTGGACCATGACTTCCCTAACCTAACCACTTGGGCGAAAACAGGCGATCGGCTAGTGATTGCGGTTTTGCTAGTTCAGGAGGAAATAGCCGTCGATGCGCTCGATCTTGATTTCAGTGACGAGGAGTTGGCAGTCGTCCGACGAAACATCGCGGTTCTTAAACGTCAATTCGGTATGTCCGCACAGTTCTAAGTCCCCTTACGTTCGAATTTTCTTACAACAACATGTCGATTCTTTTCGCCGCTTCAGATAATTGATCGGCTGCAAGATGTGCGTAGCGTAAAACGGTCTTATAGGTCTTCCAGCCACCAAGCTCCATGAGCTCGTGCAGTGGGGTGCCGGCTTGGACGTGCCAAGATGCCCAGGTGTGGCGAAGGTCGTGCCACGTGAAGTCCTCAATGCCAGCCCGGACTAGGGCCGCATACCAGGCCTTCGTGCTTGTTTGTTTGACAGGATGTCCCTGGTAGACAAACACGAATTCGTCGTGAACGCCTTTCTGTTCCATTAGCACGGCTTGCGCATCCGAGTTCAACGGAATAGGAATTGCTTTGCCGGTCTTGGAATCTCGTGCGTCGACCCACGCGCGCGCACCAGCAAGATCGATTTGCTGCCACCGCAACTGGGTAACATTCCGTCGGCGTAATCCGGTGGCCAATGCGAATCTCGCCATTGCTGCCAGGTGCGACGGTAGCTCCGCGATTAGCGTTCGTGCCTCCTCCCGAGTAATCCAACGAACCCGGCCTTCAGGCTCTTTAAAGAGCTTTACCCTAGGAGCTTTATCGGTCCACTCCCACTCATATGCAGCGCATCGGAGGACTGCTCGAATCAAAGCAAGGTAGCGATTGGCCGTCGCCGGCGTAACTTCTTGTCGCTTCACTTTCGCGATGCGATCGATCAAGTCCCGATTTATCTCGTCAAGATACAGGTGGCCTAGATGTGAATGAAGCCACCGGAATTTCTCCTCGTCGTGCTTCAAATCGGCCTTGCCCTTTTTTTCCGATAGCCATCTGAGTACGGCCTGTTGCCAAGTTCGCCTAGGCTTCTCGCCGAGTCGATAAACTCGCCAGAGTTCGGCTGCTAGTCGGTCGTGGTACTCCTGCGCAGCTTTTCTGTCACGAGTCCTAGCCGAGCGGCGTATTCGCGTGCCGTTGGGTGCGGAGATATCAACCCACCAGATCTCTCCGCGCTTGTAGACGGACACTCGAGATTACTCCGGAAGGAGGAGGCGCGCTGCGCGACCAGATCCGCTTCGGTCGTCAGATAGTCTTCGATATCCTTGTCGCGAATGACCCATTTTTTGGCGGGTTTTGCCGCCCGGATCACTCCCTGTTTTATTTTTAGTCGAAGCGCGCTGCTCGACATATGTAGAATCTCCGCGGCCTGTTGTAGGTCGTAGGTCTTCATTGCCAAATACCTCATTCCGAAAGATTGTCGCCGTGCGCGCCATTTGGCTGGCCTGAATGGTCTCGGACCTATCCGTTCGCTCCAGCAGCCATCTTTGGTCAAGATCAACTCTGAGCGAGCAAGTTGTGAGAAGAACTGTCATCAAATACCCAGTAATTCACTGTGTTTGGGTCCAATCTATCGGTCCGGAACTGATTTACAACAAGCACAATTACCGGATTTGTAAGCTCTGTCTGAACAAGAAACCAACCAAGGGCGCCGGAACAGGCTGTCCATAGGTCGCGCTTCGCAAACGTTCTGAATCGTAACGGCGCAGGAAATCCTCAAAGGCAGTCTCCGGCTGTGGAACGTGGAATAATCGCTGCTGTTTATCTGCGAGTAACACTGTCAACGGCGACGCGCCGCAAGGCTGTGGCTGCTGCTCAAATACATAGTGGGTCACTTGGGCGTGAAGAATGTCGTGGGTGGTCGGCCACGGGACCACATCCCGAGCGGCAGGGACTATCAGCACGGCAGAATTCATACAGACATCAAGCACCGTCGCTCGGGCGACAATGCCATTCCATTCCGCAGTCTCCTCTGCTGAGAAATTGACATGCGAAACCCGGTCATTAGACGAATTAGGTACGACCGGTCGATTGAAGCCGTTGCATTTGATCATTTCCGACTCGCGCCGGCATTTCTACCAGGCTCGTCGAACCGGTGTCCGCACGAGCGACAAACGCGTTCACGACGCCATTTTCTGTAATGTCGTTCCCAGTAGTCCGCGTTGTAGGCAATGTTTCGGCCAGCATGAACGGCGAATGCGAGAACGCCGACGGCTACAGCTGGAACCCAGCCCTGCGTGCTCAGAGCTGAAGTAATCGAGCCCGCGTCTACAGGAACGCCGAAAGGAATCAGAGGAAGAAACAACCAGGTAGCACTACCGAGTCCCAACGCGGTTAGCAGAGGAACGCCGACCTCAGAGCGGCGACGAGGGGGTGCTATAGACTCGGCAAACCGCGATACTGATTCGTATCCGCCCGTTGTTCGGCGGACTGCCTGGTTGTAGGCAAGCTCGACGGTCTGCCAATTCCCACTACCGCACCTCGGGCATTGTCTACTCGGTATCCGATGCTGCTGGTCTCGTCTCATAGTGCTCTCCTACAAAAGGTGAAATAGCAGGAGAACACGAGAGCTGCGCCTGACAAGTTGTTGTGAGGCGTACAGGATCGAGCAAGGCACTGAGTGATTCTTCAAACGACCTGTCGTCTACAAGTCGCTGAAATGCGTAATGATAAATCTTGCCCTGTGAGACGAAAAACGAAATCCGATTAATAGACTGGAGGTGTCAATCTCATGAAAAGGAGAACCTCCATGTCAACGCTAAAGATATCTCTGATCTCCATTTTGGTCGCCTTCATCATTTACACGTGGCTAAAGCCGCCTAAGAGGCCTCGGCAACTTACCGGCGAGGAAATGATGGAGCGATGGGCGGGTAAGCCCCAACACCCATATCGTATCGTTCCGCCAGAGGAGATACTTCAACACCCCGTAGTCGCTGGGCTCGTCGAAGAGATTTACGTAGGCTTTCGCGAAACGGAAGAAGTCTTCAATAGAGACTTCAAGCCGATTATCCAGTCGGTTATCCGATATGCGCAGCTACTGCCGGCTTCTGAGCGGCATCATCATGCTTACCGATTGGGCTTACTGATCCACAGCCTAGACGTCTGCAGCCTCATGATGAGGCACCTCTGCGAGATGTCCCCGTATACACCACACCCGGGTCCGCCAGACGCCTATGAGCGGCTCGACTACTATCGTCACGCCCGAATCTGCATCGGCCTAATCGGCATCTGTCATGATCTGGCAAAAGTTGGGACGGACATTGAGGTACGTTTCTTGGATCGAAAGACCCTGAACACATCGGACCTCCCGGCCTACGACCCGCATGGAAAGGGCGGGCTTTATAGCGAGTCTCTGTATGACTACGCAATTCGCTGCTTCAAGGAAGAAGTCGTCGCCCGATATGAACCGTATCGCGTTATCTTCAAAAGGGGCAGGCAGATGAATGCCCATGATAGGGACACGTTCCAGGTGATGAACGCCATCCTTACGCACTCCGGCATTGCGATTCCCAATCACATCCGATCTGCATATCTATATCCGAACTCGGAATTCTTCCGCCGAACGCTGCTTCCGTTGCGTCAGGAGGCCGATAGAGAGTCGGTAGAGCGAGACCTCGAAATCAATCCCGTAGAGAGAGACGATGTCAGGATCGCCTGCTCGATGCTACTTGAATGTCTTGCAACACAAGGCCATCTTCGCGATCTGCGTGTTATCGAAAACTGCCGATTCTTAACGCTCGGAGCCCTCGAGCTCGCGCTACACGATCTTCCCGACTTTGAGGAGTTCGCATGTCTGCCAACGAAACCCCATGAGGCCGAGCGACTTCTCCACGAGCTCAAAGCGAACGGCTTGCACCGGGCTACTAATGGGCAAAGAAACTCTCCATATGCGTTTGACTCTTACGACGGAGAGTACGGCTTATTGCTGTCACCGCAGACCACGGCCGCCATTTTGTACTGGGAAACTTACAACGAGGCGGAGAAGCAGCCGACGACTTGCGGTGCAGGCGCGAGAGCCTCGGATCGCTCAGCAAAAGACCGCGGCGATGACCCTCAGTTCGGCGATGCTTCAGAGACTGGCGCTGAAGGTGCTGAGCCGCCGGCCCAACTAACTGCGGGATGCTTAAGAACCATTCCCGAAGCCCGAGCAAAGGATGCCGAGCTACAGCAGGCAAGTTCGGCGGCCCATAGCGCCACTGGGACGTCAGACGTTCTTCGTGAGTTTGCGACGACGTTGGAGAAGATGCCGGAGGCTGATCTGGCAGATCCTGCGCGGTTCAGTTTGGAGGCGAGCCATCTCGTCGTCGCCAAGAGTGAATGCGCCGCGATTCTGGATGCGCTTGGGCTAATAGAGCCGAGCGACCACAGAAGATTCATCCGAGAATCAGACTCCCGATATTCGGCCAGATGGACTGCCGTGGGGACGGACCTAGTGGAAAAGGTCATCTGTTCTCCCGACTATTCACAAGCGCTAATTGACAAGACGTCGACCAGCCGACTACTGGTATCCCAACGGAGCGGCTCAGCGAACTAACTCCGAATGCCAATAGATATGCGAGCTTTTGGAAAATGGGTGGCCAATAACTTTTATTGGCCACCCATACTTATTTCTGTTCTACGAAAGTAAGCGGCTGAACAGCAGGCGAGATTAGGGGGGATATCGTGTCGCGTCGAAAGCATCCAGCCAACAAGGCCAAGCTGAAGTCGCTGACGCCCTTCATCGAACAGGTCGAGCGCGACCTGAGGCGCATCGAGGCGGAGGTGAATTTGCTCAACAGAGATTATATGTCGGAAAGGGAATTATCCGCCGAGGCTTGTCCCAGGACACGTCGTCACTCAGGCCTCTACATAAGGTTCGAAAAGCGATACAGCCAAAACGGGGATTTCCCGCTCGGCTCAGTTACGTGGCGGGTTGGCAATGTTCGGTACAACTCGAAACTAAAGAAAGGCAGACTGCGGCACCAGCCACCACGGACGAAACGAGTGCGTGCCGGTGGCAGGAATTGTCACTACAGACGGGCGGACTTGCGAGCCGCGATGCCTTTTGCCCAACCGTGGGAAGTAGATCTGACTCTCAAATATGAGAAAGAGGCCAGGAAATTACGAGAATTTTGCCTCTATCTCCGACGGGTCGCCGAAGTGGTCACGTGGTACCCGCCAATACCGACGATTCCCGGTGTCGCCGACAAACCTTGAGTCACGGGATCCATATCACAGAGTTCGCATCGCCGTAAGCTGTTGTCTTACCGTTTAGATGTTCGATGCCAATCCATGCGCACACCAGCGCATCGAGAGCATCCTCGTATCGTTTCAGCTGGCTTGGTCCGGCGATTTCCGACACGGTTGGGAGTACGAAAGGAAGTGCCCCTAACTTAGATTCGAGTGGATGATAGATGGACCGCAGTTCACCAACTAGGCGCTCTAACCGCAATTGAATCGGAGCCCCTTTCCAGTAGCGAGTTGAATTCGCCACCTTATACGGGATTCGGAAATCGCGACCGAGAAGTGTCAGAAGCGCTGGGTGCGGATAGACCTCAATCGCCCGAAAACTATGGAGAGGCGTGGGTGGCAGTGTCTCGAGCATGTACCCTGCATCTTTCAGTTGCCGCCCAAGGGCTTCACTAACGGGGCCAGGGCGCGTTGCAGAAGGCGAGTGTGTGGAACAGCCCTTCGATCCATACGCCTTAGACACGGCCTTGTCTGATGCACGTCGGGACGTGATCGGTGTCTTGGCCAGTGGGATATCCAGGGCGATCAGGTCAACGATGCCCGCTCCCAGCCTTCTCGCGGCAGAGAGAAGTCGCGCGATGTCGGGCTCGCTGCCGCGCAGTTGCCTCGCGCCCCAGTCGACTCGGATCCCATCACCGGCCTGAACAAACTGCTCGTAGCTGGGCGCGACGCACAATACCCGTGAATGTGTGCCGTCTATTTGGGCGAGTGCGACGCCACTCGGTTCTCCCTCGGTCCACGCCGCGTCAATTCCAAGTACAAAAGGCATTCGAATCTCGGTTTAGAATGCGATTTCGGCAAACGATTCAAATCGAGCCTTGAGTCTATCCGGATCGGGCCGTTCCCGAACGCTACGAGGCACGATCAATTCGGTTTGATCGATTGCCTGCAGTCCGGCTTTGAGCATGGGGCCGTCGTTCTCGCGCATGATCTCGGGGCGGACGACGATTCGATAGTCTGGTCTGATACCAAAGTAGTCTCGGTCAAATGCAGCGTGATGAATCTTGCACAACGACAAACCATTGCTGACTATCGGCTCGCCTTGATCATCAGCGTCCGGCGTTATGTGCGCGGCATCCAGTAAATCAGCGTGATGCAAGCGGCAGATCGAGCAACGCTCGCGGTAGGCCTTTAAGACACGGTCCCGAAAGCTTCTCTGATGCATGCGTTGACGAACAAGGCGGGTGACATACTGACGCCGCACGCCATCGTCGGTATCGTCACGCTCATAGCTCAGTTGCGTGACATCGTCTGCCGCGACCGTGAAAGTGAGTTTCTCCGGTGCATCACCAACAATGAACACCGGATAGATGGCCAGGTATTGGCCGGGTACGGTGCTGTAGAAGTAGATCAATGGAATTCGGTCTCGCATGGCGTCGCGTAGGCGCCGATTTTCGTGATGTTCTGGGTCCCTGCCACGATAGCTGTACAACAGATAGTCACCACTCGGGTCGAAGGAATCGGAGTACGGCCCCTTTGTGGTGGTTGTAATGGAAAGTGGGAAATATTGAATTTGGTTCGGCTTGAAAATGCCCTGCGGACCGACCAGCTTCACGTAGTCACCTTTGTACGGAAAGCCTTGCGCCAGCATGTCGCGTGAGAAGGTCTCGTTACCCTGCATCGCTTGTTCTTTCAGCCACTCAAAGGCTGCGTTCCGGCAGGTTGCACTGGCGTGGTCTTCCATTGCGAGCCATTCTGATTCCTGGTTTCTTGAGAAGTCTATCAGGTGAAAAGTCTCATACTTTCAGTTGTCTAGAGACGATCTAAAGCCAGTGCGATTGATTAAGAAACGAAAAAGCAATATCCTTTCTTAAGACGGAACCTAAAGAAAGGATCCTTTCCTAGTGGCAGCTGCTACGAAAGCTTCGGATCGGATAGGCACGTACCGTATCTCCACAGCCGGTGGTGAGGAGGTTCGGGCATACGTGCCGCCGCCGCTGCCGCCGAAACCTGCGGTCGACCTGGGCCCGTTCTATAGTCAAATCGAGGCAGCCAATCGTGCTATCGGGCACCTCGACGGCGTCACGTCGATTCTCCCTGATACGCCGTTGTTCCTCTATATGTACGTCCGCAAGGAGGCTTTGCTGTCATCGCAGATCGAGGGCACTCAGTCGTCACTGTCCGATCTGCTGCTCTATGAAAGCAACGCCAAGCCGAGTGTTCCTATAGATGACGTTCGAGAGGTCTCGAACTACGTGGCCGCTATGGATCTAGGAATGCGCCGCATAAAGGGCGGGCTACCGATATCCAACCGCTTGCTTAAAGAAATTCATGCCACCCTGCTGCGTAAGGGTCGCGGTAGTACCAAGGGCCCAGGCGAGTTTCGTCGTTCACAAAACTGGATTGGCGGAACACGTCCGGGTAATGCGCTTTACGTGCCTCCTCCACCGCAAGAGGTCACCCGTTGCATGAGTGATCTCGAGCGGTTTATCCATGAGCAGGCTAGGCCATTGCCGCTTCTGGTCCAGGCGGCGTTTGCACATGTTCAATTCGAGACTATTCATCCGTTCCTGGATGGTAACGGACGGTTAGGACGACTCTTAATAACACTGATGCTGCATGCTCAAGGAGCGTTGAAAGAACCTGTTCTTTATCTGAGTCTTTACCTTAAAACGCACCGTCAGACGTACTACGACCTACTTCAGCGCGTGCGAACCCATGGGGAATGGGAGGCATGGCTTACCTTTTTCTTGGAAGGCATCCAAGAAACATCACGCCAAGCGGCGGATACCGCCAAGGCGATTCTGAAGCTTTTCGAAAAGGATCGAAAAGCAATCGAAGGACTAGGTCGGCCGGCCGGATCAGCCCTCCAGATTCATCAATACATCCAGGGTAAACCGTACATATCGGTTACAGAAGCAGCCAAGGCGCTGCCGCTTTCGGTGCCGACAATTCGCAAGTCGATTGATCATCTCGTTGATTTGAGGATCTTGTCCGAGATGACAGGCAAGCGTCGAGGCAAAATCTTCGTCTATCGTGAGTACATGGAAAGACTCAGCCAGGGTACGGAGCCAATTCACTGATCGCGGGAAAAGCCGAGTCTATGGAATTCACAACAGCCCAACAGGAAGCAATCGACCACGTAGATGGAAACCTCCAGCTCATCGCCTGCGCTGGTTCAGGGAAGACAGAGGTTGTTGCGCGCCGCGTCGTGACCTTGCTTCGACCTGCCGAGAAGAGCGGAGGAGGCTGTGCTCCCCAAAACATCGTTGCCTTCACATTTACTGATAAGGCGGCTGCCGAACTGAAAGAGCGTATCTACGACCGGTGTAGGGAAGAGTTCGGCGAAATGATAGGTTTGGCCGAGATGTATATCGGTACTATTCACGGCTTCTGTCTAAGTCTCCTACAGGAAGAGGTACCTGAATATCTCAAGTACGAGGTGCTGAACGAGGTTCAGCAGGCTCTATTCGTCGACAGGCATTCGAGAGCGTCCGGACTCACGCAGAGCGAAACCATAAATGGCGTAAAGCTAAAGCGGTATATCGATACTCGGAATTACATAGGCGCCCATTCCATATTGCGCGAGGACGAGATCGCCGACCCGTCCAAATTGGTTGGAAACACGGTGGCGGAGAATTTGCCCGTCTATGAGGCGCTCCTACACCAGAAAGGCTATCTAGATTATTCGAGTATTCTAAAAGAGGCGGCTGTCCAGCTGGAGAACAATGCGGCGTTACGCCAGCGTCTGGCACAGCGGGTACGCCATATCATTGTCGACGAGTATCAGGATGTGAATCCCGTTCAGGAGGAGGTGGTACGAATCCTTCACGAACTCGGTGCTAGCGTTTGCGTAGTTGGCGACGACGACCAGACACTTTATCAGTGGCGTGGCAGCGACGTTCAAAACATCCTAGGGTTTGCCGACCGCTATCCAGATGTCACACCAGTGCGCATGGAAGAGAACTTCCGATCGAGCGAAGGAATCATCGCGATCGCCCACCAGTTTGTAAGGCAGATCGTTCGGCGGCTCGACAAGGAGATGAAGGCGACGGGCGCGCAGGACTATGAGAAAGGTGACATTGTCGCACTGCCTTTCGAAGGGCCCGAGGGTGTATTCCGGTCACATGGTTTACACCTTATTCCGGACAGATGGTTAACACCTTGTCCGGTACGAACGGATCAGGACCGGGCTCGACCCGGTCCTGTTCTTTATCGAAGAAGCCCAGATCATACTC
>JAOTUB010000049.1 GCA_029864095.1 Gammaproteobacteria bacterium | reverse complement strand
GCGCCAGCCAGATCAGGACAAGTACCGCTGCGAACGAAAGTTTGAAACCAGGCGCCAGAGTAGCCAGTGGAGACACCAGTACGATGCACACGCAGACCGTCGCAACGAGGGCAACCGGCATGACCTGCCGACGCATCAGAATCGCGATCGCCGCCAGCGAGATCATGAGGCTCGCCCTCTGTGCCGGGACCGCCAGGCCCGACAACACGGCGTAGCCGGCCGCGATGACCGCAGCAGCAATTGTCGCGACAACGTGCTGGTTGCGGCGCCGACATGACACGGCAGCAAAAAGTGACACCAGAAAATAGCCGCCGGCCGCCGCCAGCCCGACGTGCAGGCCCGAGATCGCCATCAGGTGGCTCGTGCCCGTCAGCGCATAGCGTCGCCATTGCTCGGGCGATATCAGATGTCGCGCACCGACCGATATAGCAGCCAGCACAGCTGCTCGGTCTGTGTCGGTAATCAGCATCGTCAAGCGGTCGACGACCCGTTGCCGCAACCGCTCCGTCATGCGCAATTCAGCGGAGCGGAGCAGGACGTTGCGGCGACCACCTACAACATAGCCTATCGCGCCGACACCGTCCCTGAAGAGCCATGCCTCGTAATCGAAGGTGCCGGGGTTGCTACTCCCCCGCGGACGCCGGAGCCGTAACTCCAGCTGCCAAATGTCGCCAAAGCGAATAACGGCGGGCGGCTTGTGCCAGCTAACCCGCACGCGACGCGGTACGCGAGGATTGCCGATGGTCTCAATGACGAGACTGACGTTCAAACTATGACGCTGCGGAAAGTCAGCAATCCTGACCCGGGTAACGATGCTATCCCCGACGAACTGCGGCTGTATTCGCGAGTTTATGACGTCAAAAGCAGCGACCAGGAAGATCGCGATGCCAGCCGCAACGAATAGCACAACACGGGGTCGGCCCGATGCGAGACCGGCGAAGCATGCAACTAATCCAACCGCGAACAGGTCGGAGTCAGGCACAAAGCTGCTAAGCTGCAGCGCGTAAACGCCTGCCAAAAGAGACAGGCAGGCTCGAGTCATTGCGGCCTCTCGGGCTTTAGTCAGTCAACCCTTATCGAAGCGGAACAAGCAAGGAATGCCAAGGCGGTTTTTTAGGAAATTCGGCTTTAAACGCCATGAATTGAGCCGTAAGTGGTTCATGACGCCGTTTGAGCATCTTTTGCACGATCAGCGTTTGTGGGGGATACGTCGCAAGACCGTCGTACCAGCGTTTTCTCTGGGTCTGTTCGTCGGCTGCCTGCCATTCCCGCCGCATTTCGTAATAGCAGCACTCGCCGCCCTTGCCTTGCGCGTCAATATCCCAGTGGCTGCTGTTACCACCTTCGTCGTCAATCCCGTAACGGCCGGCCCGTTATTCTATTTCGCCTACAGGGTGGGTGCGTTCCTGCTGTCGATCGAACCCGGACCGTTCACGTTCGAGCTATCGATTGACTGGGTAACGAGTGTGTTCGGATCCGTTTGGCAGCCGCTGCTCCTGGGCTGCGTATTAGTAGGCTCGCTCGCATCCCTTGCCGGTTACATTGTCCTGGACGGCTTGTGGCGCTATTCCGTTCACGATTACAAAACGAAGAAACGCAAAAGTCGAAGGCCGTAGGCCGCGGCGTTATTGATTCCGCAATTTCCCGTTTTCGAGCACGAGTATGCGATCCATTCGGTTCGCGATCGAGTGGTCGTGGGTGACGATAACGAGGCTGGTGCGGAGTTCCTGGTTCAGCTCGAGCATCAGACTCAACACGTGCTCGCCATTGCCGGCATCCAGATTGCCGGTCGGTTCATCAGCCAATACGAGTTGCGGCCGGGTAATCAGAGCCCGTGCGACTGCCGCACGCTGGCGCTCGCCGCCCGACAACTCTCCGGGTTTGTGCGTGAGTCGCTCACCAAGCCCTACGCGCGCCAGTAGTTGTCCGGCTTTTTCGAGCGCAGCAGCTTTCGGTTCGCGACGAATCAATAGCGGCATCGCGACATTTTCTGCGGCCGTGAATTCAGGCAATAAATGATGAAACTGATAGACAAAGCCAATGTAACGATTGCGCAGTTCGCCCTTCGATAGCTCAGACCCGTTGTGCATCGGCTGGCCGTCGACAAGAACTTCGCCCGCATTCGGATCATCGAGCCCGCCCATGATCTGCAGGAGAGTCGTCTTGCCCGAGCCCGACGCGCCGATAATCGCAACGCGTTCGGCCGCTTTTACCTCAAGGTCGACGCCACTGAGCACCTCGAGCCGCGAGCCACCCTCGCTGAAATGGCGCACGACACCGCGGCATTGCAGCACCGTATGCGCTGTATCAGTCATATCTGAGCGCCTCGGCGGGGGCTGTCCGGGCCGCGACCCACGCCGGGTAGATCGTGGAAGCGAGGGCCAGCACGATGGCTATTGTCGCCACGCGCATCACGTCTGCCGCACGCAGTTCGGCAGGCAGGTCGCTGATGAAATACACATCGGCGGCGAGGAACTTGATGCCGAAGACAGCTTCGAGACTGGCCACAATTGTCTCCAGGTTCAGGGCGAGCAGAATACCAAACACCACGCCGGCGACTGTACCCACAATGCCAATCACACTGCCCTGCGTAATAAAAATCTTCAGCACGCTGAAACGTCGAGCGCCGATTGTACGCAAAATCGCGATATCCGCCTGCTTGTCTTTTACGACCATAACCAGCGTCGATACGATATTGAATGCCGCGACCGCGATGACGAGCAGCAATATGACGAATAGGATCGATTTCGTTATTTGAATAGAGCGAAAGAAATTCACGTGACGCCGCGTCCAGTCACTGACAAGCACGAGTGACCCGTGTTCGAGCGCAACTTCCCGGACAATGGTGGGCGCCGAAAAAATGTCAGTGACCGCCAGCCGGACACCGGTAACCGTATTCTTCTTGCGATACAGCTTCTGTGCGTCCGCAAGATTGATGAACGCCAATCGCCGATCGAACTCGTACATGCCGACACGGTAGATGCCACTGACGACGAAGCGCTTGGTGCGCGGCACCACGCCCGCCGGCGTAACGATACCTTCAGCGAGCGTCACGGTGACTTTGTCGCCAATACCTGCCTGCAGCGTCTGCGCAAGTTCCACGCCGAGAACGACGTTGAATGAACCTGTTTCGAGGCTGTCAAGGTCGCCTTCCAGCATCGTGCTACCAACGCCCGATACAGCATCTTCGGCAAGCGGATCGATTCCGCGAAGTTCGGCGCCACTCAATTGCTCGCCGAAAACGAGCAGCGCCTGACCATCGATGAAAGGCGCCGTCGCACGGACTCTGGGATTCTCCACCGCGGCCGCCGACAACGTCTGCCAGTCGGCCATTTTGCCGTCGATGTCCTCGATGCTCGCGTGGGCTGTCATGGCCAGCAGTCGATCCTGTAGCTCACGTTCGAAACCGTTGACGACTGATAGCACGAGGATCAGTACGGACACGGCAATGGCGATGCCCAGCATCGAGATCGCGGATATCAGCGACACGAATCGATTGCTGCTGCGCGAACGCACGTAGCGACTGCCAATCCAGAATTCGAAGCTCCGGCTCATCGCACTACTCATAGCGTAGTGCCACGGCGGGATTCACCAGCGCGGCGCGGCGCGCGGGGTACAACGTCGCAAGCGATGTCAGGACGAAGGCGGAGATGGCTATCGTGACGACATCGGCGGTTTCGAGTTCGGACGGGATTCGTGTCACGTAGTAGACGTCACCCGGCATGATCTGAAAGCCCAGCAGCTGCTCCAACGCCGGGACGATGACCGGTACGTTGATCGCGACGACCACACCCAGAAGCACGCCTATGAAGACGCCGGCCCAGCCGATTACGGCACCCTGCACGAAGAACACGCGCACCACGCCAACTGATCGCATGCCGAGCGTGCGCAGGACGGCAATGTCATTGGTCTTATCAGTTACGACCATGACCAGGCTTGCAACGATATTGAATGCGGCGACGCCGATGATGAGCGACAGAATCAGGGACATCATCATCTTCTCGAGCCGGATCGCCCGAAAGTAGCTGGCGTTCTCGATGGTCCAGTCACTGCTTATGACGCCATCGCCGAGGCGTCCTCGCAATCTTTTTGCGATCGCCGGCGCCGCCATGACATCGTCTGCCCGAAACCGAATCGCCGTCGTCTCGTCACCAAGTCCGAGAATCCCGGCCGCATCCCGCGCATTGACGAGCGCGAGCAGATCATCATGGTCCTGCAGCCCGGCCTCGAACACCCCGCGAAGCACAAATCGCTCCAGTACTGGCTCCAACGTGCCGTCCCCGACCGGTCGTGGAATGAGCAGAACGACGCCGTCACCGATTCGCACGCCGAGATCGAGCGCGAGCAGGCGCCCGAGAATAATGCTGCGAGCATTGGGCTGCAGTACGTCAAGCGTGCCCTCGATAAGATTGATCGTGTCACCAGACAGGACCTGCTCGAACGCCGGATCAACACCGTGTACAAGCACGGCGCGGAGGTCTCGTCCGGATTGGATCATGCCCTCCATCTGCACAAACGGCGCCGCCGCTGCAATGCCCGGTTCAGCGGCAACCTCGCGGAGCAGCCCGCGCCAATCCTCTGTGATGCGGTTCGGGCCGGTTACGTAACCATGCGCCGACATGCTCAGCAGCCTCGAGCGGAGTTCGCCCTCGAAGCCGTTCATGACGGAGAGAATCACGATCAGGGCCGCGACTCCCAGGGCGATACCCAGCAGCGAGATCAGCGTGATGAAGGAAACAAATCGGGTACGGCGCTTCGCACGCAGGTAACGAAGCCCAACGAAGAGTTCGACGGGGTTGATCATCGCGGTGAATTAAACCACATCGACACCGCCGTATCCCGCCTGACGGAAGACCCAGCGGCATGCCATCGCTGCATGCGCTCGAGCGTCGTGCGTAGCGCCGCGACGCAGGGCGCCAAAGCAAGCGTAGAACGATCTGAGCGAGCCAGGGATGGCGCGTGAGGTTAAGCGAGAGCGCATACCCCATGCCGTGTCCGAAGCTGGTCGCTCGCCGTGGCAGGCTCTTGCCGAATGCCAAATCGTGACGAGATTCACAGTTTCGGACAAAGTGATAAAACCTTTGAAATCAACTGTTTTTTGGTATCACTTAGAGTGATATAGTCGCAAGCAATTGAAGGAGAAGCTGTGATGGCCAAACTGCGGATATTGACTGTTTTCGCTCTGTTCTTCGGTGCGCTCGGCACGAGCGCTGCCCAGACGCTGGAGATGGAAGGCATGGCACCGGATGCGGGCTCTGCCCGACCGACCCGCGGTATGACCGCAGCGAGTGTCGAATCCAAATACGGCGCGCCGCAATCCAAACAGGCGCCTGTCGGCGACCCGCCAATATCGCGCTGGGAGTACCAGGGCTTCGTCGTGTTTTTCGAGTACGACCGCGTCATTCACGCCGTCGTCAAACGCGCTCCGTCAAGCTAAGAAATGTCTGCAGCGCCCGGGCAGGCAACTGCCCGGGCGCTTTTTTATGTGATAATCCCGGGCCGCCGATCCGATGACGACGCTTGTGGCCCACAACAATCTACTGACACCCGCAACGCTGCAGATCCCGCAGCCCGGGCATAGTTGTGGCTGGGGCCGCCTGATTGGTGCCAGTGCGGCACTGGCTGCCGCCGAGCTCGCCAGCTATTTTGACGGTCCGCTGCTGGTGCTCGCCGATGATCCACGGCAGGCTGATCAGCTCGAAGCCGAAATTCGGTTCTTTGCCGGTGACGCGGTCGATGTGCGCCATTTCGTCGAATGGGAAACCCTGCCATGGGACAGCTTTTCGCCACACCAGGACATCATTTCTGAACGTCTGTCTGTTCTTGCAGCGCTGCGGGACATGAAATCCGGAATCATCGTCGCGTCAGCGCCGGTTTTGCTGCAACGACTCCCACCGCTTGATTACGTCGCGGCTCGCTCGCTATCGCTGTATACCGGGCAGACGCTGCCTCGTGGCACTTTTATTGATTCGCTGACGGCCGCCGGTTACCTGCGGCTGCCGCAGGTCAGCGAACATGGCGAATTTGCCGTCCGTGGATCGCTGATCGATGTGTTCCCAATGGGGTCGTCGCGACCGATCCGTATCGACTTCTTCGACGATGACGTCGAAACCTTGCGGTACTTCTCACCCGAGTCCCAACTGTCGGCGGACCTCGTCGATGCGGTTGATTTATTACCTGCCAGGGAAGTACCGCTGGATGCCGATTCCATACGCGCCTTTCGCGAGCGCTATCGGGAGCGTTTCGAGGGGCAACCGGCAAAGTCTCGCGTTTATCGGGAAGTCTCGGAGGGCATCGCGCACGGCGGTATCGAATATTACCTGCCGCTCTTCTTCGACACGACCGCCAGCCTGAGCGATTACTTGCCCGAGGGCTGCGTCGTGCTCGCACCGCACGCCCTCGCGTCCGTGCTGGAGCGATCCTGGGCCGAGATCGAGGAACGTTATGAGCTGTGCAGGCTCGACCCCGAGCGACCGATACTCTCGGCTAAGGAGACGTTTAACACACCAGCTGCAATGCTGGCTCAACTGGAGCGCAGGCGGCAAATCCGATTTTCCGCACAAAGTCTCGCCGAACATCGCGACAACTTGAACCTGCCGACTCGAATGCCACCGGCCTTGAAGATCGAGGCTCGATACGAAGACGCCGCCGGTGCATTGATGCGGTTTCTCGAGACCTTCGATGGCCGCGTTCTGTTCACCAGCGATTCCGCCGGCCGGCGTGAACAGGTTTTCGACATGCTCGCTGGCCGCGGACTTGACCTGGCGCGTGTGGATGACTGGAACGGGTTTGCGCAGAGTGGGCAACGCGTGGGCGTCGCCGTCGCACCGATCGAAAGTGGCGTTCTGCTCCCGGATGCCGGCATTGCAATCATCAGCGAACAGCAGCTGTTCGGTGAAAGGGTGCGGCAAAAAGGCAGGCGCGGGCGTATCGAACGCGACCCCGAGACTATTATTCGCCAGCTCAACGACCTCGAGCACGGTTCGCCGGTCGTGCATGCCGACTACGGCGTCGGCCGCTATCTTGGCCTTACGACGCTCGAGGCAGGCGGCATAACGGCGGAATTTCTCGCGCTCGAGTATGCCGACGGCGACAAGCTGTACGTACCTGTGCATGCCCTCGAGCTGATCTCCCGCTACACGGGCGCCTCGGCTGAAAATGCACCGCTGCACCGTCTAGGCAGTGATCAGTGGGCAAAAGCGCGTCAGCGTGCGATTCGAAAGATTCGTGATGTTGCCGCAGAACTTCTCGATGTTTACGCGCGCCGAGCCGCACGTCCGGGACACAGCTTCCGCTGGCCGGAAAGCGACTACCGGGCATTCGAAAGCGGTTTTCCATTCGACGCCACGGACGACCAGGCGCGAACCATTGACGAAGTGCTGCAAGACCTGTCGTCCGGCAATCCCATGGACCGAATTGTCTGTGGCGATGTCGGCTTCGGCAAAACCGAAGTCGCGTTGCGGGCCTCTTTTGCCGCCGTGCATGGCGGCAAGCAGGTCGCGATTCTCGTACCGACGACACTGCTCGCGCAGCAACACGGGCAGAGTTTCAACGACCGTTTCGCACAATGGCCGGTTCGCGTTGAAGTGCTGTCGCGCTTCCAGACACCGAAAACGGTCAAATCAATCATCGCTGGCCTGCGCGCAGGGACTGTCGATATCGTAATCGGCACGCACCGTTTGTTGCAGCATATTAATGACATCAAGGACATCGGCCTTGTCATCATCGACGAGGAACATCGTTTCGGCGTGCGCCACAAGGAAGCGATTAAATCCCTGCGTAGCGATATCGACGTGCTGACACTGACCGCAACACCGATTCCACGCACGCTGAACATGGCCCTTGGCGGGATCCGCGATATGTCATTGATAACGACACCGCCCGCAGAGCGCCTCGCCGTGAAGACCTTCGTCACTGAATGGAACGACGTCCTGATACGAGAAGCGTGCCTGCGCGAGATCAGGCGCGGCGGGCAGGTGTATTTCATCCATAACCGCGTTGAGGACATCGGGCGGGTCGGTGAGCAGCTGGCGGCGCTCGTTCCAGAGGCGAGGATTCGCGTTGGCCATGGCCAGATGCCCGAGCGGGAACTCGAACAGGTCATGCTCGACTTCTATCACCGGCGCTTCAACATTCTCTTGTGCACGACAATCGTCGAAAGCGGTCTCGATGTGCCAACCGCCAATACGATCATCATTAATCGCGCGGACCGTTTCGGTCTGGCACAACTGCACCAGCTCCGCGGCAGGGTCGGACGTTCGCACCATCGTGCTTACGCGTATCTCGTCGCGCCGCCAAAAGCTGCGTTGACGGCGGACGCGGTCAAGCGACTCGAGGCGATCGACTCGCTCGAAGACCTGGGCGCGGGTTTTACGCTGGCCACGCACGACCTCGAAATCCGTGGCGCCGGTGAGCTACTCGGCGACACGCAGAGCGGGCAAATCCAGGAAATTGGCTTTTCTCTGTATACCGAGCTGCTCGGTCGTGCGGTCGCGTCGCTGCGCGCCGGGCGTGAGCCCGACCTTGAAGGTCCGCTCGATACGGGCGTCGATATCAATCTGCATATTCCAGCCTTGTTGCCGGATGACTACGTTCCCGATGTGCACTTGCGGCTCATTCTCTACAAGCGCATATCCGGCGCCAAATCGCGACAGGATCTGCGTGACCTTCAGGTAGAGCTGATCGACCGATTCGGACTGCTGCCCGTCCCGGCAAAAAACTTGCTGCGTATCGCTTCGATCAAGCAGACTGCGGTTGCCCTGGGCATAGAGAAGATCGATGCCGCGAATCGCGGTGGCTATCTCGTATTCGGGCGACAGAGCCATATTGACCCTGTCGCGCTCGTGCAATTAGTGCAAAATGACAACCTGACTTACAAGCTTCAAGGCTCACATAGACTGCGGTTTCACCGGGATCTGAGCGATATTGATCAGCGCTTTGACGCCATCGAGAAACTTCTCGAGCGGCTCGCCGTCAAAGAAACAACGGCGATGACGGGCTGACCGCAAACACTTCAACGAGCAGAATCATGAGACAAATCGGCATACTCGCGTTTTTCACATTGCTATCACTGGCCGCAACGGCCCAGGAAGAATTGCCATTAGAACTCCTCGAAGTAGAAGACGTACGCCACTACACGGTCGAAGTTATCGTCTTTTCTTATGAAGAAAGTGTTTCTGTGGGAACAGAAATTTTCGTTCCGGACCCACCGCCTATCGAGGAAGATCTGTTGCTCGACGTCGATGAAGCGGGTGTTGAGCTCCTGGACGAAGAGAAACCCACAGTCCGCGCCCAAAGAGCTGCATCAACGATCAGGGAACTCGAGTTAGTGCTGCTCAAGGAAGAAGAGTTCACGCTTGGTAAGGTTGCCAGGCAGTTTGCGTTGCTCGACGTTTACGAAACGATGATGCACGTTGGCTGGACACAGCCAACCTATCCGCAAGGACAAACGTTACCGGTCGCATTGCGCGTTCTCGGCGACCCACCAAAAGGGCTCGATGGAAGTTTCACGCTTTATTTGAGTCGCTACCTACACCTTGTCGTCGATCTTGCGCTCGACGCGCCCGACAGTAATAAAGAGTCCTTCCCGGTCGATCAGCCCATATACGGCAATGATCCGGTCCGTCGCTTCGGCGACTCAAGGCGACAGAACCATGACGCCTATGGTCGGCTCCCTCAGCCGACACGGTTTCGCATCCAGGAAAACCGCATCGTCAAGAATGGCGATCTTCGCTACTTCGATCACCCGAAATTCGGCGTACTCGCGAAAATTACGCGTGTCGAAGAAGAGGAAGAGGACGAC
This sequence comes from Gammaproteobacteria bacterium, assembly GCA_029864095.1. Classification (GTDB taxonomy): domain Bacteria; phylum Pseudomonadota; class Gammaproteobacteria; order Steroidobacterales; family Woeseiaceae; genus UBA1847. The sequence goes on along the minus strand of JAOTUB010000049.1, from coordinate 10,591 downwards.
GAGACGGAAGAGAATTTGACGGAGCCGCTACTCGGCGACTCCGGATAACAATGCGTCAATAAACTCTTTGGCTGAACGCTTCTTATCGGCCGCGCTGCCAACTCCGACCCTAAACGAGACGGTAACGAACTTGGAGACCGTCGAGCGCGGGTGATGCAACCCAAGATCGCGAACGGCTGCCGATATTCGTTTCGCAAACTCGTGAACGCCATCCGCATCCGAAGCGTGTGACAAGACGATGAACTCCGCACGATCGAGTCGCCCTACGACATCGCTCGCACGGCGCAAGCAGCGGCGAATAGCCTGTCCCACGCGGCGAAGGCAAGAATCAGCCGCGTGCCGCCCGAACACATCAACATAGGCGTCAAAATCATCCAAGGTGAAAACGACAAGGGACAGGGTGCTTTTTTCTCGCGCCGCCACCGCCCAGTCATGGGCGAGAACCTCGCGAAAAGCGTGTCCATTCAACAGGCCTGTTACCGGATCATTTCTCGACAGATCCCGAATGCGCCGTTTCGCATTGAGCAGCTCGTGATGCATCTCGCTACCGGCGACCCCGCCACCTCCTCCCGCCCCACGCCAAAAAGCGACATAGAAGCGCGCATCTGACTCACCCGGCAACGGCAGCGGTTTCAGTGCAAGCAGGTATTCTTTGCCGCTCAGTTCAACCGGAAAACTGGTTTCCTGCTGCGAGCGCACGGTTTCGGAAATCTCCAAAGCGAACTCCCGTCCGACGAGCTGTTCGATGACATCGGCAAACGGCTTGCCGCGGGTGTCCTCACCACCGATTGACTCAAAGGCCGGGTTGCTCAGTTCGACTGGCCAGTCCGGATGATCGACGCGCACGATGACAAGCGGCTCCGAAGACGACTCGATTACCTGCTTGAGAATTTCCCGTTTGATCGGCATCAGCGCGACCTGAAAAACTCTTTGAGCACCTGCATAGCTTGAATCTTTGCAGTCAGGGTACTGGATTCGACATCTTCGTGTATCGGCTTTTGGCCGCGGCCGGCGGCACGATTCACGATCAAGGACAGGCAGGCATAGTCGATTCCGAGCTCGCGGGCGAGGCTTGCCTCCGGCATGCCTGTCATACCGACATAATCGGCACCATCACGTTCGAGGCGGTCGACTTCGGCCGCCGTTTCGAGCCGCGGACCCTGCGTCGCTGCATACACACCCCCGTCATAGCAATCCACGCCGGCGGCTCTCGCCGCCGCAAGCAGCGCCTCACGAACTGACGCGGAAAACGGCAGCGTAAATTCAATATGCGCAAATTCGGCTTGTTCCCCGTCGTAAATCGAGTGTGCGCGGCCCCAGGTGTAATCGATTATCTGATCAGGCACAGCCAGTTCTCCTGACAACCGCTTATCCGATACGACACCGACCGTATTCAACGCGATGACGGCCTCGACACCGAGCTCCTTCAGTGCGAGCAGATTCGCCCGGTAGTTGATAACGTGTGGCGGCAATGTGTGCTTATCGCCATGCCGGGGCAAAACGTAAACGAGCTGCTCATCGAACGTCACGCGCTGAATCGGCGCAGAAGGCTGACCGAATCGGGTCGCAACCTCGTGGCTCTCGCCACCGCCTGCAAATGCGTCGAAGCCACTGCCAACGATGATCGCAAACTGCGCGCTCATGCATCGAGTTCTAGCGGCGGCGGATCGCCGCAGTGCGCCAGCGCCATGTTGGCCTGTTGCCACTCGTCGCTCGCGCGTAGCGACTCACGCAGCACGTGACCTGTGCCGTGTAATCGTGCGAGTCGGACCAGGGACAAGGGATTGGAATAGTCGTTCAGCGCCTGAACGGCCTGCTCGGCGCGCCGGCGATCGTTGCAGATCAGCACCATGTCGCAACCTGCCGCGAGAGCGCGTTTCGCTCGGCGGCGCATCGATCCATAGGCGCTCGTCGCTTTCATGCTCAGATCATCGCAAAAGACTGCACCGCCAAAGCCGAGGCGCGATCTCAGTTCCCGTTCGATCCAGAATGTGGAGAAGCCTGCCGGCAGATCGTCCAGCTCTCGATACACTACGTGCGCGAGCATCACGCCGGCGATGTGCCCGTTGCTGATCAGTTTTTCATAGGGCCGCATGTCATCCAGGATATCGCCGTATTCGCGACGATCGACGGGTAATTGCAGATGCGAATCCGCGACAACCGCACCATGCCCGGGAAAATGCTTGGCGACCGCTGCCATGCCCGCACTGCGCAAGCCGCGTGAGAACGCCGCGGCCAGTTCACCGACGGCATCCGGCTGCTCGTGAAACGCGCGATCTCCAATAACCTCACTAACGCCCCAGTCCAGGTCCACGCATGGCGCAAAGCATAAATCGATACCCGCCGCACGTAGTTCGGAGCCGATGAGCCAGCCCGCCCGGTGTGCAAGATCGGTCGCCACGTCGGGATCGCTGTCGAATTCGTGGCCAAGATGGCGCATCGGCGGAATCTCACTGAATCCCTCGCGAAAACGCTGCACGCGACCGCCCTCATGATCCACGGCAATCAATAGCGCCGGGCTTCTGAGCGCCCGGATTTCAGCAACGAGGTCCGCGATCTGCGCCGGCGACTCGTAGTTGCGCGTGAACAGTATCACTCCGCCGACCGCCGGCTCCCGCAGTAGATCGCGGTCGGCCGGCGTCAGCGTGTCACCGTCAATATCAAGCATCACTGGTCCGAGCGACATATAATGATTCTATAAAAATCTCATAAATTACTGAAATATAATTACTTATTAAATACGGCAATCGACTCCATGTGGGCCGTGTGCGGAAACATGTCAATGATACCTGCCGCCTCGCAACGATAGCCGTGGTCATTTACGAGCGTACCGGCATCACGTGCCAGCGTCCCGGGATGACACGAGACATATACAATACGCTCCGCGCCGATGCTCTTCATAGCGGCAACAATCTCGGCCGCGCCGCTGCGCGCCGGATCCAACAGGACTTTGTTCCAGCCCTCGCGCAACCAGGTCTCGGAACCGTCAATGGCGCTCAGGTCTGCCTGCCGAAACGAGACATTGTGCAAACCATTCGACGCGGCATTCTGCGTCGCCGCCTCGACAAGCACGGCCTCGCCCTCGACGCCGAGAACGGTCCCCGCCCTGCGCGCTAGCGGCAGCGAGAAATTGCCAATGCCACAGTACAGGTCCAGAACACGGTCAGCCGGGCCCGGATCGAGCAGTTCGATGGCCTGGTGCACCATGCGACGATTGATCTCGCTGTTCACCTGGACGAAGCCTGCGGCGTCAAACGCAATACGCACGTCGAATTCAGCAAGATCGTAATAGAGGGCGTCTGCCGGCGATTCGGGATACAGCAGCGTGATCGACTCGAGGCCGCCGGGCTGCAAATAGATGCGCAGTTCGTGGTCTGCGCCGAAATCCCGCAAAAGCGCCGTATCCTCCGCGGTCGGCTCATCAAGCACACGAAATACCAGCGCCACCGCATTATCGGCGACGGCGACTTCTACTTGCGGCAGCCGCGCGCGTATCGACAAGCCGCCTATGAGTTCGCTCAGTGGATCGATCATGCTGTCGACGGGCTCGGCGAGCACCTCGCAACGGTGCATATCCGTGATGTAAGGCGCGTGCCGCTCGCGAAAGCCAACCAGCACTCTGCCTTTTGCCTGCACATCTTTGACGGCCAGTCTCGCACGACGGCGATAGTTCCAAACGGGCCCGATCATCGGCTCGAGCCAGCGTTCCGATGTGATCTGGCCGATACGCTGCAGATTGTCTTTAAGTGCCTGAAATTTTATCTGCCGCTGCTGTACATCCGACACGTGTTGTAACGCACAGCCGCCGCAGCGTCCGAAAACCGCGCATCGCGCCGCAATTCGATGGGGAGATGCGTCGAGAATCTCGAGCAGTTCAGCTTCATCGTAGTTTCGGCGCGATTTGCGGCGCAAATAGCGCACTTGCTCGCCTTCGAGCGCGCCCGCCACGAATACTTTCTTGCCCTCTCCGGCAACAATGCCGCGGCCATCATGCGTGCAGGAATCGATTCGTGCCGTCTCCGGCTCGCGGCGGCGACGTCGAGCCACTAATCTGCCCAGGCTTTAAGAAACTCGTTGAAGTGTGGTTTATCCATCGATTTGAGTGTGCTGCGCACGAGCTCATTTTCCCTGGCGAGACCTTTCTCGTCGAGATTACCGCGCATCAGCTCGAAGCGCAGAAACACGAGCCAGGTATTGAGCACGTCAGTCTCGCAGTAATCACGAATCTCGCGAAGACCACCCTCCAGATATTTGCCCCACACTTTATCGCCGCTCATGCCGAGTTTGCCGGGCAAGCCCAGCAATACCGCAATTTGCTCGAGACTCGCACCGGCGCGCGGCTGATAGCCCGCGATCACATCCATCAGATCCGTATGCCGAGAGTGAAAGCGACTCAGGTAGTTGTTCCACTTGAAGTCGCGGTCCGAGCCACCGGTTTCCCAGTAGCGCGGTGCCTGCACGCCGTGCTTGAGCGCCCGATAGTGCAGCACCGGAAGATCGAAGCCGCCGCCATTCCACGAGACGAGATCGGGTGTGTAGCGGTCGATGCCGTCAAAGAAGCGGCGCACCAGCTCCGCCTCATCCGAGTCCTCGTCGCCCAGACTCCACACGCGAAACGTGCCGCCGGTACGCAGTGCGACCGATATCGCGACAATGCGATGTTGCTGCAGCGGCAGGAACTCGCGTCCACTCTTCTGCAATTGTTTGAATGTCATTACCGTCGCGACTTCTTCGTCGGACACCCCGTCGAGATCCCATAAGCGGCGGCCGAACTCGACATCCGGTACGGTCTCGATATCAAACGAAAAACAGTGCATTGCTCGTCTACTCTGCGGTTTCAACAACCGCGAATGCCATTATCAGTCCGGCGTCGTCGGTCAGGCTGACATGACCTTTGCCGATGCCGAGCTCCTTACAGACTTTCCGACCGCGTTCAGACCAGATAATCAGCGGGCGGCCCCAATCGTTGTTAGTTATGCCAATGTCTCTGACCCAAATACCATGGTGGAATCCGGTGCCCATTGCCTTGGCAGCAGCTTCCTTACCCGCAAAGCGCATCGCAAGAAAGCGCGCTGGCCATTTGGACTTGCGAAACAGCTCGAGCTCCTCCTGCATAAGTATCCGTTGCACGAAATGCTCGCCGAATCTGTCATAAGTAGCCTGCACACGTGAGAGTTCCACGATGTCGGTACCGACACCAAAAATCATTCGCTGTTTACTCGTCGCGCGCTGCGAGCATTCGATTCTTCATCGCGCTGACAGCTATCGCAAGGCCGTCGAATATGGCGCGCGATATGATCGAGTGTCCGATATTGAGTTCAACAATTTGTTCGATAGCCGCGATGGCCGCGACGTTGCCGTAGTGCAGTCCGTGTCCGGCGTGAACGGTCAGCCCGATCTTATCGGCATATCCTGCGGCATCGACAAGCCGCTTGAGTTCCGCGGCCTGCACCTCTCCCTCTGCGTCGGCATAGCTGCCCGTGTGTAGCTCGACGACGGGCGCACCCACGGCGACAGCCGCATCGAGCTGTGCCGGATCCGGATCGACGAACAACGATACGCGGATACCCAGTACGGCGAGTCGCTGGCAAGCGTCGCGCAGCTTGTCCTGCTGGCTGACGACGTCGAGCCCGCCCTCGGTCGTCAGTTCCTCGCGACTCTCCGGGACCAGGCAACAGTCAGAGGGCCGGATCTCCGCGGCGATGCGCAGCATCTCCTCGGTGACCGCCATCTCGAGGTTCATGTGCGTCCGCATGGCCTCCCGAATGGCGATCAGGTCAGCGTCCTGAATATGGCGTCGATCCTCCCGCAAGTGCACCGTGATGCTGTCGGCTCCGGCCTGCTCGGCCGTGACAGCGGCCTCGACCGGCCGCGGGTAAGGTGTGCCTCGCGCCTGTCGCAGCGTCGCCACGTGGTCAATGTTCACGCCGAGATGTAACGAGTCGTGGTTCATGGGGGCGTATTCTAGCCCGAAGTGTCTACAACCGCCGCATTTCCTGAAGGACTTTGCGACTCTTGAGTTCCTTGCCGCCAAGGTGAAACGCGATAACTTCGCGCAGCAGTCGGTTGGCCGCGCGCAGTACATCGGCATCGTCGAATTGCTGAGCACCGATTGCAGCCAGCAACTTGCCACTGAATATGAGTGGCCCGGCAGCCCGGCTTACGGCCACAGGACCTTGTTCCGCACGGTATTCATAATTCTGCTGCGGATCCAGCGTCCTGTTGGAATCGTACTCATGATCAAGATTGAGTGCGTATCCAGACTGACGCAGCAGTTCGACTTCAAACCGGCGCAGGCAGGGAGCGACGTCGTCACCGGCAACTGCCAGCCCCTCTATGGTCAGAGCGTAGGCTTCGAAGATCTCAGGCTGCGGATCGTGCCGATGCAGAAAGTGCAAGATCAGTTCGTTGACATAGAACCCCGACAACAGCGCATCGCCCGACAGGCTGAGTGGCGCGCCGCGGACCTCGGCGCCGGTCAAGGTGCCAAGGTCGGACTTGATAATCCACGATATCGACAGAGGCATAAACGGACGCAATACACCCTTCAGGCGCGAGCGGGCGCCGCGGCTGCCCCTCGCAACGACGGCCAGCTTGCCATGATCGCGGCTGATTACATCCAGAATCTGACTCGAGTCACGAAACGGTCGATGGTGAAGAACAAAAGCGGGTTGCTGCTGGACTCGCCGATGCATCGTTAGCGTTTCATAACCGTGGGCTATGGCAACTCGTAGCCGAGACTGAGCAGGTCCTGCTCGCTGTCCGCCCAGTTGTCTTTGACCTTGACCCAGAGTTCGAGGTGCACAGGGCCGCCAAGTTGCTTCTTGAGCTCCAGCCGCGCCGCTTTGCCGACGCGCTTCAGCACACTACCGGCTTTGCCGACGACGATGCCCTTTTGCGACTCTCGCTCCACCCAAATGATCGCATTGATTGTGGTTCGGTCTTCGTCCGTATCAAAGCGTTCGATCTGCACAGTCAGCCCGTAAGGAACTTCCTGATGTAATGACTGCGTCAACTTTTCGCGTATGACTTCCGCGGCCTGAAATTCCACGCTACGGTCGGTCTGCATGTCCTCGGGAAACAAAGGCGGCGACTCCGGCAGATGACCTGGCAAGATCGACAACAACACATCAAGATTGTCGTGCTTCTCCGCAGACACGGGCAGTATTTCGGCAAACTCATGCCGGTCCGCCGTCGCGGCAATGATTTCGAGAAGCTTCTCTTTGGGCTTTATGAGATCGACCTTATTAAGCACCGCAACCACGGGTGCAGCGACGGTCTGCAGCCGCCGCAGCACATCGTTATCCTCGTCTGTCCAGCGCCCTGCTTCTGTGACAAACAAGACGACATCGGCATCCGCCAACGCGTTTGCGGCAGTCCGATTCATCATACGATTCATCGCCTTGCCAGCTTTGCGGTGTAAGCCAGGCGTGTCGACAAAGATGATTTGTGCCTGATCGGAAGTGTGCACCGCCAGAATTCTGTGCCGTGTCGTCTGTGGCTTTGCCGTAACGATACTTACCTTTGTCCCCATTAGCGCGTTGATCAGCGTCGACTTGCCAACATTTGGACGTCCCACTACAGCAACGAACCCGGAACGCATAGCCCTCATTCGATGTCGCTCTCAGCAAGATGCGCCAACATGATCGTCGCTGCCTCCTGCTCTGCATTTCTGCGCGTCGTGCCGCTGCCATTTGTCGTGAGCTCAACACCGCTAACGCTGCAACTGACACTAAACTGTTGACGGTGCGCTTGTCCGGTTACTTCGACGAGTTCGTAGCTTGGCAATCCCATTTGTCGTGCCTGCAACCACTCCTGTAACCGGGTCTTTGCGTCGCGAAGCTCATCGGCCGGAGGAAAGTTCTGCAGGCGGGCACCAAATGCGCGCTCGATTACCTTGGTCGCCGCATCGAAGCCAGCATCGAGATAGACTGCGCCAAAGATCGCCTCGAGAGCGTCCGCGAGAATGGAGTCTCGACGATGGCCGCCAGTCTTGCGCTCACCACTGCCGAGGATAAGGTGCTCGCCGAGACCCAGATCCGCGGCGATCTCTGCCAGCGTCGTGTCTTTTACCAGCGACGAGCGCAAGCGGCTCAGATCGCCCTCGGGCGCAAGCGGGTGCGCTCGAAAAACGACTTCGGACGTTACAAAATCGAGTATCGCGTCACCCAGGAATTCCAAACGCTCATTGTTATCGCCCGCGACACTGCGATGCGTCAGCGATAGCTCGAGCAGTCGCACATCGTTGAATTCGTAATCCAGCGCATTCTTGAGCCAGGTCTCGGCTTTTGTTAACACTATCGCTCGTTTCTATGACTCGCACTCAGCGTGCCGCACGCTCCGGTCTTAGCGGCGCACCAAGACCGACTTGTCGAAGTGAACCGTAAACGAGATATTACCTATGAAAGGCGATGTATGGTCATAGATCGCCGACACTTCGAAACCACCGTCTACTGGTGTGACTTTGATATCGCGGTATTCGATAACGCCGACGCTTTCCACATCGAATCGGCGTAATATGGATTTCCGCATGGCGGGAACGCTAGGACTTTGTCCGTCAAATTCTGTGCGCACACCATCAATGACGCCGACGACTTTCATGTAGTTCAGATAAATTGGCATGAGACGAATCGTGGCAAACGCGAACAAGCCGATAAATACTGCGAGGATCGCAAATCCAAGCGTTGTCATCCCCGCCTGCTGCCGGGCAAAAGCGTGTCTCGGTTGTTTCATCAGGTTCATAGCCATTTCTCTGCGCCGTAACCGCGGCGTCATCTGTAGCTCGAAATCACATCAAATTTAACGTGAGTCCGCAACCAATATCAGTGAATTGAACCACATTATTGAATCTTGGTACCGATCCTGTCCCAGCGCGGCCAGCTGAGGCCATCCATGTGCATCCAGATACGTACGGCCTCACCAACCAGGTGCGTTTCCGGGATTGCGCCGATGAAACGGCTGTCACGGCTATTGTCACGATTGTCGCCCATCACAAAATAATGACCCTGCGGCACTCGGTAAATACCGTCGCGGACGACGTAGCCGGAATTCGCAATCAATATCTCGTGCTCTTTCTCGCCAAGTCGCTCCAAAAAACGTGGCTCGCTGACCGTAGCATCAGGATGCTGCTGCAGATCTACCTGCTCGCCATTGATGACGAGGCGATGACGTTCGTAACTAAGCTCATCGCCAGGTAAGCCGACTACGCGCTTGATGTAATTGATACTCGGGTCGTCCGGCAACCGAAACACCACGACGTCGCCACGCTCGGGCTCACCCGTTGCCAGAATCTTGGTCTCGGAGACCGGAAGTCTGAGCCCGTACGCGTACTTCTTGACGAAAATAAAATCGCCTTGCAGCAGAGTCGGCATCATCGAACCCGAGGGAATCCGAAACGGTTCGAATACGAACGAGCGAATGACCAGCACAAACAACAGCACTGGGAAAAAAGAGCGCGAATACTCAATCAGAGTTTGTCGGGCAACTGAGCCGCCGCCCTCTTCACCGTCTCGGCCCCAGACGAACTTGTCCAGTGCTACGACCATCCCGCTTACGAGCGTCAGGACGGTCAGAATCAAGGCCAGATTTATGCTCAATACACTACTCTCACTTATCGACACGCAGGACAGCCAGGAACGCCTCCTGTGGAATTTCAACGGATCCTACCTGTTTCATGCGACGCTTGCCGGCCTTTTGCTTCTCGAGCAGCTTGCGTTTCCGACTCACGTCACCGCCATAGCACTTCGCCGTGACGTTCTTGCGCAACGCCTTGACAGTGCTTCTCGATATGATCTGACTACCCACCGCCGCCTGAATTGCGACGTCGAACATTTGGCGAGGAATCAACTCGCGCATGCGCTCGACAAGTTCACGGCCGCGAGTCTGGGCATTGACGCGGTGAACAATAATTGAAAGCGCATCGACTCGTTCCTTATTGATCAATACATCGAGCCTCACGAGCTGCGCGGGCTCAAAACGCTCGAAATGATAGTCGAATGACGCATAACCGCGACTAACCGATTTGAGTTTATCGAAAAAGTCCAGCACGACTTCGGCAAGCGGCATTTCGTATTCGAGCGATACCTGGCTGCCGAGGTAGCGGATGTGTTTTTGCACACCGCGCTTCTCGATACATAGCTTGATTACGGACCCAACGTGCTTGTCGGGAACAAGTATGTTGGCTGTGATAATCGGCTCACGAAGCTCTTCAATCTCATTGGACGGCGGCAGCTTGGATGGGTTGTCAACGTAAAATACGTTGCCAGAATGATCGACAATCTCAAAAATTACTGTCGGCGCGGTTGTGATCAGTTCCAGATCATATTCGCGTTCCAGGCGTTCCTGCACGATTTCCATATGCAACATGCCGAGGAAGCCGCAGCGAAAGCCGAAGCCAAGCGCAGCCGAAGTTTCCGGCTCGAAATGCAGCGCCGCGTCGTTGAGGCGAAGCTTCTGCAGTGCGTCACGAAAGTTTTCGTAATCATCTGAAAGTATCGGAAACAGTCCAGCGAACACTCTGGGCTGTACCTGCTTGAATCCGGGCAACGGCACATCGCAGGGGTGACGCGTCAACGTTATGGTATCGCCAACC
>JAOTUB010000188.1 GCA_029864095.1 Gammaproteobacteria bacterium | reverse complement strand
TCGCGCGGCGGATTCCTGCGTCCCCATGCGGACTCCGAGTTCGTAGCTGAACGCAGGAATCGCCTGGGCGTAGATCAGATAGGCGAGCAACAACCAGCCTGGAATCTGCAACATTCGGTGATTGCGGCCTGTCTTATTGTTCATCGCTTAGTAAATATCGTAACCGTGGCGCGTGATACTGTCCCCACATTCCGAGATTCGCGCCTGAAAATTTGCCGGCCTGGAGTTGGCGTCGCGCTGGGCGTCGCGCTGGGCGTCACGCCAGGCATCCCAGTCCTTGCCAAAGGCCGCGGTGTTGGCACTTGGTCCCAGCCAGTACATGCTGGCCAGGTTCTCGTTTTGGAATGGAACCGCGATCGTCGTCTTATAGCCGTAGTTTTCACCCCATTGATTGAAGTCAGCGACGATCTCCATGTATTTCTCGAAGAAGCATCCTACCTTCAGTTCGAACTAAAGGACATCCATATGCTCGGCAACTGCCTGCAATGCCAACAGCCGCGCTAACGCGACAATCATCGTCTTCACTGTTAGTTCCCCTATGCTTATTATTGGTTGCATACTTGCTTAACGGAGGCACGATCCGGCAGAGCCGCCTCAAGGATAGACCTGTGGCACGCCGATTGGCGCGTATTCGAAAGTCCGAACCCCGTCCGGCGCGTAAAATAACGTTAACGAAATTGCGCATCATTGCGCAACTATCCTGACCAGCTGCAATTGCGCTGGAGAGCCAATGACCACGACCACGACCAACGCTGCTCTTGCCACGACAGGAAGGCCGAATTCGTTCAGCTATGAGGAACTTATCGAGTGCGCCCACGGCAAGATGTTTGGACCCGCGAATGGCCGCCTGCCGCTGCCACCCATGCTCATGCTGGACCGCATCACGCATATTTCGAATGAGGGCGGCAAATACGGCAAAGGCGAGATCAAGGCCGAACTCGATATCCGGCCCGACCTGTGGTTTTTCGACTGCCATTTCGAAGGCGATCCCGTCATGCCGGGTTGCCTTGGCCTCGACGCGATGTGGCAGCTTGTCGGCTTCTTCCTCGTATGGAGCGACCTTCCGGGCAGGGGCAGGGCACTCGGCTCGGGCAAGGTCAAATTTAGTGGTCAGGTGCTGCCGAAAGCCAAGCTGGTTACCTACCAGATTGACATTAAGCGTGTCATCACCCGCAAGTTGAATATGGCGATCGCCGACGCCAGCATGTCCGTCGATGGCCGCGAGATCTATACCGCAGACGATCTTCGCGTCGGCCTTTTCACCTCCACTGACGATTTCTAGGATACGGTAATGCGGCGCGTTGTCGTTACGGGTATCGGTGCGGTTTCGTGTATTGGCAATAACCAGTCCGAGATCGTCGATTCATTGAAGAATGGCCGCTCGGGAATCGTGGCGAACGAGTCCTACAAGGAGATGGGACTTCGCAGCCAGATCTCGGGGTCGATAAACATCGACACCGCCGAACTTATCGATCGCAAAGTGCTCCGCTTCATGGGAGACGCCGCCGCTTACGCCTATATTTCCATGCAGCAGGCTATCGAGGACTCGGGTCTCGAAGACAACGACATCTCGAACGTTCGTACCGGGCTGATCGCGTCCTCCGGCGGCGCGTCGAGCGCCAATATCGTTGCGAGTGCAGACAAGCTTCGCGAGCGCGGCGTGCGCCGGATCGGTCCCTACATGGTCACGCGCACGATGGGCAGCACCGTTTCCGCGTGCCTGACGACGCCGTTCAGGATCAAGGGACTCAACTACTCGATAACATCGGCGTGCGCCACTAGTGCACACTGCATCGGCGCCGGCGCCGAACAGATTCAGTGGGGCAAACAAGACATCATCTTTGCCGGAGGCGGTGAGGAAGAGGACTGGACGCTGGCGTGCCTGTTCGATGCGATGGGCGCCTTGTCATCGAAATACAACGACGCGCCCGCAACCGCATCGCGTCCCTACGATGCGACCCGCGATGGTTTTGTTATCGCCGGCGGTGGCGGAATGGTAGTTCTTGAAGAGCTCGAGCATGCCAGAGCGCGTGGCGCGAAAATCTATGCCGAGCTTGTCGGCTACGGCGCAACGTCGGATGGCCACGACATGGTCGCACCATCGGGTGAAGGCGCGGCTCGGTGCATGGAAATGGCGAAAGCGACTGTTGCGGGGCCGGTCGACTACATCAACACGCACGGTACGAGCACGCCGGCCGGCGATATCGCTGAAATTGAGGCAATGCGATCCGTGTTTGGTGTTGACCTACCCAGGTTCAGCTCGTCGAAGTCGCTTTGTGGGCATTCGCTTGGGGCGACCGGCGTGCACGAGGTCATACATTGCCTGCTCATGCTCGAGCACGACTTTATCGCACCGTCGATCAACTGCAATGATCCGGACCCTGCGGTTGAGGGTGCGCCTCTTGTCACTGAGTGCATCCACAAGGCCGGTATCGCGACTGCCATGTCGAACAGTTTTGGCTTTGGCGGCACCAACTCGACACTCGTATTCCAGAAGTTGTAAAACCCGGGCATAATTACTCCCCATGACTCTGGAAACCATCAGCGAAACAAACTGCTTTGGCGGCAGGATTGGCTTCTATCGACACCGGTCGGACGCCAATAACTGCGACATGCGGTTTTCGGTGTTCGTGCCACCACAGGCAGCTGATGGCAAGGTGCCCGTCGTAACGTTCCTGTCAGGGCTGACCTGCACCGAGGAGAACTTCATGGTCAAGAGCGGTGCGCAGCGTTATGCAGCCGAGCTCGGCATCATGCTGGTTTCGCCGGATACGAGCCCGCGCGGCGAGGACGTGCCCGACGATCCGGACGAAGACTATGATTTCGGCCTGGCGGCCGGTTTTTATCTCAACGCCACTGAGGAACCGTGGTCGCGGCACTATCAAATGTATGACTATGTGATGCAGGAACTGCAGCCCGCCGTGTTCGACAACTTTCCGGGGGACGCCGATCGGCACGGATTGACCGGCCATTCTATGGGTGGTCATGGTGCGCTGACGATCGGGCTCAAGCACCCCGACGTGTTCAGGTCGTTATCGGCATTTTCGCCAATTTGCACGACGCTGCACAGTCCCTGGGGCCAAAAAGCGCTTGCGTATTATCTCGGTAGTGACACGTCGACCTGGTACGTATATGACGCCTGCGAAGTCGCGCGAAATGCCGCCGATGCATCGTCGCGCAGCACGATTCTCATTGATCAGGGTGCCGCCGATCCGTACCTCGAGGAGCAGCTCAAGCCCGAATTACTCGAGCAAGCCTGCGCCGAAAGCGGCCTGCCACTCAAACTGCGCATGCACGATGGCTACGATCACGGCTACTATTTCATTTCGACATTCATCGAAGATCACCTCAAGCATCACGCGGAACTGCTGCGTGCCTGATCGGGTACGTCTGCTGCGTGTTCTTGGCTGTCCCACACTAGCCGCATGCGTATCCCAGACGCTCGTACTCGACGCAGCAATCCCGCGTCATGACTGTGAAAGCTGCAATGAACCACAAATCCCGTTTTGGTTTTTTGGCAATACCTACTACGTCGGTACCGCCGGTCTTTCGACGGCTGGCGATTTTCGGAAAGCCTCGCCGAAGCGCCTGGCGATAGCATCGAACCGATAGGAAATCTCGATTGCGACATCATTCTTGCGCCACACCCGTTCTATTTCGGTCTGAAGAAGAAAATGCGGCAGGGCCCGGAAGCGTTCATCGATAATGACGCCTCAGGCAATACGCGGCTTCATCCCGTGCCTGGCTTGAGCGTCGTCTGGATGAGGAGCGTGGCGCAGAGCCCTAGGTACTTCTCCGAATAGCCTATTCGCCGTGTTTTTGAGGAAATAGAGGCAGTTCTCTACGAATCTTATTCGTAGATGAACTCTGAGGAGGCTATCCGCATGCGTGGTTTTATCCGAACACTGTCGATTACCGCACTTGCCCTGTCGCCGTGCGCATTAATTGCTGCCGACGTCGAGAAAGGATTTGCGGCTTTCAATGTTGGCGATTACGCGACATCACTCGCAGAATGTCAGCCACTGGCCGACGAGGGCAACGCAGCGGCACAGTTTTGTGTCGGCCGTTTGTACGCCAATGGTTTCGGCGTTGACATGGACGACACTAAGGCTTTGTATTGGTACGGCGCAGCAGCAGACCAGGGTTACCCGGATGCGCAGTACAACCTGGGCGTCATGCATGCGAACGGCTGGGGTGTCGAGATGAGTGACGACCGTGCGGCGGACTTCTATCGCAGTGCAGCCGTGCAGGGCTACATTCCTGCTGTCATGAGCCTCGCGGAAATTTGTCACCGCGGCATGGGCGTCAAGGAGGACGTCGTTGATGCATATGCCTGGTACATCGTTGCCGCACAATTGGGCAACATGGACGCCGAGCTCAGGCGAGATGCGGCCGCGGAGGATCTGACGCCGGAGGAGCAGGTCAACGGTCAAAAGATGGCCGAGGAGCGGCTCAAAGCGATCGACGTTGAAAGTATGCAGGCGGGCCGCTTCGACTAATTGTCACTACCGATGCTGATGTGCTTCGGGCAACAGCCAGCCCGTAAGCGGCATTGCGATCGTCAATACGCCCAGGATCACAATCAGCAGACCAAACCCAAGACGGGTGCCGCGGCGGCGCATGAACTGTGACATCTGCGCCGCACCGAGGCCCGTCATCACCATGGCCGGCATCGTGCCAATACCGAATGCGACCATGATTGCTGCGCCATCGGCAGGCGCAGCGCTCGTCGCAGCGATCAGCAGCACGCTGTAGACGAGGCCGCACGGCAGCCAGCCCCAGATCAGTCCGAGGCCAAAAGCGCGTGGCAAACTCGTCACCGGCACCAGGCGCTTCACAACCGGAGCGATCTTCGCCCAAAGCGTGGCGCCCATTCGTTCAATCGCATCCAAGAGTCGCAGATCGAACGCAACTTTGATTCCGACCAGAATGATTATCAGGCCGCTCAGAAACCTGACAGAGCTGGCAACCGTCGGCGACGCTTTTACGATGACGCTGCCGAAGCTGCCGACAATCATGCCCAATACTGCGTAGCTGATTACGCGACCGACGTTATAGGTCAGGGCGGTCGGAAACTGCATTCGCATCGTCGCGATGCTGGAATTTACGGCGAACAATCCCGAAATTCCGGCACACATTCCAAGGCAGTGCGCGCTGCCGAGGA
>JAOTUB010000048.1 GCA_029864095.1 Gammaproteobacteria bacterium | reverse complement strand
ACTATTTCGAGGATGACATATGGACTTCATGGACTTACTCAAGAGCGCGGGCGGCGATGACAGTATTGGCGAACTCGCCGGCGCTGTTGGTCTCGGCACGTCTGATACCAACAAGCTGATCGGGGCGCTCGCGCCGGCGCTAATGAGCGGCTTAAAAAAGAACACGGCCAGTGACGACGGCCTGGCAGGCCTGCGCAACGCCCTGCAGTCAGGCGGTCACGAGCGCTATGTCGACAACCCGAAACTACTGCGGGACGACGCGACCCGCTCGGACGGAAACAAGATTCTCGGTCATCTGTTTGGCAGCAAAGATGTCAGTCGCAATGTCGCGGCTCACGCGGCCAAAGAGACCGGTATCGATGCGAGCATTATCAAGAAAGCATTGCCATTGCTCGCAGGACTCGCGATGGGCGCAATGAGCAAAAAGAGTTCGGGCGGCCGTGATCTCGGCTCGTCAGCGAGCGAAGGAGGCCTCGGACCTCTGGGCGATCTGATCGGCGGTGGTGATGGGTTTGGCCTCGACGATGTGATGGGACTCGCCCGGAAGTTTTTCAAATAGCCTACTCGACAGCCTGGCCCCGACGTAGGTGAAATCCCGGATTTTTTCAATCTGGGGCAATGCGCAACATGAATACGGCCAACCGCAAGGGGCTCTGACGTGACTATTCAACTGGCAGACATTCTCGACGACCTGCACGAGGATCATCGCAACATGGCGGTAATGCTCGATCTTCTCGAGCGTGAAACCGGTCGCATTCGAGAAGGCAACAAGCCCGATTACGAACTGTTACACGACATTATGCGTTACCTGACCGTTTATTCAGACGCAGTGCATCACCCCAAGGAAGATATTGTTTACAGCGCCATGAAGTCGAAGCGGCCGGAGTTGGCTGCAGGGCTCGAGCGCGTGGAGCCTGAGCACGAGGACATCGCCAAACTCGGCGAAACGCTGCGTAACGATATCGAGGCGATTGCCTCCGGTGCGGCAGTCACGCGCGAGCGCATCATCGAGGACTCGACCGACTATGTGCATCGCCTTCGCGCACATATGCTCTGGGAGGAGGAAGATCTGTTTCGACGCGCTGATGCGCTCGTCAAAGACGAAAGCCTGATGTTCGTCGACATTTCACACCTGGACAAGCTGGACCCGGTATTCGGCCCCGAACGCGAACACTCGTTTGCGAACCTGCTGGAGAACATCAAGGACTTTTCGGATTCTTAGAAATACCAGGCGAACTGCGCAAATACGCCCACCCCCGAAGACAGATACCGGCCCGCAACGCCGGCGTCGATACCGCCGAACTCCGTACCATTCGAACCAAGCGGCACGTTCAGGCTGCCAAGAAAGGTCGTGTTATCGGACAAGCTGTACTGCGTCACGAGCTGCAACAGCGCGCTTGGATCGTTCACGTTGGCAAGCAGGGTCGGCGTCAATGTCCACAATGGGGACATCTCAATCATCACGCTTCCTGCCAGGTAGTTGCGGCCCAGCGTAAACAACTCTGCGCGTGCAAGGCGTGCGATCAGGTCCCGGTTACTTGCGAGGCTGAGTGGATCGTAACGTTTCCCGTGTTGGCCGAAACCATTGAAATAGTATTCAACCGCGCCACTCACGTTTCTGCCGGCCCAGGTCCAGGAGTAGCTAAGGTTGGCGACGACCTGAACATAGGTGTCGCTGGATGTATCGGTAATCACGACATCACCGCGAACCACGGCGCCGCCAATGCTGCGGACGCCGCCGACGCCGAGCACCGTGTCGCCGTAACTCTCGGCCCCGAGAATGTCGTACTCGTTTTCTCCAAGAAAGCCGTGATACTTCAGCGCAACCGTGGCCTGATCGGAGTCAACATCTCCACTGAGCGGGTCACGACGAAACACGGCTGCCCCCTGCACGTCGTCACCGCTGTCCCGCAGGTACTGCAGGTAGAGCATGTCGTCGCCAGCTTTGAATTCGGTATCGATTGCCGCCGGATCGAAGGGGTTGACGAGGTCCATCGGTGCATAAAACAGGCCGTTACCCCAGGACAGCGCCTGGCGGCCGAAGCGCGCAACGGCCTTTTCGCTCGTGTACGTAACTGACAAGCGGTCAAGACGATGCAGCATCGCACTCTTGCCGCCCTCATTCAGGACATGCGTCAGGTCGAAAAGGCGTCGCTGGTCGTCGGGAAAGCGGTCGGCTGACAGGCTATCCAGGGAAGCGACTTCCCGCGCGAGCTCAACGCCGTCACCGTATTGCGCAAACAGCTGGTAGTCCGCGTTCGTCGACCAGCCATCACGGCTCGCTGAAAAATTCAGTCGTAAATCGCCTTCTGCATCGAGCGCATCCGATCCGACCAGATCATGAAACAGACTGTCTCCGGGAAAACTCTGGCCGACGAGTCGAAACTTGGTGTGGCCACCGAATTCGTATGCACTGTCATCGGCGAGCGCGAGCGCGGATAAGCAAAGTAGCAGTAGCGCGTGGCTAGGCCGCATCTTGCTTGATGTCTGCGACGATGCGCCCGTCGAGCATGCGCACGAGACGCTTCGCATAGCCCATGACGCGCTTGTCATGCGTCGCAATAACAAACGTCGTGCTGTGATGATCGTTGAGCTCGCGGAACAGTTCCATCAGCTCGTCCGCGGTTTTCGAATCGAGGTTTGCCGTCGGCTCGTCGGCGAGCACAAGCGCCGGTCGCGAGACGATGGCTCTGGCGACGGCCACGCGTTGTTGCTGACCACCGGACATGTCGGCTGGACGGCGGTCCTCGAGACCGGCGAGCCCGACCTCGTCGAGAATCGCGTGCGCCAGCCTCTGCCGTTCTCCGGCGGGAACGCCCTGCACCTGCATGACGAATTCGACGTTCTCCCTCGCCGTCAGAACCGGAATCAGGTTGAACGCCTGAAAAACGAAGCCGATCTGGCGCAGGCGCAGCTCGGCGAGTTCGCCTTTCGACAGGTTATCGATACGTTGGCCAGCGATATAGACCTCACCACTGTCGGGCTTGTCGAGTCCGCCAATCGCATTGAGCAAGGTTGTCTTGCCACCGCCCGATGGTGCCGAAAGACAGACGAAACCGCCCTCTTTGATTTCAATGCTGACGTGGTCGAGGGCTTTGATGTCCACTTCGCCCTGACGATACGTTTTGCACAAATCAACGCAGCGTACTGCAGTCATGATCAGACCTTTGTTATTGCTTCGATCGGTTCGTAGTGTGCGGCGCGCCATGCGGGCGACAGACTCGCAAGAAAACCGAGTAAAAGAACGACGACATTTGCGAGGATGACATCGGACAGCAGGAGTTCGGGATACAGAACACTCGACATACCCCACATGTCCAAACCTTCGCTAACGATCGAGATATCGATGCCATCCTTGATCGGCTGCACGCTCGCCCACGACAGCGCCGTGCCGATGGCCAGCCCGATGGCAAGCAGCAGCGAGGACTCGACGACTATCTGGCCCAGAATGTTCATGGGCCGCATGCCGAGCGCGAGCATCAGCCCGATCTCGCGCACGCGCTCGAACACGGCCATGACCAGCGTATTCACCAGGCCGAATGATAGCGCCAGGAAGATGACGATGATCCAGACCAGTACGAAACCGTCCATGACACCGAGCATGGAGCCAAGGTAAGGATCGAGCTCGAACCAGCGCTTGACCTCGCCGCCACCGTCGATGAGCTCGACGGTTTTGTTGTACTCGGCTTCTACGTTGCGGTAGTCATCGGCGAGAACGACGAGCTCGGATACCTGATCTCCGATACCCAGCATCTTCTGCACGGTAATCTTACCCGCGAAGACGTAGTTCTCTTCAAATGCTCTGATATTCGCTTTGAATAACCCGATAACGCGGAATCCCCGATCGGCGATATCGTTGTCGGGGTTCTGGCTCATCAGGACGATGCGCTTGCCAACCTCGGTATTAAGTGTTTCAGCCAGCTTTGCCCCGATCACGATGCCCGAGTCGTCGGCAGACTGTAGGAAGCGGCCGGTGACCTCGTCGTAGTCGACGAACGTCAGGTCGCGCTCATACATGGGATCGACACCGAGCAAAGTAACGCCGCGAGAATCGTATTCGCTAGTGATAACTGCCGGCACGCGGACGCGGGTCGCCCACTTTACGAAGCCGGCTGCGCTGAACCGCGCGGCCAACTCTGCGTCACTGACAGCAATCAGGTTCGCTACGCTTGGGTCGTCGCGGTAGTCAGGGTGATGCGCCTGCACGTGGCCCGGCAAGGCGCTGATGCCGTCCTTAACCACGTCGGTAACCATGCCGCGCATCAGCGCGGTCATGAAAATCATGGCCCAGGTGCCCAGCACGACAGCCATCAGCATAATCAGCGTGCGGCGGTGATTGCGCCACAGGTTGCGCCATGCCAGCCGGAATAGTATCGCCAGCCTGTGCATCAGACGGCCCTCATTGCTTCGACGGGCTGCAGCCGGTGCAGCCGCAGCGCCGGGTACACTGCCGCAAGCAGCGTAAACAAAAACACGACTGCCGGACCGACCAGCAAGGTCAGCGGCGAGACCTGCGGGAAGAATCGCGCCGGCAGATTGAACTTCGAGGCCAGCTCTTCCATGCCGGGGTAGGCGAAACCGTTAACGCTGAACCATGACGTTACGAGGCCACCGAGCACTGCGCCGAGCACGAGTCCCAGCGCGCCCATGATGGCGGTTTCCAGAAGCACGAGACGCCCGAGTCGTCCTGGCGTCAGTCCGAGCGACATGACGATGCCGAATTCATGGGTACGTTCGAGCACTGACATCAGCTGCGTGTTGAGCACACTGAACGCGACGAGAATGACCAGAATGCCGTACATCAAAAATGCGCTGCTCATGTCCGCCTTGATCGCCTGCTTGAGGCCAGGCTGCAACGCGTCCCAATCGTGCACGACGAGATCCTGCCCCGCCGGTAGCAGCGATCCGACCTTGCTCTGCAATTCGGCGACGCCGTCGATGCTACCCGCGTTGATGACGATTTGATGGCCACTGCCGTCCATAAAAAACACGTCTTGGAACAGGCCCAGCGGTATTTCGGTGATACTGCGATCGACGTCCGCAATGCCGCTGTCGAAGATGCCGACGATGTCGACGACGGCGGCAGCGAAGGAGCCGTCCCGGCCGCTGCCGAGCACGGTCAACTCATCACCAAGGCCAGCACGAAGATTTCGTGCCAGCGCCGCGCCAATGATGATCTCCGGCGCATCGATGTCCCCAAGGAAACGGCCTTCGGACACGAGACCCGGAATTGTGGAGACGTCCGGCTCGTAAGCGGGCTCGACGCCAAATACTGCGATGCCATAACTGCGTTCCTCACTGGAGACGAGCGCGAAGGCAGTACCGCGCGCTGCGATGCTGACGCTCGGCAGTTCAGCGCGCAGTGACTCCGCGAGCGGCACAATATCCGCCACGGTCTGGCGTATCTTCTGGTCGTCTTTGTACCCCGGCGCCTGAATCTGCAGATGCCCCGTAAATGCCTGTAGCGTGTTGTCGATCATGAGTCCGTACATGCCGAACTGCAGCGAGATCATGAATACGAGCAATGTGTTCGAAAACATCATCGCAGCGGTCGTCAGCCACGTGCGCCGTGGATGTCGCCACAGATTGCGCCAGGCCAGGCGAAAGACGAGATTCACGGGATTCAGTCCCTGGGATTGCGCAGATTCGATAGTGTAAACAGGCTGTCCTGGAGTTCTACTTCGTAATCTACTGTCACGACCTTAATTTCGGTCCACTCATCGGGCGCATCGACCTTACCCATACGTTGACGCTGAGCGATAACTCGCCCACCCATCTCGCCGATCTCGAGCGACGTCAGCATCTTTACGAGTTCGTCATCCTGATCATAGAATTTGTGCGTCAGGACGACATGATCCTCACTGATGCGAAGCACTTCCCTGCCCCATACAACGGCAGCATCCTCGTGCGGTACCGATTGAATTTCGTAGACCGTAACGCCGTCGACTTCCTCGACGCCAAGAATCGTATGATCGTACTGGTCGATAATGTCGTCCATACGCGCAACGTCTTTGTTCGAGAAGTCGGAACCCATCCAGCTTTGGCCCATCATCGATGACGGTATCTTGATGACTCGATTCACCTTCGGCGAATAAGTCCACATGTTCTCATCGTCCGTTAGCGTACCGTTGCCCCGATCCTTGCGTGGCTCCAGAACCCTCACGAGCGTGCGGTCGTCACCTTTAGTCCATGCGCGCATCGTCATCGACCGCTCCCAGTCCGCGCGGTGAATGACCATTGTCATGACGCTGTCGGACGACAGTCCGCGCCAGTGATTTACGGCGTCGCGCACGATCTCGGTTGCATCACGATGCGCAGACTCAGCGGGGATCGGCGCTACGGCCAAAAGAATCATAAGAAATGCATGAGAAATCATGAGTTATGCGGTCATCGCTTTGCCCGCGAGAGCAGTGGATAATGACAGTATAAAATAGTATCGGCTGAATCGTCCCTGAATCCGAATAGGATAGCCACATGATTCGCGTTGACGCGGCACCCGAAAATAGGTGTTTGTCGCAATGGTGTACGTATTGCCGCGCGATACACTGGAATAGAAGACGAAGCAGCGGAAAAAATGGGGAACACTGTTATGTTCAGCATCGAGTCCATCATGAGTACCGACCTGATCACGTTGCCGCCGACAGCCAATCTTGCCGAGGCACGCAAGCTCATGCAGTCGAACCGCATTCATCATTTGCCCATTGTCGAGGGAGACCGGGAAGTTGTCGGGCTGATCACGCTTACGGATGTGCTGGCGGCGACTGATTCGATTCTGCGTGACGACGAGAATCGCCTGCATGCGAAAGAGATTCTGGTCAGGGACGTCATGGTCACGGACCTCGCGACAGTCGACGAGCATGCAAGCCTCAGACAGGCGGCGCTATTCCTCGAGAAGCACAAAATAGGCTGCCTGCCCGTCGTTACCGACGGCAAATTGCGCGGCATCATCACGGACACCGACTTCGTCGGGGTGGCGATCAATCTGCTCGAACAAATAGAGGATACTGAACCAGTCGAACGGGAATACGCTTGAAGTCGCTTGGCTGAGGCCACCCGCGACACGTCTACTCGCACGCGTACCCCGATTCGGGAAACCAGAACCTAAGCTTATCCTTTAATCAGCGCGTGCTGGGCATCGCGCTCCGATCCGATAAAAATCGCTATCCAGCGGGTCCGTACGTCGCTTTCGAGCGCAAGCTTGAGCGCCATCGTCAGTGGCACCGACAGCAGCATTCCTACGGGACCGAATACCCAGCCCCAAAATATGAGGCCGATGAAAACGATTAGCGGAGAAACGCCAACGCCGTAACCCATCAGGCGCGGCTCGATCATGTTGCCGAAAATCATATTGATTGCGACAAAGCCGATCGCGGTCGCGGTCGCCCCGCCCGGGCCGAGCTGCACGAGCGCCATCAGCACTGCCGGGACCGCAGCGATAATCGAACCGATAGTCGGCACATAGTTCAGCAGGAATGCCAGCATCGCCCACAGCAAGGGAAAGTCGACACCGACTACCCATGTCAGCAGTCCGGCGGCCAGTCCGGTCACTATGCTGACAATCGTCTTGATGCCGAGATAGCGACCGAGATTCGCCAGGAACACTCTGGGACGCTTCAGCGACTGAGTGCTGCGACCGAAAGCCGCGGCAAACTTGGTCTCGACAGTCGAAGCTTCGAGCAAAATAAAAATCATCGTGAAAACGATAAGGAACACATTGGTCAAGACGTCTTTGAGGCTGTTCAGTAGTGTGGCGGCGAGACCCATCGCCCAGCCCGGATCGATCATGTCGCCGAGACTCTCGAATGCTTCTTCGCCGTTGAACGTCTTGCCGATGAACCCAACGACCCTCTCCACGATCGTGTCGAGGCGTTCCTGATAGCCCGGCAAGGCCGCGGTAAATTCGGCGATCGAGGCACCGACGATCGTGCCGACCACCGCGAGAATCAACATTAGCAGTGACACGATGATGAGTGCCGCGAGAATCGCCGGAACGCGCTTCTGCTGCATCCATAACATAGGCCGGGCCGTAATCAGCGCAAGGAACGTCGCAAAAAGGAACGGAACCAACAGATCTTTGGCCATTTGCAGGCCAAATACGATGACGATAACGGCGGCGAAGCTGATCACCGCGCTGCCCTTGGTTTGTGTCGTGTCGATCAAGCTGTCATGTGTCGATTGCCCCGTGACTGCATGATCGCATAAGATGAAACTCCCTGTCTAAGAGGCGCATCGATGCCCGCAGTCGAATCGCGGATGCTTGCTATCGGGACAAAAGCACCCGCTTTCTCATTGCCCGACCCGGACCAGAAACTCCATTCCCTGGAAGACGCTGCGGACGCCTACGTCATCATGTTCATCTGCAATCACTGCCCGTTCGTTCAGCACGTTCGCGCGGAACTCGCGCGTTTGGGACAGGACTATGGCAGGCGCAATGTCGCCATCTACGCAATTAACAGCAACGACGTAGACCGGTACCCGGCCGACAGCCCTTCTAACATGAAGCAGGAAGCCCGGGATTGGGGTTATACCTTTCCGTACTTGTTTGACGCGGACCAGTCAGTTGCGAAATTGTACAAAGCCGCATGCACGCCCGATTTTTTCGTCTTTGATTCGGAGCAGTCCCTCGTTTACCGCGGACAACTCGACGATAGCCGTCCGTCGAACACTGCGCCCGTCGACGGCCACGACTTGCGTGCCGCGCTCGAGGCGATCCTGTCCGGTCGCGATGTCACCGAAAAACAGATACCCAGCATCGGCTGCAGCATCAAATGGAAACCGGGCAACGAGCCCGACTACGTCTAGTTGCTGCGCCGCGGCGTGTAGAGTTTGGCTTCTTCGTCGGTGATCTGTTGAATTTTCAGTCGCCAACGCGCAAACGTGGAGCTGATGCGCAGCTGATAGCTACCGCCTTCTTTGAATAGCTTCACGCCATTGCCCTTGTACTTGGTGTGTAATACCCGACCAACGTGCCGTCCGGTTCTTGCCTCTACAAGTGTGATGTCGAGCGCGACGAGCGTGTCGTAGTCGCCGTCGAGTCGCCAATCCAGCAGCCAAGGGGACTGCACGGTGAATATTGGTGTCAGCTCGTTGCCGTCGCCGGAAAACTCTCTGACAGTTTCTGCCCCGCTTGCAACTGACATCATCAGCGTCAGTAAGATTATCAATGTCGTGCGCATCATTCGCCGCGTCCCGTTATGTCCTGGCAAAGTAGACAACTCTCAGCAATCACCGTTCAAGCCGGCGATCCAGTCACTGACAAGCTGTACGCCTTCGGTGTGCACCGCGCTCCTGCCAAGTTCCGGCATCGCGATCGCCGGATCCGTGTGCTGCATTCGATACACCAGTATCGATTCGCCCGGCCGGCCCGGATAGATATCGTACGGGCGATCACCACTGCCGCGCCCAACGGCGACAGGCGTTTTGCAGACACCATACAGTCGATCCACAGGCGCGTCGATGTTCAGGTGTAACGCCGACGTGTCGGCTGCGCCGGCGGCATTATGACAATGCGCGCAGTTGGCATCGAGATACGCTTTGACACGTTGCTCGGTCGTGGCATCTCCCGGCTCTGACCATCGGGCGCCTTGCGGGGGTGTGTCACCGACACCGCTCAGCAATCCCATCACTGTCCAGCGATCGAGCTGGTTTGCGGTTGTTTGCTGGTACTGATAGTCACGGTTTAACTGCCAGGCACGCGGACCCAGCGGCCGCAGTTCCCTAGCGCTGTGATCCGGTGTGTGGCAACCACCGCACTGGTTTGCGTCGGGAACGATATAGACAATGTCATCATGGCCCTGTGCGCCGGCAAGCACGACGTTGCGGGCGTCGCCGGCAAGCTCGAGAAACGCCTCGTCCTGTGCTTCATTCCAGACATAAGGCAACGCTTTCCAGCCGTCGTCGTACCGGACCAGGATGCGGGTCTCGATAAGCACGTAGTCGTCGAGATCGAGCCGCCCTTTTGCATTGAGTGCCGCTTCACGATCGGCTTTTATCACCGTAAACGAATCATCGCCCCAGGCGGCCGCTTTCTGATAATGAAAGGTCTTGCTGATAATCGTCCCAACCGGAAAGTCGAACTCACGATCGCTACTGTATCGTGCGCTCGAGCCAATCGGCATCCAGACGGTTCGTAGCTTCAGCGCGTAATCGCTGAAAAGCGGCGTGTTGAGGTCGTAAGGCACGACGCCATCGTTGAGTTCGAATTCCTGGCCGTTTGCCGACACGACGCCCCAATCGCTGAGACGTTCCGGGATGTCATTTGCAGCGTGCAGCACGACGTCGTGTCCGGAATACTTGCATGATGCGAGTAGCGCACAGGTGACAACGATTGCAGTCGTAGGCCGCATATCTAGCCCAACGGCGCAGCGAGGACAACGGGCGGCAGCTTCTCGTGCCGGCAGCGATACTGTGCGCCACCAACGACAATGTTGTTGCTGTTGTTTGGCAAATCGGCATTCAGCACCTCGGCGTCGCCATTGTCGACGCAAATCGCGTACTCGGGCAGGTGGTGCCCATCGGCGCCGAGTTTCTCTGCATTGGCGAAACCATCCCAAAGGATATCGGGAAAACTCCCGGTCAGCCCGAACATCGCGACCTTCAGCGCCTTGAGGTCCAGTCCGTCGGGGGACGAGCCGCCGCCGGAGAATCGATTGTGATAAATGAAAATGGTCTCGGGATACGGGTCGTAATCTGCGGACATTTCCCGGGTGCCCTGAAAGCCAGTCGCAAAATAGCTGCTGATAATAATGTTCGCTGTATCGTTGTCCGCTATGTCGTTGTCGAAGATCTCGACTTTGTCATTGGAGTTGACGACGATTCCGGACCCGGCCGGAACGCTAGCAACCGGAGTCCCCTCGGCGCCAAAGTTGTCGGTGTTATTGCCAACCACGGTGTTTTGATAGACGCGTGTGCTATGCCCCGGCTGCGGCAGGTCCGGCATGTTGAACACGAGGATACCGCCAGTATTGTCTTTCGTCGTGTTGCCGTAGACATCGGCGTTGAAGGTGTTCTCGATTTCGATACCTGCCACATTGTGCTCGGCACGATTGTTGCGCACAACGACGTTGCGTGACTGACCGACGTAGATGCCTGCGTCCGACGCAGCGATTGCGACGCATTCCTCGAGCAACAGATTCTCGGTTTGTACGGGATAGATGCCGTACGCACCGTTCATTTCGTCCGGGCCATTGGTCCATTCGGCTCTGACGCGCCGTATCGTGATGTTGCGGCCTTCGTTTATCTTGAGGCCGTCACCAGCCGTATCTTCGATCGCCAGATCTTCGATCGTAAAATCACTCGCGTTCACGAGCAGGCCTTCGGCGCCCTGCACCTGATTCTTGAATGACAGAATCGACTTGTCCATGCCCAGGCCGCGCAGGGTTACACCCGATACGTTCAGCGACAATCCGCGATTGAACGCATGCACGCCTTCCGGAACGGTGATGACGTCGCCAGGCTTGGCCGTGATGAGCTGCATCTGCAGCTGCTTTTGGTAGTCGGACGGCGCTGTCTCCCGGACACCATCCGGCTGTTTCGAACACGATGACAGCAGAGTACCAACCAAACAGCTCAACAGCAGAAATTTGCTTCTTCGCACGGACGCCGCTCCGGTGACAATATTGCTAGGATATGCTTGGCCATATTATATCGGCCAATCGGAGGTGCCGGTGATTGATGTGATTCGTTCCGAAAGCCGCGGTAGTGCCGACCACGGCTGGCTCAGGAGTAAGCACACGTTTTCGTTTGCGGACTATCACAATCCATCGATGATGGGTTTCGCCAAGCTGCGGGTCGTCAACGAGGACTGGATCGAACCCGGTCAGGGTTTCGGCACGCACCCGCATCGCGACATGGAGATCGTGACCTACATGATCGACGGTGCGCTCGAGCACAAAGACAGCATGGGCAATGGCTCGGTAATACGGCCTGGGGAGCTGCAGCGCATGACGGCCGGAACGGGCGTGCTGCACAGCGAGTTCAATCATTCACCGGATGAGAAGGCGCATCTCTTGCAGATCTGGATTCTGCCGGAACGCAACGGCCTGGAGCCAGGTTACGAGCAGAAGTTGTTCCCCAGCGAAGAAAAGAGCAATCAGTGGCGCCTGGTTGGCTCGCGCGACGGCCGCGACGGCTCGCTGACGATTCATCAGGACGTCAGCCTGTACTCGAATGAACTCGACGCAGGCACCGAACTCGAGTACGCGTTCAATGGGCGGCGCCGCGGATTCCTGCAGGTGGTCAAGGGTACGGTGGAAATCGACGGCCAACAGCTGGCGGCGGGTGACGCGATTGCAATGCAGGATCAGCCGTCGTTCTCAGTCCGGGCGTCGACAAAATCCGAGCTGCTGCTGTTCGACATGGCATGAGCGGCAGCACGCGACTTTCGGCATGATCTGGCGCAAAATCCAGGTCTATGCGCTGCCACAGCCTCATCTTGGGAATTGCGATGTCGCTCGCATCTTGTGGCGGCGGTGGCGGCGGCAATGGCAACGCACCCGCGCCAAACAACCCGGTCGCTACGCCGATATATGAAGTCCAGGGTAGCGGTGCATCGAGCCCGCTGACCGGACAGGCGGTTGTCGTGGAAGGCGTCGTCACCGGAGACTTTCAGGACGGTGACGGCGATGACACGCGTAACCTCGGTGGCTTCTATATTCAGAACCTACCCGACGCCGATTTCGCAACTTCGGACGGCGTGTTCGTCTTCGACGGTGGCAACCCATCCGTCGACGTCAACGCCGGTGATTTCGTACGCGTGGACGGCGTTGTAAACGAGTTTTTTGGCGAAACGCAGATTTCGGCGAGCAGTGTGACGGTCAACGGGGTCGGCAGGATTCTTCCAGCCCCCATCAACTTGCCTGCTTTGGCGACGACCACAAACAATGACGGCGACATCATCGCCGACCTCGAACGCTATGAAGGCATGCTCATTCGTTTTCCGCAGACGCTTACGGTGTCCGCCCTGTTGGAACTCGAGCGCATGGGCGAGGTACTGCTCACACATGGCGGACGCCCTTATCAATTCACGAACCGGAATGCACCCGACGTGGCTGGCTACGACGCGTATCGCGAGGCGCTTGCTGCGAGACGCATTCTGCTCGATGATGGCTTGCGGGCCGCCAACGCCACACCGATCCGTTACCTGACCGCGGGCGTTTCCCGCGATTACTCGATAAGAGTCGGAGATCAGGTGACAGACGTCACGGGTGTGCTGCGTTACTCGAGAGGTAGTGGTTCGGACGGCACCGAGGCGTATCGCCTTATGCCGACCACCAACCCACAGTTTGAATCGACTAATCCCAGGCCGGGTGCACCTCGCATCGGGGGTGCAGTGCGCCTGGCGAGTTTCAATGTACTGAACTTCTTTTCCGGAATAGATTCAGGCCAACCCGATTGCGGACCGAGGGCAAACGCAAATTGTCGCGGCGCAGACAGTGCCGCTGAACTCACGAGACAGCTCGGTAAAATTGTGACCGCTTTGCATATGCTCGACGCCGATGTAGTTGGACTCATCGAGCTCGAGAACAATGCAAGCGAGTCGCTGCAGCAAATAGTCGATGCGCTCAATACGCGGGTCGGCGCGGGAACCTACGCATATGTCGACACCGGGACGATTGGCGATGACGCCATCAAGACCGGCTTCGTTTACAAACCAGTCTCGGTAAGCCTTGTCGGCGCGGCGGCCATCCTCGATTCGACCGTCGACTCACGGTTCGACGACACGCGAAACCGGCCGGCACTTGCGCAGACATTCGCACAGAATTCGGACAACGCGCGCGTCACGATTATCGTGAATCATCTCAAGTCCAAAGGCTCGGATTGCGATGCCGCAGGCGATCCCAATCTCGGCGATGGGCAGGGTAACTGCAATCGCACGCGCAGCAATGCCGCGGCCGCAATGGCGGGATGGGTGGCCGCTGACCCGACTTTGAGCGGCGACCCGGATTTTCTGATTATCGGCGACCTGAACGCTTACATGCTCGAAGATCCGGTTACAACGCTCAGGACCGCCGGTTTCACCAATCTCACTGAGGCAACTACCGGTCCGGATACTTACTCGTTCGTTTTCGACGGGCAGTCGGGTGCGCTGGATCATGCTCTGGCATCAGCGAGCCTGGCGCCACAGGTTGTCGAAGTACTCGAATGGCATATCAACGCCGATGAGCCTCCCGTGCTCGATTACAATCTCGAGTCGGGGCGAGACCCGGGTCTATTTGACAGCGGCACGCCGTACCGGGCCTCCGACCACGACCCGCTGATTATCGGCTTGGATCTCACGCCCTAGTGCAGTCCGGAGGCGACTGTGAATGAGTTTGGCGAACTGATTGATGCCACAACCGTGCGGTTCGAACGGCTGCTGCCAGGGCCCATCGAACGCGTGTGGAGCTACCTGGTCGAAAGCGAGAAGCGCGCCAAATGGCTGTGCGGTGGTGACATCGAACTACGGGTTGGCGGCGATGTCGACATGCACTTTCATATTGCCTCGCTTTCGACGGCCGAGGACATCGAGCACCCGGAAAAATACAAAGAACTGCCCGAGAAGATGTCGTTCGGCGGCAAAGTGACCATTTGCGAACCTTTTAATGTCCTGGCGCACACCTGGGAGTTCGAAGACGAAGCATCAGAAGTCTGCTATGAACTTCAGGCGCACGCTGACAGGGTGCATCTCGTTCTGACGCACCGCAAGCTGGACACGAAAGAGTCGGTGATCAGCGTCAGCAGTGGGTGGCACACGCACCTCGATATCCTGACGGATGTGCTCGAGGGCAGAGAGCCGCGCCCATTCTGGAAAACGCACGTGACGTTAGAGGCCCAGTACGAGCAGCGACTTGAACTCTGATTGAACGTAGGCTGTCACAACTAGTAGGAGTATGTCTGTGAAGCCCATCCTCAATGTCTTCGGCGTGGCGGCAGCGGCCATGATGTTGTTGGGCTGTGCAGCCATGCTCGATCAGGATGGCGCGCTCGCGCTCGCACCGTACCGCGTTCAGGACAATGGGCGCATCGTCGTCGACGTCAACGTCAACGGTGACGGGCCGTTTGACTTCGCGCTGGACACCGGCGCCAGCATCTCCGTCATACATGACGGGCTGCGCAAGCAGCTTGCGCTGCAACCAGACCCGGGCAGAACGGTGATCATCCATGGGGCAGTGACCTCGGGCCGGTTTCCGTTACTGAGTGTCGACCGCATAGCAGTTGGACGTGAAGGGTGGGTCAATCCGCGGGTTGCCTCTATGCCTGGCAAGACGCCCGCAGGCAGGGGCATCGACGGCATCCTTGGCGTAGATTTTTTGCAACGATACGCCGTCGGTTTTTCTACGCGAGAGCGCGTCATACGGCTATATCCACCCGAGCTGGTTGGCAGCAGGACCTACAGGGGCTGGACCTCCGTACCGCTCGAGCCTGAATACTTCGGATCAAGCGGCGCAGCGCTGTACCTGTTCGAAATCGACATCGGCAAGCAGAAAATACCGGCTCTATTCGACCTGGGTGCGGGTCTGAATGTGGTCAACTGGGCCGCCGCGCGCAGCCTCGGCCTCGAACCAGCCGACCTGACAGGTGACGAGCCGTTCTCCGGCGCCATTGACACGACAGATGCTGTCGGGCGTTTCCGGGCGGACAAAGTGAAGACAGGGCGAGTACGGTGGCGAGACGAAGAGTTCTCGGTCGCCGACCTCGAGGTCTTCGAGACCTTGGTCAACGGTGACGCCCCGTATGCGATATTGGGTGCCGGATTGTTCAAGCGGCGCGACTTCATTATCGACTTCGCCCGCCGGCGTTTACTCGTCAAAATCGCAATGCACGAGTCGGACGTGCCTGATGAAGATGCAGGCTCTTAGTTGTCAGGTCCGCGACGTGTTCGAAACGGCCTTGCCAGGGTGCGTGAATAACACGACACCAAACCAGATCGCGAATATGCCGAACACAATCGCGCTCGTCGCAAGTTGCACAACGCCGAATGTGATCGCGGCTTTGGCTAGCATGACGGCAACCATCGCAAAGTGCAGGAAGTTGCCGAGTGCAAGCGGTCGCGCATAGATGCCGCCGATCAAGATGCCGCGCGCGGTCCAGTTTAGAATCGCGAAGCCCAGATACAGCGCGCCCATCATTTGAATCAACAACAGTGTGGCGTTGTCGGGAACCGTGCCGTGCATGCCAAGCACTTTGTCGGGCATGTACGAAGTCGCGAAACCAAGGATCGCAAGAAATACGGCACTCAGCATCATCAGCAATCTTGTCTTCATGCCAGTACTATCTGGATCACTCGGGCTTCTTGAATTTGAGCGTCATGCGGTTCGACTCGCCGATGGCCTCCATCGCTGCCTTTTGCTCCGGGTCATCGCGGCTGCCGCGCAGGGTCGGTGGCAACCGCCAAACAACGTCGTCAACGGTTGGCTGATCCTTGTCGTTCGCATTGATGTCGCTGTCGGCGACGAACTCGAAGCCCGCTTTCTCGGCCTGCTCGATGACGAACGCTTTTTTGAGGTACCCGCTGCCGCCATCGGCCCAGTCGTCGGGCATCGCGTCGCGCGCCTCGTGCTGCACGACGCCGAACACGCCACCGGGCTTGAGCGCCATATAGGCGTCGTTGAGCGCCAGGCTCAGATAACCGCCTTTATCGTCGTGGTAGGCCAGGTTGTGCAGCACCCGCGGGAAAAAGACCACATCGACCGTCCCGGCGAGGTCATCCGGCATCGAGCCGAACACAAAGGTTTTCGCCTCAGCGCCAGTCTCCCCGCTCCACTCAGCCATGTTCTGCAGGAAATCCGTGGGCCAGTCGGCTCGTTTGGCGATGAATTCTTCGGTGCCGAAGGCGAAATGCGGCCACATGTCCATCGGATAGTCCGCCGCAACCACGAGACCGTCTTCGCCCAGAAACTGCAGCAGTATTTTTGTATACCACCCTGCGCCTGGGAGGCCTTCGAGAACCGTCATGCCTGGCTCGATACCGAAGAATTCGAGCGTCTCCTGTGGATGGCGGTATGGATAACGCGCCCTGGTTTCTTCCGGCTGCGCAGCAAGCACCTCCGCGAGAGCGCGGGGCGGTGGCGGCACTGC
This sequence comes from Gammaproteobacteria bacterium, assembly GCA_029864095.1. Classification (GTDB taxonomy): domain Bacteria; phylum Pseudomonadota; class Gammaproteobacteria; order Steroidobacterales; family Woeseiaceae; genus UBA1847. The sequence goes on along the minus strand of JAOTUB010000048.1, from coordinate 3,667 downwards.
GACAACTTCGGTGACCTCCTGCTGTGGCGCCTCCTGGCACGCAGCAAGTATGAGAAACAACATCGGCAACAGAGATCTTTTCATGCTGATTTCCTGGTTAATCGAGAGCGCTAAGCATAGCAAGTAAGTCGCCCCGCAGAGACTCGATACTGTCCTCGATAGCATCTTTTGCTTCCGTACTATCGCCGAGATTGGCCCAGTGGGCTGCCCACGTCGCACGAAGCGATTCAGATGCCTGTGGCAGGGGTTCCTCGAGAATTGTAGTAATGTCGCGAATGATCAGTACCAGCGTCCAACCAGTACGCGGATTACCTTTGTCCGTCGTATCCCGATCGTAATGATTGTGATAAACGAGTTGCTGCAGCTCACCGAGCTTCATCAGCGCATCGATAGCAACAAGTCGCTGCGTCCGATTCTCTTCACTCTGCTCATTGCGCCAGCTGTTGTAGCTCAGACTCGTTATCGCGACGACAAGGCTGATCAGCGCAACCAGATTGCGCCGCATTTGTTCTTTGAAACTGTTGTATTTGGGCATGTCGACTCCAGAGCCTGGTCATTGCTGTACTCAGGAGACCGCGGTGCGGCCTGATTTATTTCGCTCCAGCCACAGCAGCCATGCAACGACGAGCACACCGCAGGCCGCTATGGCGGCGAGGAAAAGAAACAGATTGTGATGACCCCCTGCACCCGGCGTCGCATCGAGAATGCGCCCGGCGATTGGCGCAAAGAATATCTCCGGCGTGTAGCCAAGCAGGGAGACCATACCGACTGCCGCTCCCGTAACGTGCCGTGGTGTGCGGGTCTCCTGAAGCAGCGCGAAATAAATTCCACGAATCGCAAATACGGCAAAGAGGCTTACAAACAGATTGGCGTAAATAAGTTTGAGACCTGCCTCGCCAGGCAGCAATACTGACAACAACGTATAGACGAAAGCGAGCAGGATGAATGCGACACCAATCGAGCGCGTCGCATCAAACCGGTCCGCTATAAACCCGGCGGTGAGCGCGGCCACGGGGCGGACGTAGGCGCCATAGGAAGCAAGTCGTGCTCCTTGCACCTCATCCATTCCCAGAACCTCGACCGCGTATAAAGAGTAATAGTCGGCCCCTTTGTAGCCACAGTAGGCGCAAACGATGATCGCGGCCTGTGCCCAGATGACCGGCCGCCGCACGACCAGCACCATGTTTGCAAGCAGATTCCGGCGCGTCGAGGCGACTTCGCCCGAATAAGGAATGACAAACCACGCGAACGCGCCAACCAAAAATGCGACGGCGGAATACGCAAGAATGATTGCCCGCATTCCCGCAACCCGCTCCGCATCAGTCGCCAGAGTTGCATCGTCGGGCAGATGCGCGGCGAGCACGGCGACCAGGAACACGGCGAAGACGGCGGCGGCAATTCCCCGGCCTGCTTCCAGGATGCCGAAGGCTGCCCCCTGCGAGGACTCGCCGCCCCACTCGCGCGTTGCCCGAATCAGGGCCCCCCAGAAGAGAAAAATCGTCGTTATTCCCCAGAAGCCATAAAGCACGGCCATCTGTTTCGCACCGGGGATCGTCGCCATATACAGGCCGCCGCAGCCGGTCGCGACAAGGGACGCGGTCAGCAGAAATCGTGCGGAAAAACGATCGGCGATCGCGCCGCCCGGAAAGTACGACACCATTGCTGTAACGCCGTATACGGCGAACAGGTCGCCGAGCTGCGTATTCGTGAAGCCGAACACTTCGAGCAGCGTCGGCCGAAAGAACCGCGACGTATGAAACGGCAGACCGAAAATCATCTCGCCCGCGATAACGAGCGCGGCAATGTAGAGATATCGCGACACGTGTTTTTCTGTTTTTGTTACGCTAGCCACAACACACTAGCACACGCATCGCGGGGGAACATGATGGGACCTTCAGCTCTGGCCGGCATACTTGCTCTATCGATTTTCGGCGGCCCTGCGGCCGACGAGGCTCCGGCAACCATGCGTGTCGATTACTACCACACGGGCAATTACGAAACCGAAATATTCAGCCTCGATCAGGTCGTCATTGAACCGACACGCTGGTCCGGAAACATGCGCAGCCCACTGGACACCACGCTTCGCGGCAAGTACCTGTTCGAGATCGTCGACCCTGATACCGGCGATATCGCCTGGTCCCGCGGATTCAGCAGTATCTACGGCGAGTGGGAAACCATCGGCGAAGCGCGCCACATGCACCGCACGATGCACGAGTCGCTGCGTTTCCCCATGCAGGAGAAACCGTTCGAGGTCGTCCTGAAAAAGCGCGATCCAGGCAATGAGTTCGTCGAGGTCTGGCGCATTCCTGTCGATCCGAATGACTACATGGTGCACCGCGAATCCGCCATGTATGCGGAGCGGGTTATTGCAATTCAAGAGAGCGGCGATCCGGCGCAGAAAGTCGATCTTTTGTTGCTTGGCGACGGCTATACCGAAGAAGAACACCCGCAGTTCATTGCCAAAGCGCGGGAACTGACCGAGGTGCTGTTTGCAACGTCACCGTTCAAGGAGCGCAAAGATGACTTCAACGTCTGGGCGCTGGCGCCGGCCGCTGCCGAATCGGGCGTCTCCCGCCCGTCGACCAATACCTATCGCGATTCACCCATCGGTTCGACGTACGATTCGTTTCGATCGGAGCGTTATGTGCTGACTTTCGATAACAAATCGATGCGGCGCATCGCCTCGTCGGTTCCGTACGACTTTATAGAAATCCTGACGAATACCGAAACTTACGGTGGCGGCGGCATCTATGGCTTGTTCAGCACGGCGGCGGCAAACGGTGAGTGGGCGCCGTACCTGTTCGTACACGAGTTCGGCCACCATTTTGCCGGCCTTGCAGACGAGTACTACACGAGCTCGGTTGCCTATGAGTCGCCAGCTGAGATTGTTGAGCCTTATGAACCGAATGTGACCGCATTGCTCGACACCGAAAACCTGAAATGGAAGCATCTGGTTGCGCCGGGCACACCGCTGCCAACGCCATGGCCAAAAGCGGAATACGAGGAGCACTCGATCGCTGTGCAGGAACGGCGCGCAAAAATGCGCGCGGAGAATGTGCCGGAAGCCGAGATGAACGAGCTGTTCCGTTTTACGAAGAATCATGTCGAGAATCTTTTCTCTACGTCCGAGTATCGTAATTCGGTCGGCGCGTTCGAAGGGGCAAACTACGAGGCCGAGGGATACTATCGATCCGAGCAGAATTGCCTGATGTTCACCCGGTACGAGCAGTTCTGTCTGGTTTGCCGCGCCGCGATCAACAAAGTCATCGACGAGTACGCCGCGGCGCCGTAGGAGCCCGCCGTGCGGGCGCCAACCATTGTCACGTTCGCAGTTTGTACCCTGTCCTGAAGATCCACCATACGGTCACGAGGCAGAGCGACAGAAACGAGAGCACCATCCCCAGGCTCAGGCCGATCGCCACGTCGGCATTCTCGTAAAAACTCCAGCGGAACCCGCTGATCAGGTAGACCACGGGATTAAACAGGCTGACGGTCTGCCAGGCCGGAGGCAGCATGCTGATCGAGTAGAACGTGCCGCCCAGAAACGTCAGCGGCATAATGACCAGGATCGGGACAATCGTGAGCTTCTCCCAGCCATCGGCCCAGACGCCGAGAATGAAACCGAACAGGCTGAACGACACCGATATCAGCACCAGGAACAGCAGAA
>JAOTUB010000187.1 GCA_029864095.1 Gammaproteobacteria bacterium | reverse complement strand
CAAAGAGAATCAAAGGGAGACACGTTATGAACAGAAACACACTTGGCCTGCCGCTTGTATTATTTTTGATATTGAGCGGTTGTGGCGATCGGGGCGACTCGACATCGGGCACGGAGAAAGGCGTTGCGGACACGGTCGACGCCGTACAAAGTGAGGCGGCCGACACTGCAAATGAAATGGACGTTGGTGGCAGTGACATGATTGAAACCGCCCAAGAGGAAGGCAGTGATATGCTGGAAGCTGCCAAAGAAGAAGGAGGCGATATGCTGGACGCTGCCATAGAGGAAGGAGACGATATGCTGGAAGCCGCCAAGGAAGAAGCTGCAGATCTCGAGAACGACCTAAAGAAAAAGATCGGTTTGGGCGACTAGCGAATAGTCGACGTTCATTTCAATGAGAGCCGCGGGTTGAGAGGATTACAATAGCGATGTACCGGATCAGACCATGAGTCAAGATACAGATAGTCCGATCAATGTCGACGATCCCTTCGCCCGCCGGCTACTCAATCAATACCTCGAGCGCCGCAAGTCTGATCTGACGCGCCTGCGTGTCGCTCTCTCCCAAAATGACTTTTCCAGCATCCAGCTGACCGGCCACAATCTGTTCGGCTCGGGGGCTGCGTACGGTCTCGAGGAAGTGTCGGCCCTGGGCAAAAAACTCGAGCAGGCCGCCAAATCCATACAAGCCGACCGAATCAGCGATCTCATCGACGAATTGGAGCGTTTTGTGACCACCGTCACCGTCGCTTGAGTCGATTGGCGCGCTTTTCTGCCGATTGGCGCTACATAAGGCGCCGAGTGGCCTGACCAGCGGCCCCGGTCAGGCGGTATAATACCGGCCCTGGCTGCGCCAAACCAAGACAATTAAAGCCGCGGCCTTGCTCAGTGCAATGCGACAACAGGGAGAATAATTGCGAGTCGCGATCCTTGAAGATGATCCGGATCAGGCGGAGATCGCTGGCCATTGGCTTAAAGACGCCGGTTGCCGAGTCTACGTTTTTCCCGATGCCCGGAGCTTTTTGCGCGCCGTTCGTCGTGACAGCTTTGATTTGTACCTCTTGGATTGGGTGCTTCCGGACATGAGCGGTATCGAGGCGCTCGAGAAACTGCGCGGCGAATTTGGTGATAACACGCCGGTAATCGTTGCAACAATTAAAGATGCGGAGAAAAACGTGGTACGTGCGCTGGAAGCCGGCGCAGATGACTATATTGTGAAACCGATGCGCAGAAACGAACTGGTTGCGCGCGTAAACGCGATCCTGCGTCGCGTCGCGGGCCAGAAAAACGCCTCGAATGCATTGGACACGGCGCCGTATGAACTGCACATCGATAAGCGATTGGTATCGCTGCGGGGCGAAAACATCCCGCTGACAAATCGCGAGTTCTCGCTGGCTGCATTTTTGTTTCGCAATGCAGGCAAGATGATTTCGCGCGACCATATTCTTGAAGAGATATGGGGCATCGAAAGCAAAGACATATCGACGCGAACAGTGGATACGCACGTTAGTCGTTTGCGAAAGAAGTTGTCGCTGAATACCGAAAACGGTTGGAAACTGTCGGCGATTTATCAGCATGGCTATCGAATAGAAAGGCTTGATGACTACGAAGACCTGGCATCACAGGCGTAAGCTGGAGACGAAGAAATGGCAAAGAAACAGAGTCAGAAAAGAACGGCAGCCGGTGATGAGGTCGACGGCAACGTCGACAAAATCCGCGAGATCTTGTTCGGCGGCCAAATGCGTGACTACGAAGGACGCTTTGCGGACCTTGAAAAACGGCTGTCACAACGAATCGATCGCATGGATACTGAGTTTGAAAAGCGAATCGAGCGGCTGAACACATACGCAAAACGAGAAGTCGATAGACTCGGCGAGAGACTAAAAGCCGAGCGAACAGACAGGCTTGCCGATGCCAAGAGCGGCTCACGCGAACTCAAGGACCTGACGCAGCAAGTCGAAGCATGGTTTGGCGAAGTTGAGGATCGAATCGAAGTGGAGTCGAAAGAACTCCGCGATTCGCTGCATGAACAGAATGAAGAGCTTGCCGCCCTGATCACCGAGACTCGCGATCACCTGAACGCTGCATTGAGTAACGAGACGCGTGAGTTGGCCGACACCATGCTCGCGCGCGAGGATCTTGCGGGCCTGCTGTCTGAAGTCGCGCTGCGTCTCAAGAATGACTTCAAATTGCCGAAAGGCTAAAGGTCCGGCAAGAGCCCATGAGTGACCTCGAAACACTGAAGGATTTGCTGTTTGGTACCGAGAAGCAGGTGCTCGACTCGATTTCGGAGCGAGTCGAAAGCCGAGAATTGCGCTCCGCCGACGTCGCAGACATTCTTCCTGAAGCCATTCATGCTAGCCATCGCAGTGGCGGTGAACTCATCAAAGCGCTGCGTGAACCGGTGGGAGCGTGCCTGCAGCAAGAAATTCGCGACGACCCGCAAACCTATGGCGACGCACTTTATCCGGTCATGGGTCCAGCGATTCGCAAATACATCATGCACGCGCTGCGCACATTCACTCAGCAAATCAACGAAGCCCTCGAACAGAGCCTGACACCGAAGGGTTTGTCGTGGCGAGTACAGGCGTGGCGCGCCGGTGTGCCCTTCGGCGAATTCGTAGTGCAAAAATCACTATTGTATCGCGTCGAGCAAGCCTATCTGATCAGCCGCGAGAACGGCTTGCTGGTCGGGCATGCGCAACATGAGGCGGCACGAATAAAAGATAGCGATGCAGTATCCGCGATGTTCACGGCAATTCAGGACTTCGTGAAAGAGTCATTCTCGCCGGACCGCACGGGTCGCCTCGAGTCGGCGGATATGGGCGAGTTCACGTTGTGGGCCGTGCATGGACCGCACGCCCTGCTGGTCTGCGTTATTCGCGGCGTGCCGCCCCGTTCTCTGCGAGCTGATCTGAGCGCCATCCTGGAGCGAATACATTTTCGATATGGCGACGCTATCCGCACGTACTCCGGCGACACAGCATCGGTCCCCGAAGTGGAGGAAGAACTGACCGCGTGCCTGCGACTCGAGGCAAGGCAGGACACGGGCACCGCGAACAAAGGCGTGTCGTGGCCACTGTTGATAATCTTGATTCTAGTCGTCGGCGCATTTGGCTACTTTGCCGTGACGGGTTGGCTGCAGGCACAGCAGATCGCCAGACTAAATGCGGCGCTCACCGACACACCTGGGCTGTACATAACAGACATCTACCGGGATCGGCAGAGCGTGCTGGTTCGTGGCCTGCGCGATCCGCTGGCACCGACCGTTAGCGCCGTCGCCGCGGCGAACGGGCTATCGCACGTCGAGATAGTTGCCGACATGCAGGCTTTTCAGTCACTCGATCCCACACTGCTGGCCCAGCGTGCGGCCAACCGTTTTGGATCACCAGAAGGCGTCAGCTTCGCTGTCGAAGGCTCGCGACTCATTGTCTCGGGCGCGGCGCCGGTCGACTGGCAAGAAGAAGTCGCGCTGGCCTATAGAACGCTGGCAGGCCTCGACGACATTGAATTCAGGATGTCTCCCGACGAGCGCGCCGAGCAAGCCGCGGCTGCGCCAGGAGTCGACCTGGGACAACTCGATGCAATCGTTCGGCAGCTCGATGGCCGGGCGTTCTATTTTGCATCCGGAACGACACTGACCGCGCAAAGCGCCGACGCGCTGACCGCCTATGCGGACCAGCTGAAGGCGGCGGCCGCAGACCTCGCGTTACTGGGCAGAGGGCTGAATCTGACCGCGACAGGATTTACGGATCCGGTTGGTGCCCCTGAGGTCAATTACGCTCTCGCACAACAGCGGGCCGAGGCGATTGCGTCGGCACTGGTGGAACTGGGCTGGGACGGCGCAATAATCGCTCGCGCAAACCCGGATCGGGCTACGGACGTTTCAAAGGTTGATCCGTCGCTGCGGCGCGCCATAGTCGAGCTAGAGAGTGTCGAGACAGAACCGACGCAATGACAGTAGTCACGAGCAAGGTCTGCATAGTCGGTGATTTTGCAGTTGGCAAGACCAGCGTTGTGGAGCGCTTCGTCAATAGCCAGTTTTCGGATAAATACCTGACGACCATTGGCGTCAAGGTCGATACCAAGGAAATTGATCTGCCGCAGCGCGGCGTGCAGCAAAAACTCATTCTCTGGGATGTCGCTGGCACGGATCGCTTTGGCGACACCGAATTTGCTTATCTTCGCGGCGCGTCAGGCTATGTCTTCGTGGCAGACGGCACACGGCCGCTCACTATGGGAACGGCCACGAGTCTTCGCGATCGGGCTTTCGAACATTACGGTGTGAAGCCGGCGGTCCTACTCGTTAACAAACATGATCTGACCGGCGCGTGGGACGTTTCCGAGCAACGGCTTAAGGGGCTGCAGGCGCAATTCGGCTCGGTCTTCGTGACCAGCGCCAAAACCGGCGCCCATGTTGACGATGCGCTCACGCATCTCGCAGAGCTAATTGTGGACCGGGCAATCGCAGACCAGCAATGAGTTTGCCGACGTCGGTTATTGAGCATCTGCAAAGCGACTTCGTCGCCGAGTCGCGACCGGTTTGTTTTTTGGTCGACAACGAATATCGTCTTGTCGACTTCTGGGGCGACGGGGAGTGGTCGGGTCTGGCGGATGTTCCGGTCGGCGCGGACATGCTCGAACACGCTCCCTACCTGTTCGGCACGCTCGGGCGGAATCCGCAGAAACTCAACTACGTATCCACGACCAGTGGCGCGGTCGTTCACCTGCTCACGATGCCGCACGAGAATTATCACTATGTGATCCTCCTCGATGCGGGCCAGGCGCATGACTTCCTGCAGGAGAAGCAGCAGTCTTGGAATGAGCTGCGACTCATGCACTCGAGTCAGCAGACGCTCGTTGCCCGGCAGCGAGACTTGATTACGGAACTCGTCGAGGCGAAGGCCGAACTCGATCATCATCGCCGTGATATCGAGCGCAGTAGCGCGGGTAAGAGCCGTTTCATCGCGATGATGTCGCACGAGTTTCGAACGCCGCTGGCTTCGATCATCAACTATGCCGATCTCGCGCTTGAACCCGATTCCGGACCTACTGAGATGCATAAAAGCATTGAGGCGATTGCGCGTTCCGGGCGTCATCTGACGTCGCTGGTTGAAGCAATTCTCGACGAGGCTCGTCTTGACGCCGGCCAGGTGCAGTTACGAGAAAGAAACTTCGACCTGTTCGAGCTGCTCGATGATCT
>JAOTUB010000186.1 GCA_029864095.1 Gammaproteobacteria bacterium | reverse complement strand
CAATCAGTCGAGACAAAGAACCCGGACCAGTTTCGGTCCTTCATCGATGATGACGCTCGATTTGTGAGCGACATCGTTCGACGTGGTCCCGATGCGATAACCGAAGCGTGGGCTCCTTTCCTGTCCGAGACCGGACCCCGAATCCAGTGGCGGCCGCAGTTCGTCGAAGTCCTCGCGGATGGGAAACTCGCATTGACCCGCGGCCCCTATCGCTTGGTTGCGACGGATCCGGACGGCAACGAGATCGAACATTGGGGAACGTTCAACTCTGTCTGGCGACTGCACGACACCGGCGAGTGGAAGGTTGTTCTTGATGCCGGCAGCCCGGCGGCCGATGCGCCGCCCGAAGCGGTGCAGGCATTATTGGATCAGGAAGACAACTGCGACGATTAAGAGAAATTGGGGTGGACGATGGGACTCGAACCCACGACGACCGGGATCACAACCCGGGGCTCTACCAACTGAGCTACGCCCACCACTATCTGTTGCTGTCTATTTTACTCTGTCTTGCGTATTGGCGCGCCCGGCAGGACTCGAACCTGCAACATTCGGCTTAGCTTACCAACTACCGCTTTCGCGGCCCCGCTACGCGGGTTTGTGGTCTGGACTATCTCTTCACCGTCTCAGGTGCCGCACGTATAGTCTCTACGGAACCCCACGATAATCAGAAGCAAAATTCACGTTTGTTTTCTGATTATTCTTTGGTGCCTCTACCCTCAGTGACGCATTCGAGCGGAACTTTCCAGGTTCAAGATAGTAGCATTCGTCCGTCTCCGGACAACAGATGCAATACAGATCAACTTCACTTTTGTCGATGGGCCTCATATGAGTCCCATGTTTGTCATTCCAGCAAGTCGAGAACTTCACGTCGATCTTGTCGAATCGATGTATCGATCTGTACTTCACTTGAACCCGCCGAAACTCACTTGCCTTGTAGGCCACCAGATCGAACGGACAATGTTCGGTCAGCGGCGCAAAGATCGTGAATCCCTGCTCGAACAAATCAACCTGAGCCTTCAAAACACCCCGGTCCCCCCGAGTCTTGGCGTGGTGCGACTGCTCCATTCGTCTCAGTCCATCCAATTCAGGGGTCAACCACAGGTTTCCACGGGATTGCCATCAGCATTACCTGTGAAGGTTTCCCCGTTACAGTGCAGTCCACTGTACCGGTTCAGTTTCCCGGCACAGGCTCCTCACTCAAAGGCCGATGCTCTATCCAGTTGAGCTACGGGCGCTTTCTATCGCAATACGCGAATCTCCTCAAAATACGGATAAATTGGTCGGGGCAGACGGATTCGAACCGCCGACCCTCTGCTCCCAAAGCAGATGCGCTACCAGACTGCGCCATGCCCCGATGCCAGATATTCTGCCACACGCCGTCCCTGCCGGGGCCGGATCTCGCGGGGGCACGATCATACGGGCGGGGTCCTGACCAGTCAACGACACAGGTCGCCCGCCACGGCGCCGTCTGACAGGAGTGGAATCGGCCACATAGCGGCCTGCCGGGTTTCTTTGGTATCTTCGGTCCTGGAAATGTCCTTAGTCGCTTGAGGCAACCATGAAAAAAACGATGTTGGCCCTGTTCTTGGGGCTCTCCTGTTCGTTGGCATTCGCCGCCGACCAGGTCCCGGCGCACCCCTACATCGAGATCGTCACGACGGAGGGCACCGTCATCCTCGAGCTCGACGGCAGGCAGGCGCCTTTGACCGTTGGCCGCTTTCTGGAACTGGTCGACAGCGGCTACTATGACGGCCTGATCTTTCATCGTGTCATTCCCGGCTTCATGGCCCAGGCTGGCGGCTATACGCCCGGCCTCAAGCCAAAGGCAACCGACGACACAATTCCGAACGAATCCGGCAATGGCCTGAGCAACGTCCGCGGCACGATCGCCATGGCGCGCAGCAACGATCCGCATTCGGCGAAGTCGGAATTCTTCATCAATGTCGCCGACAACTCCCGCCTCGACCCGAGAAAAAGTATGACTAGCGGAAAGTGGGGTTACACGGTCTTCGGATTTGTCATCCAGGGCATGGAAGTCGTCGACAAAATCGTGGCGGTGCAGACGGGGCCACAAGGCAAGTTCGAGTCCGATGTACCGGTCGTGCCTATTGTCATCAAGAAAATGTCGCGCTACACGTTTGAGTGATCAAAAATGACTACGCTATTTATCTCCGATCTTCACCTCGAGGCCGAACGCCCGGATATCGCGGCGCAGTTCCTGGAGTTTCTCAAGACTGACGCGACCGAGGCCGATGACCTTTACATCCTGGGCAACTTGTTTGAAGCCTGGGTTGGCGACGATGATCCCAACGCCCATAACTTCGCGATCAAACGCGCGCTGCGAAAAGTTGTCGACAGAGGCATTCCCGTGTATTTCATGCATGGCAATCGCGACTTTATGATCGGCAGTGGCTTCACGAACGAGACCGGCGTCAAGATTCTCAAGGACCCGTATAAAGCGAATATGTATGGTCGCAAGGTTCTTCTAAGTCACGGCGACAAACTTTGCACCGATGATGTGCAGTATCAAAAGATCCGCAAGATGACGCGTGACCCGGAATGGCAGGCCAAGATGCTGGCCAAACCGCTCAAAGACAGACTGCGCATGGCCGCGGAGGCGCGTCGGCAGAGTCTTGAGCAGACCCTGAACCTCAGCATGGAAATAATGGACGTCAACCAGGAGGCCGTTGTGGAAGTCATTCGCAAGAACAACGTCGATATCTTGCTCCACGGCCACACACATCGGCCGGGCGTGCATGAGGTTGATCTCGGTAACCGCAAAGCCAAGCGCATCGTGCTCGGTGACTGGTACAAGCAGGGAAGTGTCGTTCGCTGGGACAGTCGCGGACCAAAGCTCGAGTCAATGCCGAGGTCGTAGATTTCCTACAGGGGCACGCCTGAGTGAAAGCGAAACTGCGGGTCCGGCTCCGTCACCAACACCGCTTCGATGGCTTTCAGTTCTTCGAGCCGCGAGTCGATTTCATCGGCGCGGATGTCGCACTCGGTCTTTACAAACGCAATGTACTGTTCGAAATGGCGCGCCTCCGAAGCGAGAAGGCCTTCATAGAATTTGCCGAGCGGTTCCGGCAGCTGCGGCGCAACAGCAGCAAATCGCTCGCACGATCGCGCTTCGATCAACGCACCGACGAGTAACAGGTCCAGTAACTTATGCGGCTCTTCGTCACGCACCGTATCGCGCAGACCGCCTGCATAGCGTGACGCCGTCAGGCGCTGGAACGGAATGCCCATGTCTTTCATGATCGATCTGACCTGTTCGAAATGGCGCAGTTCTTCGCGCGCGAGTCGCGACATGCGCTGCGCGAGGTTTGTTCTGTCCGGATAGCGATACAGGAAACCGAGCGCTGTCGACGCTGCTTTGAGCTCGCAGTTCGCGTGATCGAGCAGCATCTCGGGCACACGCTGACTCGCCTCCGCGACCCACTCGCCAGGTGTCGCAGTCGCGAGGAAGGCGGATATTGCTGCAGGCACTACAACCATTCTTCGACCTCGGCTGCGGATTGCAGGCGATTATCCGGGTCTTTCGCCAACATCATGTTGATCAGAACCTGGTACTTGGCGAGGCGCGCCGATAACAGTGGAATTGGCGCCTGCGCATGCAGGTAGATGATAGCCATCGCAGTATCGGCCCGGTACGGCTTCTGCCCGGTCAGCATTTCGTAGAAGATGACGCCGAGACTGTAGATGTCGCTGCGATGATCGATACCGTTACCGTGACCCTGCTCCGGACTCATGTAATACGGTGTGCCGAAAATCTCGCCCTCATCCGTAAGTTCCATACGCAATCGCATGCGCTTTGCCAAGCCGAAATCGATCAGGGCGATCGAGTCGTCGCTGCGCAGCATGATGTTGCCCGGTTTGAGATCACGGTGCAGGATGCCGACGGCATGAATCTCGGCCAGCGCACTGGCAATTTGTCGCAGGTAACGAACCGCATCGAGCTCGGTAATTCCGGCCGAGATGCGCCGTTTGAGATCCCCGGCGTCGACGTATTCCATGGCAATGTGTGCATGGTCGTCGCCAACGCCGAGGTCGTAGATCTTGACGATGTTGGGATGGTCGATCTCGGCAATCAGTTCATACTCCTGCAAAAACCGATCGAACGCGCCGATGCTGTCGGACACATCCGGCACATGTTGCAGCACCTTGAGCACGACCTTGCCCTTGGTCGACTCCCGTTCCGCCAAATAGATCGCCGAATGGGCGGTCGCGCCCAGTTTTTCGATGAATCGATAACCGCGGATCAGGGGTTCAATGCCGGTCCTCGCATCACCGACAAACAGCGAACCCGTTGTTGAGACTCGGCGCCGCGAGACGAGAATGTCACTCAACTTGACCGTCAACGCATCGTGTCGAATCTGATCTCGCTCAATAAACGCGCTTGCGCCGACTTTCAGGGCCGAAGCCTCGTCCTTCCGATGGCCAAAATAAACGACGGCAGGGAATCCCGGCGTTTTGCAGAACTGCTTGAGCACGGCCAATCCGTCCCGGTCGCCGACTTCACTGCCCAACAAAACGATATCGTTGCCTGCACCGGAGAATTCATCCGGCAGGTAACCGGCTTCGACAGGGTCGTAGGCCGCGATGATCGCATCGGGCCAGTGGGTCGTAACGTGGTGCATCAGCAGGCTGCGAAACTCGGCCTGGCCATCAATGATCATGAACTTGATGCTCATTGGATTGCGCCCGCGACGCACACAGCGCTACATGCCGACGGCAGCACCCGTGCTGTCAGCATCTGGCGTATCCATGGCCGCCAGACCCCTGCGTCTGGCCTCGTGCCGTTGCTTAGCCGCATCGTTTCTGCGCTGCTCGATTTCATGCAGGTATTCATCAGTCACATCACCGGTGACATATTCGCCGGAGAAGCACGAAGTATCAAACTCTGAAATCGATGAATTGTCGTGTCGCACTGATCGTATCAAGCCGTGCAGATCCTGATAGATCAGGCGGTCGGCGCCAATAAGCTTCTCGATCTCTTCGACTGACCGTCCGTTCGCAATCAATTCGGTAGCGGCTGGCATATCGATGCCATAGACGTTCGGGTATCGGACCGGCGGCGCTGCGGATGCGAAGTAGACCTTGCGCGCGCCCGCCTCCCGCGCGAGCTTGATGATCTGTCGCGACGTGGTCCCGCGCACGATCGAATCGTCCACGAGCAGAACGTTTTTGCCGCGGAATTCGAGATCGATCGCGTTGAGCTTGTGGCGCACCGATTT
>JAOTUB010000047.1 GCA_029864095.1 Gammaproteobacteria bacterium | reverse complement strand
GACGCAAGCGTGCGCTGGCGAAGACTTTCGTCCGCATTCCGGCATGCTGGCCGCATACGCCGAGGAAGACTGTCGTCGCCTCGCTGCAGAGCTTGGCGTGCCGTTCCTTGACAGAGGACGAGCACCGCCGGTTGAATATCGCCGCGCGCTCATCGATGCGCTCGCGGCCAATGCGCACAATGCGAAATTCGACGACGAACTGTTGGAGGCTATCTCATTGTACTGGCGCGGGGATTCGGAGGGCGTTGCGCGACGCGTCAGTGGCGCAGTACTCACGGGTGCTGGCGACAAGCTGCTTGCTGACAATCAGAAGCGACTGGTCGATCTGGGTCACTACAATTCTGCCACGGTACATTATGCAGGGGAATGGTATTGGGGTATCGACCGCCTGCATTACCTGACAGAAAGACTTGACGCACTTGGGGCGCGTCGCGAGGGCGCGACGACCACGGGGCTGGCTGCCATTCGCCAGGCCATGCATGTGACGCTACCTGTCGCCCGGCCAAGCGCCGCAAAGGACCTGCCGCCACTCGAGTTCTTTTATTCATTTCGCAGCCCTTACTCGTATCTGTCCGCCAAGCGGGTGCTTGCGATTGCCGATGCGTTTGGCCTCGAACTGCAGATTCGCCCGGTGTTGCCTATGCTTATGCGCGGCTTGCAGGTTCCGCGCTCGAAGCTACGCTACATCGCAACCGACACCGGCCGCGAAGCACGCCGCTTGGATATACCGTACGGCAACTTCGCCGATCCGCTCGGCCGCGGAGTCGAACGGTGTCTGGCCGTGTTTATATACGCGCAAAATCAAAAACGCGAGCGGGATTTTCTGCTCAACGCTGGTGAGGCAATTTGGGCGCGTGGCATCGACATGGCAACTGATAAGGGTATGCGGTGGGTAACGGGACGCACAGCCTTGTTCTGGCCCGATGTGCTGGCGGCAATGCAGGACGATGGCTGGAAGAGGATTGCCGAAGACAACCGCGAGTCGATGATGGAATCGGGGTGCTGGGGCGTTCCCACCATGCGGCTTGGTGACTTCGTTGTATGGGGCCAGGACCGTGACTGGCTTCTCGTGCGGCACATTGAAGAGCATTGCGATACGGGAGACGGAATACTCGTATGACGACAGTGATTTTTTCGCACGGTCAGGAAAGTGGGCCGTGGGGTACAAAGATTCGCGCCATGGCTGAGGTGGCGCAAAAACTCGGTTGTCAGGCCGACAGTATCGATTACCAGGGCATCGCCGACCCCGCCGAGCGAGTGCAGAAACTGCTCCAGGAGTGCGCATGCATCGACGATACGCTCATCCTCGTGGGGTCGAGTATGGGCGGACATGTGGCTACGGCGGCAGCGGCTCAGTTACGCGCAGCAGGGCTGTTTGTGCTGGCTCCAGCCTATTACATGCCAGGATATGAGGCGCTTACTCCGCTGCCACCCGATCTGCCGATTTGCATTGTGCACGGATGGCATGATGATATTGTGCCGGTCGAAAACAGCATTCGCTTTGCTGGCTCATGCGGAGCTACACTGCATATAGTCGATGGTGATCATCGACTCACATCGAACATCGATGAAATTAATTATTATTTAAAACGATTCATCGAGCAGCTAGAAAAGTGACACTCAAACAATGGGAGACTCAAAAATGAGGTATTTACTGATATTGGTGGCGTTGGCATTCGCCGGATGCGGCGGTTCTTCGGACGAATCGGCCGGCGACAGGATGGATACTGCCGTTGACGCGGTTGAAGAGTCAGTCGAAGACGTCGTTGAGGATGCCGGCGATATGGCCGGAGATATCGCTGACGCTGCTGGCGATATGACCGAAGAAGCCGGCGACATGGCCGAAAAAGCCGGTGACATCGCTGGCGAGACCATGAAGGACGCGATGGAGAAGGCCGAAGGCGTCGAAGATGCTCTGATGGAAAAGAAGGACGAGGTTGACGCTGCGCTCAAAGACGCAGTCGGCAAATAAATGGCGGGGTCGCTGTGGCTGCGCACTGCGCGCCACGGCGCTCAGCAAACTCAATAATTTCAATAAAGCAACGGTCTGCCGACAGGTCTTTTCGGTAGACTGATCTCCCATGGATATTTCGGGATTCATTCTCCGACCACTCTATTGGTTGGCAGGTAAGCTGTTCGCGGTATGGGCTCGCCCGGCTATCCAGCCGGAATCGCCTGCGGAGCTCATCGCCGATGGCACGGCTGCCGTCTGTTACGTGTTGGAGACGGGCGGTCTGGCGGATCTCCTCGCACTGGAGCGCGCCTGCGACCGGCACGGGATGCCGTCGCCGAGCAAGCCGTTAGAGTTCTGTGGCAGGCGTTTCTCCCGCAGCTTCGTTGTGCTGCGACCGATGAGCGGCTTCCTGTTTCGCCGACAGATTGCCACCGGATCAAAGCGCCTGCGGAGCCTCGTGGAAGCCGCAGCGACTAACAATGAAGACCTGTTGTTGATCCCGGTTGCGATCTACTGGGGGCGCTCGCCAGATAAGGAGCGGTCGCTACTCAAACTGGCGTTCGCTGAGAACTGGGATGTTGCGGGGCGCACGCGAAAGTTTTTTGCGACGCTACTGCTTGGTCGCAACACATTGTTGCGATTTAGCCATGCATTGGCGCTGAGCTCTATTGTGCAAAGCGGTGTCGAATCGCAGATAGCGTTTCGCAAGGTATCTCGAATTCTGCGCGTGCATTTTCGCCAGCGGCGCGCAGCAACTGTAGGTCCGGATTTATCGCACCGGCGGACACTGGCCAGCCAGGTACAGCTTGCTCCGAGCGTCAGGCGGGCGATCGCCGCCGAAGCAGGAAATGACCCCGGGAAACAAGCGGCGGCCGAACTTAAAGTCCACAAGTATGTAATGGAGATTGCGGCCGATATCTCCTATCCGACGATTCGCGTCTTGCTTCGCATACTCAGGTGGCTATGGCACCGTATCTACGACGGCATAGAGCTCAATCATGTTGAACGGCTGCACGATGTTGCGAAAGAGAAGGTCATCGTCTACGCGCCCTGCCACCGCAGTCATTTCGACTACCTGTTGCTGAGCTACATCTGTTACGAGGAAGGGCTGCAGTTACCGCATATTGCAGCAGGCATTAACCTCAACATGCCGATCGTCGGACCTATTCTGCGTCGTGGCGGCGCGTTCTTCCTGCGGCGCAGCTTCAAAGGCGACCGCTTGTATGCGGCGGTCTTCGATGCATATCTGCATCAAATTCTCGCGCGCGGCTACTCGATTGAATACTTTGTTGAAGGAGGGCGGAGTCGCACGGGCAGATTATTGTCGCCAAAGGGCGGCATGCTCGCCATGACCGTAAGCTCTTTCGTGCGCGACCCGAAGCGCCCGATCGTATTTGTGCCGGTCTACTTTGGCTACGAGAAACTCATCGAAGGAGACTCGTTCATCAGCGAACTCGGTGGTGCCGCAAAGCAAAAGGAATCGCTTTTCGGTTTGATTCGCTCCGTCAAATCGTTGTGGGAAAATTTCGGCCGCGTGTACGTCAATATCGGCGAGCCCATCGAGCTCGATAGCCTGCTGGACAATGTTCGTCCCGACTGGCGCGAGTTCACCGGCGAAAATGGAGAACGCCCGGCGTGGCTGAATGAGGCTGTCGAAAGTCTTGGGCATAGGATCATGACGGGCGTGAACGCGGCAGCGGCCGTAACACCCATCAGCCTGCTTGCTTATGTACTACTCGCCACGCCGAAGCAAAAGATTGGCGCAGAGGAATTGCAGTCGCAGCTCAAATTGAGCCTCGAATTGCTCAAGCAATTCCGCTTTTCAGAGTCTGTTACGGTGCCGGACTGGGACGCGAAGAGGATCATTGCACACGGCGAGAAGCTAGAGGTCATCAGCCGCACATCACATCCCATGGGTGATGTATTTCACATGACCGAGAGCACGGCCGTACTCATGACTTACTTTCGCAATAACATTCTGCACTTGCTGGCAATACCGGCGTCGGTCGCATCCTGTTTTATTCAGGGCCGGCAGCTCGAACACGCTGAACTGCAGCGCCTAATCAACCTGATCTACCCGTTTATGCGGAAGGAGCTGTGTCTGCCATGGGACGACGATGAGGTCGATGACATTACGACGACAGCCATCGGCGCGCTCGTAGACCACGGGTTGCTGTTGCGCCGCAAGGGCAAAAAGCTGCTCGAGCGGCCCCCTGCGGGCTCCGCACAGGGGTATCAATTGATCATGTTGGGCCAGGCAATGGTTCCGATGCTGCAGCGATTCTATCTGGTAATCGCAATTCTGGTACAACACGGTTCGGGTGTCTTGTCGCGCGTCCAACTCGAACGGATGTGCGAATTGAGTGCAGAACGGCTTTCGATGATTTACGGATTACACTCGCCGGACTTCTTTAATAGGACACTATTCCACGATTTCATTAGTAAGTTACAGGAGCAGGGAGTATTGCGCCGAAACGGTGAAGGTCTGCTCGATTTTGATGAAGGCTTGGTTGGCATCGGCGCCGACGCGCGACTGGTGCTTGGTGAAGAGATTCGTCACAGTATCCTGTCGTTGACCATGCCGGAGGGTCAGGTCGACGCATGAAAGTCGTATCGTTCTATCGTTTTCTGGATCTTGTCTCGCCACACGAATTCAGAATAGCACTGCAGTCGGCCTGCGAGGAACATGAGCTGCTGGGGACCATTCTCGTCGCGGCAGAGGGCTTTAACGGGACAATCGCCGGCGCGCCAGAATCGATGCGTGCGGTATTGGGCTGGATCGAAAATCACCTGTCGCTGCAAGAACCGATCGAAGGTCGCTGGACCGAGGCCGCCGAGGCGCCGTTCAGGCGCATGCGGGTGCGTCTAAAAAAAGAAATCGTCACGCTGGGACGTCCTGACATTCTGCCGCACGAAAGGACCGGCACGTACGTGCCGCCGGAACAATGGAATGCACTGCTGGACGATCCAAACGTACTTGTCGTCGATACCCGCAACCACTATGAGGTGGAAGTTGGCACATTTCCGCGTGCCCTTGATCCGCAAACCGACAGCTTTCGGCAGTTTCCGGAATTCGCGAAGGAGCTCGCAAAGACGTCGAAGGATCGGCCGCTTGCGATGTTTTGCACGGGGGGCATCCGCTGCGAGAAAGCGACGGCCCTGATGCTCGAGCTGGGCTTTGCTCAGGTTTATCACTTACAGGGCGGTATTCTGAAGTACCTTGAGGACATACCGACCGAGCAAAACCGCTGGAACGGCGAATGCTTCGTGTTCGATACCCGCGTAGCAGTGGATCGCGATCTGGCCGAGGGTGGCTATGTGCAATGCCATGCCTGCCGACGACCCCTGAGTAGCGAGGATCTCGCCTCACCGGATTACCGCGAAGGCGTGTCCTGTCCCAGCTGTATCAACGATCTCGACGCCGACCGTGCCGCCCGCCTCGAAGAGCGCCACCGTCAAGTAGAACTCGCCCGGGAGCGAGGTGATACGCATATAGGGCCCAGGTAGAGCGTGCGGTCTGGAAGGTGTTCATATGAAGTAAAGCGCAGCGCAGCGAGCCATGAATATGAATACCTTCCAGACGGCGCGCCGTTCAAGCGTCCAAGTCTGGTATCAACTCGCTCTCGAGCGCCGCGATCATGTCCTTGATCAGGAGTTTGCGTTTCTTCAGGCGCCGGATGCGCAGCTGATCGACCATCGGGTCGTGCTGCAACCGGTCAATCAGGTAGTCGAGATCTCTGTGACTGACGCGCAGTTCGCGCAGTCTGTCGAGATTCTTGAAAGACTCAGTATCGACTTTGTCGGTCATCGCTTCCCATGCTACTCGTCGCTTGCAAGCAGCGCCAGCCAGTCCCTGTCGGTCGGCCCGACGACGACAAACCAGGGATTCAGAATCTCCGCTTTTGTGTTATAAGACAATGGCTTACCATCAAGCTCGAGCACTTGTCCGCCTGCCTGTTCGACCACAGCGTGGGCTGCCGCCGTATCCCATTCTGAGGTCGGTCCGAGGCGCGGATAGACGTCTGCGCGGCCTTCTGCCACGACGCAGAATTTCAATGAGCTTCCCATAGGTACCAGCTCAGAGTCACCGATTTTTTCGAGAAACGCATCGAGACTCGAGCCACGGTGGGAGCGGCTGCCGACAATGCGAACAGGCGTGGCGCTTGCCACAGCGACGCGAATCGGTGTGACGGTTTCGCCGTCTCGAAGCTCCGCGCCTTTACCCTCGCAGCCGACGTAGGTCTTGTCCTGGACGGGCACGTGCACGACACCGAAAATGGGCCGGTTCGAATCGATCAAGGCAATGTTGACCGTGAACTCGCCGTTGCGATTCACAAACTCTTTGGTGCCGTCGAGCGGGTCGATCAGCCAATATCGCTGCCACTGCCCGCGTTCCTCAAATGCCGGCAGGCCTTCCTCCTCGGAAATGATCGGCACTTCCGGGGTCAGCTTTTCGAGCCCCGCAACGATGCAGCGGTGTGAGGCAAGGTCGGCCTGCGTCAGCGGTGACTCGTCAACTTTGCTTTGAACGTCGAATTCCGTGGCGTAGACTTCGAGAATCGCCTTGCCGGCTTCGACGGCAAGGCTTACGACAGGTTCAACTAATTCCTTGAGGTGCATGCGATTTCCAGATGATTTGGCAGGTCGCGCAGTATAAAGCAGTGACATTGGATCCCAAAACAGCTCTGGCTCGGTGCGAAACGCTGATGCTCGATATGGATGGCACGATCCTCGATCTCGCATTCGACAACTACGTCTGGAGGCAGCTCGTCCCGGAGCGATATGCTACGCACAATGACCTCGATTACGAGATTGCGCGCGAACGTTTGTTCGCAAGATACGCGTCGATTCAGGGCGACCTCGAATGGTACTGCCTCGATCACTGGAGTGAGCGGCTCGGCTTCGACGTGCTCGAGCTGCACCAGGAAGTTCACCATCGTATCGAGTACCTGCCGGGAGCGCGGGCGTTCCTGGAACGTGTCCGTGAATTAAAAGTCAAGGTCTTGCTCGTCACGAATTCGCATCCCGATACGCTGCATCTGAAGAACGATACCCTGGGCTTTTCAGACTTTTTTGATGGGGTCCACAGCTCACATATCTATGGGCATGCCAAGGAACGTCAGGAATTCTGGCATGCGCTGCGAGAGGCTGAGGGCTTCGAACCCGAAACGACCCTGTTTGTCGACGATACGCTCTCGGTCTTGCGCAGCGCAGCCGAGTATGGCATCAGCATGCCGGTGACAATCACGCGCCCCGACACGTCCAGGCCGGTGCGCGAAAATGGCGAGTTTGTTGGCGTTGAAGGAGTGGCTGACCTGTTATGACAACCCCGCGAGCGTGGCATACGTCTCGGTCATGTCTCGATCCCGCTTGACGGGAGCTCGCTTTGCTGCGCTCTACTTCCCTCGACAAGCATCCCGCTCGCGGGGCCGTCATGATCTTCTAGACGGTCTTCGCCGCGGCGGCCGCTTGTCGCCCTGCCGTCCACGTGGTGCAGATGACTGCCGTGGCTTGCGTTTTGGTTTGATCAGCTCCGGAAGTATGTCCGGATCATACTTCGCCACCGGGATCCTGTGGCCGATGAATTCTTCTATATCCGGCAGGGAGACCGCGTAGGTCTCACACCCAAAGCTGATCGCATCACCTGCCGCGCCGGCGCGAGCGGTGCGGCCGATCCGGTGTACGTAGTCCTCGGCATCTTGCGGCAGATCATAGTTGATGACGTATTGGACATCGGGAACGTGTAATCCGCGTGACGCGACGTCGGTTCCGATCAATACCTGCAGCTCGCCGCGCTGAAACTCCAGCAGCATGCGCAAACGCTTTTTCTGCGGCACGTCGCCAGAAATTGCTTTGGCATGAATGCCATTCGCCTCGAGATAGCTTTCAACACGTTCCGCCTCACGCTTCATATTGACGAACACCATTATCCGGCCAGCACCCATTTCACGAATGAGGCCGACGAGCAGCGGCATTTTGTCTTCGTTCGATGGAAAAAAGACAGCCTGACGGACGCGGTCAGCTGTTATCTTGTCTGGCTCTATGCGAATGAGCTCGGGTTCGTTCATGTGCTCGTAGGCGAGTTCCATGACACGCTGTGACAATGTTGCGGAAAACAACATATTCAGTCGCTTATCCGGTGCCGGCAGCTTTCTCAAGAGATACCGAATGTCCTTGATAAAGCCGAGATCGAACATGCGATCAGCCTCGTCGAGTACCGCGACTTCAACCTGGTCGAGCTTGAATACGCCCTGTTTGAAGTAGTCGATGATGCGGCCGGGTGTGCCGATGAGGATGTCGATTCCGTCTTCGATCGTGCGCCGTTGCTTCTCGTAGTCGGTGCCGCCGAAAGCCAGGCCTATCTTGAATCCGGTGTGTTTACCCAGGAGCTCGGCATCATTCGCGATCTGCACAGCCAGCTCGCGCGTGGGCGCGAGCATGAAGGCGCGCGGCTGTTTCTTCTGGTCTGCGGGGGGATCCGAGGCGAGGAGCTTTTGAAAGGTAGCGACAAGGAATGCAGCCGTCTTGCCGGTGCCCGTTTGCGCCTGACCGGCAACGTCACGGGGCTCCAGCGCGATCGGCAGAGTGCTGGCCTGGATCGGCGTGCAAAACTCGAAACCGGCATCGCGAATGCCGGCTCGCACACTGTCCCGCAGCGCAAGGGAATCAAATCTGAGGTCGGTCAGATGGTTATCTGCCATAATTTGGAGGCCGTAAAAAGTGCATTAAAAGCTTGCAAAATGGCTCGTGACGCGTTCAAATTGAGCCAATACCGACGCGACAATCGTCGCACCTGCCAGTTTCGCAATCATCGATTCATCAGAGAAGCCGGAATTAGTCGGCAACAAAGCTGCGACATATTGCCTGATCTATCGGGCAGCGTCATCCATTTTGTAGTGTTCGTTGGCCGCGCTTGGCGGAAACGGGCAGAGCAACATTCAATCAGACAATTCAACTGTGGAGGAAGTAGCCGGTGAGCGACAATATCGTGCACACCAACGACAGTGACTTTGAAACTGACGTACTCAATTCGGACAAGCCCGCTTTGGTGGATTTCTGGGCGGAGTGGTGTGGTCCGTGTAAGATGATAGCTCCGCTTCTCGACGAAGCGGCCAGCGAATATGCCGACAAACTGTCGGTGGTGAAACTGAACGTCGATGAGAGCCCGAACACAGCACAAAAGTTCGGTATCCGCAGTATTCCGACGCTCATGTTGTTCAAAGACGGTGCCGTGCAGGCACAAAAACTCGGCGCGATGTCCAAGTCGCAACTGGCCGAATTTCTGGATTCTAATCTGTGAGAGGATACTTGGGTAATCAAACGAAAAGCCGACCGAACAAAACCGGCAACAAACCAAAAGGCAACCCCAATCGCCGTCGCCGTCGCCGGTCACCGCAAGGCGAATATCCGGATGACGAAGGCAGTCTGGAGGTAATTCCGCCCGAACAACTCGAGCTCAGCAAGAACATCATGAACTTGACCGAGTTGAAGGGTCGACCGGCTGCCGACCTCGTTGCGCTGGGTGATACTCTCGGCCTAGAGAATCTTGCGCGTCATCGCAAGCAGGAGATGATATTTGCGATACTCAATGCGCATGCGAAGCTCGGCGAAGATATTTACGGCGATGGCGTGCTCGAGATTCTGCAGGACGGCTTCGGCTTCCTGCGGTCGTCGGACGGCTCGTATCTTGCGGGACCCGACGATATTTATGTCAGTCCGAGCCAGATCCGGCGATTTGCGCTGCGTACCGGCGACACCGTTGCCGGACTGATCCGTCCGCCCAAAGACGGCGAGCGCTATTTTGCGCTGTTGAAAGTAGGGCAGATCAATCATGATTCCCCGGAGAACGCTCGCACCAAGGTGCTCTTTGAAAACCTGACGCCGTTATTCCCGACCGAACGCCTTAAGCTCGAGCAGGGTAACGGTAGTACCGAAGACCTGACGGCGCGCATTATCGATATGGTTGCGCCGATCGGCAAAGGCCAACGTGGCCTGATCGTCTCCCCGCCCAAAGCGGGTAAGACTATGTTGTTGCAGAATATCGCATCGGCAATTTGTGCAAACACCCCTGATGTCGACCTGATGGTATTGCTCATCGACGAGCGGCCCGAGGAAGTCACAGAGATGGAGCGCACGGTGCGTGGCGAGGTGGTTTCGTCGACTTTCGACGAGCCGGCAAGCCGGCACGTTCAGGTGGCTGAGATGGTGATCGAAAAGGCGAAGCGCCTCGTCGAGCACAAGCGCGACGTCGTGATTCTTCTCGACTCGATCACGCGACTCGCGAGAGCGTATAACACCGTTGTTCCGTCGTCAGGCAAAGTGCTGACAGGCGGTGTGGACGCGAACGCGCTGCATCGGCCGAAACGGTTCTTCGGCGCGGCTCGCAATATCGAGGAAGGTGGCAGCCTTACGATTCTCGCGACGGCGCTCGTCGACACCGGGTCCAAAATGGACGAGGTCATTTACGAGGAGTTCAAGGGCACCGGCAACATGGAGATCCATCTCGATCGCCGTATTTCGGAAAAGCGCGTATTCCCGGCGATCAATATCAATCGCTCAGGTACTCGTAAGGAAGAATTGCTGACTGATCCCGACGAACTGCAAAAAATGTGGGTACTGCGCAAGGTTCTGCATCCCATGGACGAACTCGCGGCCGTAGAGTTCCTACTTAACAAAATGCAGGATACGAAGACCAATGCCCAGTTTTTCGAGGCAATGAAGCGATAACCGAAATATCCCGTATTTCGGGCGTAAAATAGCCGCATATCCCTGAAACCAGGACCCCCTGCGACCGATTTTTAATCCGGGCGCCGTCTAATGGGCAGGTACTGGGAGAATGGACGCTATGCCGGTTTATCTTGACGACAGAAGGCTTGCAAAGCAGTTGCTTGCGGGCGATCAGAAGGCCTTCGATCGGTTTTTTGAGGACAACTTCGCGAGACTCTATCGGTTCGCCATTGCGCGGCTGAGCGATGATCCGGAGGGTGCGAGAGAGGTCGTGCAGATCACGATGACCCGCGCCGTTCGCAAGATTCACACCTACCGCGCCGAATCGGCGATGTTTACATGGTTGTGCGCGATCTGTCGCAATGAGATAAGCGATTGGCTCTGCAAGCAAGGGCGGTACAGAGACCACATCGTGCTGGTCGAAGACCTTCCCGAGATCCAGGCAGCAATAGATTCCTTCCAGGCACCACGAGAGGACAGCCCAGAACGGCACTACCAACGAGTTGAGGCCTTGCGCCTGATTCAGGTAGCACTCGATCGGCTGCCCGCGCAATACGGCAATGTGCTGGAGTGGAAATACGTTGAGGGTCATTCGGTGAAAGAAATATCCGCACGCTTGGAAATCGGCACGGAGGCGACACAATCGCTGCTCGCGAGAGCGAAGCGCGCGTTTGCTGACGTTTATTCTACTTTGAGCGGAGCCCTCAACGATCAGGCAGACGGGCTGGTGCGATCATGAATAAATCGAGCGAAGGATTTTCGATGCGCGGTGACAAAGCAATCGAAGAACTGCTGGAGCACGCTGCACCGCGATCGACGCCACCGACCGAGCATGAGTCGATGGTTCGCGATGCGGTGTACGCCGAGTGGCGAGCCGTGACGGGCAGGGTAAGGATGCGTCAACGCATGACCTTTTTTGCGGTCGCGGCAACCGTGTTGCTGGGTATTGCTGTGTCATTCAATGCGCTGCAGGTCACCGACGTGCAATCGGTGCAAGTCGCGACGATCAGCAAAAGTCATGGGTCGATTTATTTGCTTGGGGACCAATCCGTGCTCAATCAGGTGACTGATCTTGAATCGATTTCGGCAGGTGAGGTGATCGTCACGGGTGAAGATTCGGGTATCGGCCTCGAGTGGGGTAACGGCGGCTCGCTGCGGATAGACAAGAACACGCGCATACGTTTCACGTCAGAGGACTCGGTGTATTTGGAGTCCGGGCGGATCTACTTCGATTCCAGGCCGTCCCAGCTTGTCGCAGCGATCACGGGCTCAGGCCTTGAAATCACGACAGATCACGGATCGGTCAGGCATCTTGGCACGCAATTCATGACTTATGCTGACACTGAGAGACTATCCGTGAGCGTCCGTGAGGGTGAAGTTGCGGTCGACGGCGTGTACGTGGAAGAGGCAGTTGCGGTTAAAGGCCAGCGGTTGACAGTGTCGGGAGGTGCTCGCCCGGTCGTTGTTAACATCAATGGCTATGGCGAGGCCTGGGACTGGATCGAGAACACTGCGCCAAGCGCCGATGTTGATGGCAAGTCCGTGGATGAGTTCTTGAAGTGGGTCGGTCGCGAAACCGGTCTGCAGGTTTCTTACGAGTCGTCGGCTGCCGAACAGAAAGCGCGCGACGGGATTTTGAAGGGAAATATCGACATGAGCCCGAGAGACGAATTGAGATTGCGGATGTCGGGTGAGGACCTTGATTACCGCATAGATGGGGGGACTATCTACGTGAGTGCCATAGATTCGAGCAGTCGCCCGTAACATCCGGTAATCCCGCGATCGGCGGAGGAATCAGACTATGTTTCGGACGATAATAATAACGTTGTTGCTGCTGCCGCTGGCTGGCTTGGCGGACGAAGGCGACGCTGCGCCATTCGCGGGTCGGCCGGTTGCCGAGGTCATCGATGAGTTTCGGGACGCCGGTTACCCGTTCGCCTACAGCACGAACCTCATTGCTGCAGATTTGATTGTCATAGCCGAGCCTGAAGCGAACGAGCCGGTCGAAATCATGCGCGAGATCCTGCGGCCGCACGGACTGACTATTCGCTCGGAAGCCGGTGTTCATCTGGTTGTCCGCTACGATAGTGCCGGCCTGCCCAAAGGCAACATCATGCTGGTCGTTACGACAAAAGACGGCGAGCAGCCGGTCGATGGCGCAACTATTTCAATTGAACCGACGCTGATCGTTTCGGCCGAGCCGTTGCCGGGGAGCTTCGTGTACTCGGACGCCTCCGCCGGGCGCTACCGGTTTGACATCGCGGCAGACGGTTACGAGACAGTGACGCGCATAGTCGATGTCTGGCCCGGGGACACGACCGTAGTTAGCGTCGGTATGGATCCCGCCAAACCGGAAATCGAGACTATCGCCGTATCGGCAAGTCGTTACGAAATACTGCGGGACATGTCGGCATCAAAATTCATGCTTGACCAGCGTACGATTCAAAACATGCCGGATATCGGTGAAGATCCGATGCGGGTTGTGCAGCGCTTGCCCGGCGCGGCTGCAAGCGGAGCATCGGCGAAGACCCATTTTCGGGGTGGCGAGGACGGCGAAATCGGCATCATGTTGAATGGGCATGGGCTCTTCGATCCATTCCATGTTCGCGACTATCAAAGCATCTTCAGCGCCATTGATTCACGCGCGATTGAAGGCGTTGAAGTGTACACGGGCGGTTTCCCGGTGCGCTTCGGCGACCGGATGAGCGGCCTCGTGCTGATGGAGTCGCTCGAGGCATTGCAGCCACGACATACGGAAATCGGCGTGAGCGTTTTCAACTCATCGTTTCTGACTGCTGGAAACGAGGCAGACCGTACGTGGTTGGTGTCTGCGCGTCGTGGCAACCTGGATCTTGTCATTAACCCCGAATTTGGCAGCCCGTCGTATTACGATGTGTTCGGCGAGATCAGCTATGACTTTTCACCGAATGCAACGCTTTCCGTCAACGCGCTTTTTGCTGAAGACAGTGTCGAGGTTGTGCTGGAAACAGAGCCGGCAGAGCTCGAAAGAGTCGTCAGCAGCACACGAAATGGGCAGCTCTGGGTGCAGCTCGACAATCGCTGGTCGGAGGATCTGACGAGCAAACTCGTGTTATCGGCGACTTCGTTCGACAATCGCCGCAAGGGTTCTCTGAACGATGTGGAAAAAATCGTTGCCACGGTTCTCGATGAGCGGGATGTTGAGCAGTTCAGCTTTCGGCAGGACTGGACTTTGAGTTCGTCCGAACGGCACCTCGTACGATGGGGTCTCGAAGCGACCTATTCCGATGCGAGCTATGCGTATGCAAACACTGCGGAGTATTTTGGCTTGCCCGCCCTGTGGCAGGACCAGCCCGAATCTGCCGGTTTGGTGGCCGCGGCAACGCCGCAAGGCGGGAGCTACGCAGGGTACTTTTCGGACCGCTGGAAAATATCGCCAAAGACCATTGTCGAGTGGGGTTTGAGATGGGATGACCAAACCTACACGGACTTGTCGTCCGATTCTCAACTGAGCCCCCGACTCAGCGTATTGCGCTCGTTGGGATCCAAAACTGAATTGCGATTCAGCTGGGGCCGCTACCACCAGTCGCAGGGCATCCACGAGCTGCAGATCGAAGATGGCATCACGAACTTCTGGCCAGCGCAGCGCGCCGATCACTTGATTGCGGGCGTACGTCACCTGCTTCGCGACAAGTACTCACTGAGAATTGAAGTATTCCGCAAGGACATGCAACAGGTTCGTCCGCGCTTCGAAAACCTGCATGATCCGCTCGGACTGATCCCGGAGATTCAGCCAGATCGCGTTCGCCTGGATCCGGCGAGCGCAACGTCGAAAGGTGTCGAGATCTCGATCGACCGTTCAAACGGGCCGTTTGATTGGTGGGCGTCCTACACGCTGTCTGAGGTGACGGACCGCATCGGCGGAGAAGACGTGTATCGCAGTTGGGATCAAAGGCAGGCATTCCAGGGCGGCATCAGCTGGTCGAATGAGAAATGGGATGTTGCGCTGGCGACAAATATTCACTCGGGCTGGCCTACGACAGATCTGGCCCTGGTTGAAGACGGCGTTGATGATGAAGGCGAGCCGGTATTTGTTGCCATTCCGGGTCCACGGAATGTGGACCGCCTCGGCTCGTTCGCGAGTGTCGACTTCAGGGTCAGTCGCAAATGGAAGTTGCGACGCGGATCGTTTATGGCGTTCTTCGAAATTTCTAATCTCTTCAATCGCCAAAACGTCTGTTGCCGCGACTTCGATTTCGATGAGGACGAGGATACGGGTGAAGATGTATTTGAGAGCGACGTCGATTACTGGATGCCGCTGTTACCCGCAATCGGCGTCTTGTGGGAGTTCTGACGGCTGACCGATCGCCTGGCGGTACGTCGCAAGGATTTCGTTGGGCTCGTCATAAGACTGAGGGATCAAACGCGCGGCGCGCTGCCGGACTGCGCGAGATAAGGGATTGAGATCCGCGTCCTGCCTGTCCCCGACCGTCAGCACAAATGGAATGGAACGCGTTAACCTGAGTAACAGGGCCGCTTGTTCACCTCTTTCCTCGTGGATGTGCACGAGGTCGACATTTGGCATCAGGCAATACGCCATGACGGCAGTCCTGACGACGGGCCCTACCGTAACGTACGGACGACTCTGTAGACGTCTGGCCAGTGGGACACTGGTGACGAGCACGTGTTGCTCGATCGTGAGCCGGTCAAATGCCTCGATCAATGTGGCAAATCGGACGACAGCGGCATCCGTCTCGGGCGCCAGGCAAATGTGGCCGATTTTCATGGCAATTCTGTAGACCCAAAATGACTGTCCTTACCTGATTAGACCGATGAGCGGGCGAAAACCGGTCGCGCGACCGGCAACGGGTAAAGGACGTGGGACCCACCTGGGCCCCACGTGCAGATCGGCGAAACCATCCAGTCCTTTTCCAGGAGTTCTTCAGGTACTGCCAGACCCGTGGCCTCGGGGGGGAGTACGATGCCTCGGGCGGTGCCAGTTACTTCGCCTCTATCCAGTAAGACGGCTGCACCAGGCGAAATCGGTCGCGCTCAGGGCGATGTAATTTTCTTGTCGTATCGGGGCAGCCCGTCGTCGATATTGACCCAGGGCAATTTGTCCTCTACCCAGATATGGGCAGCAGGCGAGAAATCCGATGGCTCGTCGAAACTCGTCAATGTCACGTCGATCTCGTTGCGTCGATCGTCATGCTCGTAGGTTAGTGAGGTACCACACGTTGCACATAATCCGCGCGTTACCTTTGGTGCCGAATGGTGCAACGTTATGTCACCGTCCGTTACAGCAAACAACTCTTTCTCGAAGGTCGCCCATGCGACGTAAACACCACCGGCAGCGCGCCGGCAACTTTCGCAATGGCAAAAGCAAGCAAATTTGACAGGGCCGGTAACCTGGAAGCTGATGTTGCCACAGAAACAGCGACCTTGGTATGTTGCATCCGTCATTTTCGACTCCCCATGCATGACGGCGCCAGCTGCGCCTCAGTATTTTTTCTCATTTGCTGGACTTCTTTTCAATGGGTCGAGGCCGAATCCAGAACAAACTGACAACGACGAGCAGCCCGAACGCCGTATAGCAGACAGCAAATACCCACTCCGGTGCATCATAGTACAAGATTGATTCGAGCCAGTGGGCGACGAAAGCGCCGGGGTAGGTTGTGGCCCCGGCTCGCGACCGCAAAGCCATCTCGAGCGTCGTCAGCGGACAAATTACCCCGAACCACGACTGCAAGACAACGACCGTAATCGCTGCCAGATGTGACCAACGAAACCACGGGTTTCTGATCCAGGACCAGGCAAGTGCATAGCCAACAAAAATCAGCAGCAGACCGATCAAGACAAACGCGACGAAGGACATGTGCAGCAATAGCGTAACGTCGGCGGCCAACAAGTAAAGTGTTTGCGAGTCCACTGTCGGTTGCGACTCTGTCCGCCACGTCAGGCTTGGGCGGTTTGATACAGCTGGATCAGGTTACCGCAAGAGTCGTCGAACACCGCGATTTTGGTGCCACCAGCATCCGTCGGTTCAGATTGAAACGTTACGCTTGCTGCGACAAGACGTTTATATTCGGCGTCCAGGTCCGCTACCTCAATCGCGGCTATCGGGATGCCGTCGTCGCGCAGTGCATTCTGGTATGCTTTCGAGGCCGGATGTGCGTTTGGTTCCAGCAAAAGCTGTGCAGCCTCGGGCTCTTCCGGCGACACGACCGTCAACCATCGAAATTGGCCGAGATCGATGTCGAGTTTCTTCTCGAAACCCAGAACATCACAGTAAAACTCCAGCGCATGTTGCTGGTCTTCTACTGGAACACTGACAAGGCGTATTCTCATCGTCATTTCTTAATCCTGGAAATGTACTGCCCGTGAGTTATAGCTCCCTCCGATCCCGGAAGCAACGTTGCCTGCTTCGTAGCCGAGATCAAATTCGCCACGGCGGGAATCGTCGATTCTCACCGGCGTGGTAAATGCATACTCGATTGCCTGCCGGGTCGTGGAGACAGGCTTCGCGCCAGAGCCAGCTTTGATTAATTGGGTCGCTGTCAAACTCGAGGCCGCCGGCTTTCAGGCGCTCTACTTCGGCATCGACATCGTCTACCTCGAAGTAGAGGGTTGTTCCCGACTCGGCCGCCACGGTGTCTACTGCGTGAATCGATAACGTCGTCCCCGATGCAGACTCGAAGCGCGCATAACGCGGCGGGCTGTCCACGATTTGCCGAAGTCCAAGGCCGGCGTAAAACGCCACAGACTCGTTATAGTCAATGCAGCGAACAGTGACCTGATTAAGATTCATCGCGCAGTTCCGATGCTGACTCCAAAGCGCGTTCGAATACCGTCTCAATACTTGCCACGGTGAGCGGATGGTAATTGCCGCGTGCTCCCGCAAACATCCGCTGCGCAAGCTGCAGGTCCGATCCGTTTTTCGCGAGTGCTTCGTAAACCGGTTTGACTAGCCGGGTTCGGCCGTACCGACGCAGATACTGTTCGAGTGCCGCGTAAGCGGGTCGGTACTGACGTTCTGCAACCTGAATGAACCATGTCCTGCAGATTTCGGCATTGCGCGACGTGCTCAAACCAAGTGCTTGATCGAGCTTGCCGAGTTTTTCCGTCGTGAGGCCGGCGTCCAGGCTATTGATGAAATGCACTATTCCCTGTGGGCTCCAGTCGGAAACGGGCACGTCTTCAAGGTCAACTTCGCCGACCGACCACGCAGTTGCCATTGCGGCTGCTTCATCCAGCCTCGCCGACGTTGGTATCACCGCATCGTCGGGCAACCCCGGCTTGTACAACCATTGCTCCGCTTTGGCGCGAGTTACCGTGCCGCCATGAACTGACAGCAGGTTTTCATCGAGGTAGTCGAGAAAGGCCTCCGACGTAATCGTGCCGAACGCAAAATCAGTGAAGTACTTGCTGATAAAGACGTCAAAAGCTTTGCGACCAATGGCGTTTTCGAGGTATTGGAGGAACAGATTCCCTTTGTGGTAGTGAATCGTTCCCTGGAAATCATCCGGGTCGCCGGTCTCGAGTGATGGCGCCAGAGCCTGCATTACGGGATTTACCGATTCGAAGTCCAGAAGCAGCTCCCGGTAACCCAGAACATTCTCTTCGGCCGCTCGCTCCTTACCGTAGATCACTTCCATCAATCGCATTTCGAGGTAGCTTGTCCAGCCTTCGTTGAGCCAGCCATCACGCCACGTTGCATTGGTGACGAGATTGCCGGACCAGGAGTGTGCAAGTTCGTGGGCGACAACGCCAACGAGACTTCTATCACCGGCGAGCAGGCTGGGCGTCAGAAATGAGAGCCGCGGGTTCTCCATGCCGCCGTAGGGAAAGCTGGGTGGCAGTATCAGAAGGTCGTATCGTCCCCACTGATACGGGCCAAACATTGCTTCAGCTGTCTCCAACATTGCCTGCGTGTCCGCGAACTCAAACGCAGAGGCCTCGAGAAGCTCGGGTTCCGAATAAACGCCGGTCTGCTCACCGATTGGCGCAAAGTAGATGTTGCCAACTGCAAGGGCGAGTAGATAGGACGGTATTCGCTGCGGCATGTCGAATTCGTATGTGCCGTCTCGTTCTGCATCCGGATCGTTGTTTGCGCTCATGACGGCCAGTAATTCTGGCGGTGTGCTGATCGTTGCCTGGTAAGTGATTCGAATGGCCGGAGTGTCCTGCAGCGGAATCCAACTCCTCGCGTGTATCGCCTGAGACTGCGAAAACAGGAACGGATGCTCGCCACCGGCCGTTAGTTCCGCCGGCAGCCACTGCAGTGCCGTCGAATTCGGGCTTGTCCGATAGGTAATTATCAGCGCGATCTCCGGGTCGGCCTGTATCGTTCGCGGTACGTCGACAATTAGCGGTGTGCCCATGATCTTGTCATGCTCGCCGAAACGGAAGTCAGCCCCGATCGAACGGCCCGCGCTGGAAAAAAAGCTCGCGCTTTCTATCGTCAAATCCCGGGTGTCGAGAACGATTTCCGTAGCGTGCTCGTCAACACGCCGCATATTCAATTTCGCAGTGCCACGCAGCTGCTCCGCTTCGAAGTCAACGTACAGATCCAGAATCAAATGATCAGTGACAAAGTGCTCTGCGTTGGCAAACGTGAAGTAGTCTCGCGCAAGGTCTCCTTGTTCGCGCGGCTTGGGCGCCTCGCTTTGCGTGCAGGCGAATGCGCTCAGAAGCGCGATGATCAGAACCGTGATTTTGCAGTGCATCTGGAGTTCTCTCGAGCGACGTCGGGTTGGTTACCGTTCTGCCGACGCGCTGGCGTCAAACCAGAATTCAACTTCCGACGTGGCGACCTCAAAACGGGCGGCATGCAGCTGATTTGGCAGCACATGGTACCAATCTCCGGGGCCATAACGAGATTCCTGGTTGTCGACAATCAAAATCAGTTCGCCCTCGGTAATCACGCCACAGTTCTCTGTTGCATGTGTATGCGGATCGATCACGGTCCCGGCCGGGTAGGAGGCGAACAATACCTCGCAGTTCGTTGCGTTCAGTCGATGCGCATCGAACGCGCCATCAAATTCCGGTAGCGATCTGATCAAATCCGGAAAGTGCTTGTTAGTCAGAGCGTTATCCCCTTATCATCCGCGTGAAACGCGCTGTCAGAGATGCGCTCGAGAGCGGCCAGCGCTATGACGAGCCGAAGCATCTTTGCAGGAACTCGAACCTCTCGGCTGGCGCCTATTTTTGCCGCGCGATTCTGAAGCCCCAAAAGGCGAGCACGGCGGTTGCCACCACGGCGACCCAAGATGCCCACATCGGAACCATGAACTCGTCTACCTGAACCGGCAGGTTGGCGGCGACTCGATACAAGTGTGCCAGCGCGACGAGCAAAAAGAACACGCCCGAAATAATGCTGTATTTTCTATAGTCCATCCTATTTCACCTTTACCCTGTTACCGATTGATCCTTCAACGCCTCGACATCTTGCTCTGGATCACGGGTCAGGATAGATAAGTCGGCAAGACCCGTTCGCCGCAGAAACGATTACTGTGTCCGTGGTGTCCGTTTGAAGTCGATGACATTGATGATTCTCCGTGTGCGTGCGCTGCTACTCTCCATCGTGCATGCCCCAATTACGTCCTGGCAATATCCAACGGGCGAAACTCGTTGTTCGGTCCGGGCGTGACGTAAACGATCTGGCATGGCTCGAGGATGTCAACGCGGTGCCATACCCCCTGCGGTACGATCATGCCATCACCCGGGTGCAGCTCGATGTCTTGATCCGCGTGGTCGAGAAGCACAACTCTAACCTTGCCGGAAATAAGGTACAGGATCTCGTCGCCATCCGGGTGCATTTCGCCGCCATGTGGAGAATTCTCCGACATCGTTGCGACTCCAAAGGTCACGCCATCTACCCGGACCGGCGGATCCGGCTGCTCCTTGACTTTCGCGGCCCGCAATTCGCGATTGAGTCCAATTGAGTGGGTTGACGGATCAAACAACATCGGTATAGCCATTTTTTCGTACTCCCGCGACGTGGTTATATTTCGATCGCTGCCTAATGCTCATGCTCGTTTATGCAAACTATCTACGCGGGGTAGATTCGGCTTTGCCATGCGCGCGCAAAGCCTGCCGAAGGAACGTACGAGCCGTTGTGTAAAGTCGAGCCGACGAGATCGGTCCGTGTCCTCGGCATGGGCATGCTCCGATTATAAAGCTATATCACCCGACTTCGGTAATGCCGTCGTTGACCCCTATCTCGTCATGCAAGGCAACTAAACCTGTCAACCACTCCGTGTCCGAGCCCGAGCCGTTCCGAGTCGGCGTGCTGTCATCGCTATTGCATGCGACCGGGCTGAGGCAACTCAGGAACGGTGCGTATTTCATGTCCGATTTTTCCACGGTTCGTCCGACACATCAGCAACCGACGTGACGCGTATGTTGGACAAAGGGCAGCGTCTGGGATCGGTGCGGCCAATGCTAGGTCTTGAGCTTTGTCGAAGCACGAGCCGCCACGTAGGTGCTACCTGGTCACCGGCGGGCGGCTATCAGACATGATTGCATCCAGCCTTCTCTGCGCCTGTTTCGGGTTATCAAGATCCCGTGCTTCGAGCATCTCGCATTCATCCCTGACCATCTGCTCTAT
>JAOTUB010000046.1 GCA_029864095.1 Gammaproteobacteria bacterium | reverse complement strand
TCAGCAGGCCTGCAGGTGATCGGATCTGCACCTTGCAGCGCGCGTGCCTGCAGCTCCGCATTGACAGGCGCCGGAGTTGCACCGTACTCACCTTTCAGAATACCCGCGGTTTCTTTCGAAATCGTCAAGTACCGATCACCCGACAGCACATTGATTACTGCCTGCGTGCCAACGATTTGCGACGTCGGTGTGACGAGTGGCAGCATGCCGAGGTCTTTGCGAACCCGCGGAATTTCCTCGAGCACCGCATCGAGCTTGTCGCCGGCATTTTGTTCACGGAGCTGACTCTCGAGATTCGTCAGCATGCCGCCAGGCACCTGCGCGATGAGGATTCGCGAATCGACACCGCGCAATCCGCCCTCGAACTGCGCATATTTCTTGCGCACCTCGCGAAAATACGCGGCAATTTCCTCTAGCAGACGCAGATCCAATCCGGTTGCGCGGTCAGTCTGGTCGAGAATGGCGACGAGCGTTTCGGTCGGCGAATGCCCGTACGTCATGCTCATCGATGAGATTGCCGTATCCACACGGTCGATACCGGCCTCCGCAGCCTTGATACAGGCTGCAGTCGACATGCCAGTGGTTGCATGACAATGCATGTGAATCGGGATATCGACGGATGCCTTGAGGCGGCTTACGAGCTCGAACGCGACATAGGGATTCAGCAGGCCCGCCATATCCTTGATACAGATCGAATGGGCCCCCATATCCTCAATCCTGCGGCCAAGATCGACCCACAGGTCGATCGTATGCACGGGGCTGACCGTATACGACATCGTCCCTTGCGCATGCTTTCCAACCGCCAGTGTCGCTTTTACGGCCGTCTCCAGATTACGCATGTCGTTCAGCGCGTCGAAGATGCGAAACACGTCGACGCCGTTGACCGCGCAACGTTCGACGAACTTCTCCACAAGGTCGTCCGCGTAGTGACGATAGCCAAGTATATTTTGGCCGCGAAACAGCATCTGTTGCGGCGTATTTGGCATGGCTTCTTTGAGGCGGCGAATCCGCTCCCAGGGGTCTTCGCCGAGGAAGCGGATACAGGCATCGAACGTTGCGCCACCCCAACTCTCAATGGACCAGAAGCCCACCCGATCGAGCTTGTCCGCGATCGGCAGCATGTCCTCGATACGCATACGCGTCGCGAGCAGGCTCTGGTGTCCATCGCGCAGCACCAATTCAGTTATGCCGAGGGGGGTCTTTTCGCTCATGCTGGGGCTTTGCGCTCCGTATCTGTCTATTTTTGCCGGTGTCGGGCAAGCGCCGCAGTGATCGCAGCAACCTCATCATCATTCGGACCGTGCGCATCCGCAGATGATTGCAACCGCAAAATCAGCCTTGACATCAAAGCCATCATGATAACGAGCACAGTCAGGAACATGAATACCGTGCCCATGCCGGCAAGCATCAGGGTCAGCCCTTCATTAATCAGCTCGTTTTGCATACCGTGTCACTACGAGGCCGCAATCGGCCGATTATACTCATTTGCCTTGACCTAAGAAGCGTCAAATCGTGATCCACGGAATGCCAATAATTTCTCCTGCAACCATGCTGATGCTCATGGCGCTCATGAGCGGCGCGTCGAACGCGGAAGAAGCTGATGCCCAGCCCGACGAGGCTCGCCTG
The DNA here is from genome assembly GCA_029864095.1 of Gammaproteobacteria bacterium. Lineage (GTDB taxonomy): Bacteria > Pseudomonadota > Gammaproteobacteria > Steroidobacterales > Woeseiaceae > UBA1847. The sequence continues at coordinate 19,687 of JAOTUB010000046.1, read as the reverse complement.
GAAGCTGACGGAGTTGTCATTGGCAAGATCGTGCTCGAAAAGCAGGACATCTTCGATCTGTCCGATCCGAGAGAGAATAATGCCCTGTACCGGCTTGCGAATCGCCTCCACATCATTACCAAAGACTCCGTTATCGAAAAGCAGCTGCTGTTCAAGCCGGGTGACCCATACTCCAAGCGGCTCGCTGATGAAACGGCTCGCATTCTGCGCAGCAACAGCTACTTTTACGATGCCTCCATCACGCCAAAGAACCGCCGGGATGGCACTGTCGACCTGCACGTAAATACGCGCGATGTCTGGACATTGAAGCCCGGGATTTCGTATTCGCGCAGCGGCGGCGAAAACAAGTCGTCCGTCAACATCGAAGAGTTGAATCTTTTCGGCAGAGGTCAGCAGATATTTGTCGTCCGGTCCAAGGATGTCGATCGTGACTCGACGGTATTTGAATTTTTCGACCGGAATGTTGGGCCCAACTGGCTATCCATGCGCCTGCGCGTCGCCGACAATTCGGACGGAAATTCGAGTTTCCTATCCATCGTCCGGCCATTTTATGCGCTGGATACACGCTGGGCGGCAGGGGGCACTCTTCTGGACGAGGATCAGGAAGACACACTCTATCAACTCGGTGAAAAGGCGGCCGAATATCGCCACGAACGAAGCTACTACTCCGCCTTCGGCGGCTGGTCCGCAGGTCTTCGCAACGGCTGGGTGCAGCGCTATAGGGTAGGCATCGTGAACGACGACAACCAGTTCTCGACCGTGATCGATCCGACACTGCCCGCAGCAATCCCGGCGGACCGCAAGCTGGTATATCCCTACGTTGGCATCGAGATACTCGAGGATCGCTTTGAAACAACGCGCAATCATGACCAGATAGCGAGAACCGAAGATTTTCTGACCGGCACACGATTTTCGGCGACGCTGGGATGGTCGAACGAAAGCTTCGGCGCAGACCGCGACGCGCTGCTTTATTCCCTCAGCGCAGGCCGCTCGTTCGGCAAGCTGGCGGAATCGGTGCTGCTGTTATCCGCTGCCGCCAGCGGTCGGCTGGAGCGTGGCGATTCGGTCAATTCCTTGCTCAGCGTGGACGCGCGTTACTACAAGCAGCAGTCCAGAAAGCGCACGCTGTTCGCGACACTTTCGGCGACCTATGGCAACGACCTCGACCTCGACAACCCCGTTGAACTCGGCGGTGACACCGGCTTGCGCGGCTATCCCCTGCGTTATCAGTCAGGCGACTCGAAGATGCTGCTGACGCTCGAACAGCGCTACTTCACCGACTGGTATCCGTTCCGGCTGTTCCGGGTCGGCGGGGCCATATTTGCCGACGCAGGCCGCACGTGGGGCGATAACCCGCTCGGTGGGGAGGGCCTTGGTTGGTTAAGCGACGTTGGCATTGGTCTTCGTCTTGCAGGGACACGCTCTGGCTCGCGCAGTATGATACATATCGATATCGCCTTTCCGCTGAACGGTGATTCGTCTATCGACAGCGTGCAGTTCCTGGTGGAATCGAAAAAGAGTTTTTAACGACAATATTTCTTCTTCTTCGCCAGCGTGTCCTAAATCGTGTCGGCCGCTTCTTCTTCGCTGACATACTCACGCTCGCCGTCAGGCAAGAACCGAATATCAATGCAATGATGACTGCCAGCTGTTTCATATGTTCTTCAATGGCCTAACGTACGGGGCGTTGGCGCCATGAATCCATTGATTAGCGTCACAGATTTGAGACCGATCAGTTGCAGTTGGCGAGACCGTTGATCCAGTCGGTGAGCAGGGCCACTCCGTCCGCGTCGACGATCGTCGAACCGAGCGGTGGCATGCCATCGACATCGCGGCGGTTCGTTCGCGCAACGAGGACCGACCTTGCAGCATCACCGGGTGCAATGATCAGTGGCATGGCGATGCCGACGTCTCCGGAATCCGGCGCCACGTTGCAGGCATTCATGTCGGCCAGCGACGTCGTGTAGCGCAAGTCGAGATCGGTCGGCGTCGGCCCGCCCGGTTGATGACACGCGGCGCAGTTCGTGTGCAGATAGGCGCGAGCGCGATCGCTGAGGCCGGCGCCGGTATTCGTCGGATCCGGCATTGTCGGCAGCGTGGAAACATCACCCGGCAGCGGTGACGAGAACATGACGATCTGATCGAGGGTCTCGAGCTGATTGTGCGTGCGGCCGGTCGATGGATACGTAAAGTCCATGTTGAGCTGAGCCGTCTCGGGGCCCAATGCGACACCTGCTACGGTCGTATGGCACTGCAAACACTCGGCCTCGTCCGGGAACACCCAATCCTGGCCCTGTTTCATCTCGACCTTGCCACCGCGCACGCGTACAGCTTCGGTTTCGGTGTCATTCCACTCATAGGTGTAGCCGGCCCATACGCCATCAGGGTGCCGCATCAGGTGTCGCGTTTCGATCAGGCTGCCATTCAGGCGGAAATTCTTCACGATTACCGTGCCGGGTGGAAAGTCCCAGTCGTCTGCTGCGTTGATCGAGATCGTCTGCCCGTTTGGCAGTCCTATGTAACGATCCTTTGCCGCGCCGTCAGACCAGAACGGTGCGTTGAGGCCGTACGGCACCAGCCCTGCATACGGTTGCGTCGTAGTCGCGGGATCGACACATCCTGAAACTGACAGCAGATCCGGCACCGGGTCCACGCCGCCCCCGGTCGCCACCAGCTGCATGATGCGACCGTTGTTGTAATCCGTGAAGTACAGCTCACCATCCTGATCGACACCGAATGACGACGGCTGCGTTGACGAATTCAGGAGTTCTTCATTTGTGAATCCGCCCTGCCCGTCCGACTGGAGTGCCCAGATGCGGCCCGATGCGAAATCGGCAAAGACGTAACGACCGACAAGCCCGGGTATTGCCGTGCCGCGATAAACGAATCCGCCTGTGATGGACCGCCCGTCGGTGCGCCCATAATCGCTGACCGGATCTTCGAACGGCCCGCTGCAGCCGGCGCTCTCGAAAGGCAGCGTGCCCTCGCGGCAATCCCAGCCGTAATTGCCACCAGCCACAATCTGGTCGATCTCTTCACGAGCACCCTGACCGACGTCGCCGAGCCAGAGAACGTTGCTCGGCGGATCGAAGCTCCAGCGCCAGGGATTGCGGAGCCCCCAGGCATAGATCTCGGGACAATTCGCCACGTTCAGGCCCGGGCCACACTTGTCGGGCTCATTGTCGAACGGATTACCGGCCGGAATGTTGTAGTCGGCGCCCGTGCCGATCACGTCGATGCGCAGCATGGCGCCAAGCAGGCGCGTCGTGTCCTGCCCAGTTTCCTGCGGGTCACCGCCGCCGCCGCCGTCGCCCAGCCCGATGTAGAGCAATCGATCTGCACCGAAAGCGATGTCGCCGCCGTTGTGGTTGCTCGCAAACTGATCAACCAGGAGTATGACCTGCTCGTCCGTGCCTGCGCCGGGCGATTGAATATCGTCGAGTATGAATCGCGATATGACGGAACGCATTTCCGTCGTCGTCCCATTAATAGTGTAATAAAGGAAGATCTCCGGCACGCCCGGATAGTCTGGATGAAACGCCATGCCGAGCAGGCCGCCTTCCGAGGCCGTTCGCAGCGCTGGGCCGCTTAAATCGAGAAATGTCGACACGCTCGTCGCGTTATCCGGATCGAAGACGACAAGCTGGCCCGACTTTCTCAGCACGAACCAGCGCGGATTTGCAACAGGCTCGACCAGCACTTTCACGGGCTGCGAGATATTCGGCAGGTTTGGAAACGCGTCGGTAATATCGACTGACGCGCCACCTGCCCCACGCGCCGGCGCGACACACGTAGCATTACTCGGCCGCGCGTCGAGCCCCACCGTCGGTGGCGGATTGCCGGGCGGTGGATTCTGATTGTTGTTGGACTTCGAACCGCCGCCACCGCAGCTCGCAACGAGCAATGCACACAGAAATGCAATCACGCGCAGGCTGCGTGTCTTCGTCATTCCGATTGACACGAGTGGCATCGTCATACTGCTTTACTCAAGACCAAGCGCAGTAACTATACCGTCAACGAATGACGATTGTGGCGTCATTTAACATCGGGCCCTGTCGCCAATCAGCGACGCGCGGCCAGCATCGACGGCTTCAGTTTCGCAATGGACGGGCAGCCCATGAGCAGCATGTCGCGCTCGATCTCGTCACGCAGCAAACCGATCGCGCGATCGACACCGGCCGGTCCTGCGCCCGCCAGGGCGTACAGGTACATGCGTCCGCCAGAACAGGCCGTGGCGCCCATTGCGAGCGCTTTGAGCACGTGCGTACCGCGACGTATGCCACCGTCCAAGATGACTTCGATGTCGCCACCGACTGCGTCGAGTATCGCTGCGAGCTGGTCGAACGGCGAGCGGGACCCGTCGAGCTGCCGGCCGCCGTGATTCGAAATCATAATCGCGCTCGCACCTACTTCGACGCAGCGCTTCGCATCGTCGACAGACATGACGCCCTTAATCGCGAACGGGCCGCCCCACTCTTCGATCATCGACCCGGCATCGTCCCAATCAATCGTCCGTTTCATCTGTGTATTGAGGTAGTCGACGATCGAAGACTGCGTTTTGGAACCCACGTCGGTGAATTGCGAGATATTGGGCAGGTCGAACCTCTGCCGCAACACGTAGTTGAGCGTCCAAACTGGATGCGCGGCGAAACTCAGAAGGCTGCGTGGCGTGAGTTTCGGCGGCGTGGTCATGCCGGTTATGTAGTCACGCTCGCGGTTTCCCGCGACGATCGTGTCGACGGTCAGCGCCAGCGCATCAAAGTTCGCGGCTTTGCAGCGCGCGATCATGTCCGTGGTCAGACCCGGATCGTTATGGATATAGATCTGAAACAGTTTGGCCGCTTCATTGTAGGCCCCGAGCTCTTCTATGCTGCGTGTGCCAATCGTCGAAACACCAAACATCGTGCCGTGCTTTGCTGCGGCTTGTGCGATCGCAAACTCGCCGTCGTGGTGAAACAGACGCTGCATCGCGGTTGGCGAGAAAAACAGTGGCATTTTCAGCTGCTGCCCCAGCACGGAAACGGACATGTCGATGTCTTCGATTCCGGCAAGTATGTTAGGCACCAGGTCGACCGTCTCAAAAGCGTCCGTGTTACGTGCGAGCGTTACTTCGTCGTCCGCGCCGCCGTCGATGTAATGGAATATCGGTGACGGCAAACGTTGTTTCGCCAGCCGCCGAAAGTCACTCGTTCGATAACAGTTCTTTAGTCGCAATGCTTATTTCCGAAGCTCGGCGTACTCGGTCAGTCTTTTTGCTTCCCTTCGAGTTTTGCTTCTAAGCGCAGCTCGAGTTCCTCGATCCGTTGCTGCTGCGCCTGCACGGCCCTGGTAAGCACGGCGACGATGTCCATCGCGCTCAAACCTCGCCGATCACCGGTTGCAACGAGTTCCGGAACGTCTTCAGCGATAAATCCGACGTAGGTCTCTTGCCCGTCACTTTTATAATTAAACTGCACGGGTTGCAATTCGGCCAACGCCGCGAGCGCCTCCTCGACGGTCAGCTCCGCGATGTTTTCTTTTTTCTCGCGTGACGAGCTGTTCGTCCAGACACCACCGGCGGACGCATGGGCGCCGCTCGCCATTTCAAGAGGATGCGTGGGGCGTATCACGCCGATGCCGACGTTCCCCTGCCGGTCAATCGTCATGCGATCCACAGACCCGGCGCCGATTGTCAGTGTGCTCGCGCGATTGTGCATGATGTAACCAGTCTCGCCCGATGACTGCGTAATCATCAGTCCGGCGACGCTGCTGTTCTGCTCATGGATCTGAATGTTGCCGTTAACCTCGAGCCGCTGCTTGGGCTCGGTTGTACCGATGCCAATCTGGTTGCCGTTGTCGAAAACCTGCGAGTTGGTCCCGACTAGCGGCTCTTTGAACTTGACCAGGAAGTTCGGTGTGCCCTCGATTGAACTCGCTACGGAGGCATCTGATGATCCACCGGCTCCAGGTGGGCCCGCGGGTCCGGCAGGTCCCGGGGGACCCGGAGGTCCGGGAGGCCCGGGAGGTCCGGGAGGCCCGGCAGGGCCGGCGGCGTCAGGCACGACCGGAATGGCTCCCGGTTCTGCCGCTGCCTTTTCGACTGTTTCCGGGGCCGCTTCGGGTTTTGGCGCCACCTTGGCAGGCGGTTCGGCTGCCGCTTCGGGCTCTTCGACCGCCTCGACCACAGCCTCCGCTGTCTCTATTGCCTCGTCAACGACGTCCGCCTCGACCGCTTGGTCGACAATCACGGTCGACCAGTCCGCACTCACAAAACCGGTTGCGCCGTCTGCCAGTTCAACCTCGTTCCAGCCCGGCACGGTCTTTACGAGCTTTAACGGGACGCCTTTTCGCAGCTGGCCGACCACTTCGGTACCGGCCTCGGGCGCCTTTCGAATATTGACGTAGCTTGTAACAGAATCGATCGGCACAACGACGTCCGCGGCGCACAAGAACGGAAGCGTCAGCAACAAAAACCCAAGCATGGCCTTCATGACACACTCCAATGACATTGTTCGGCGTACCATAGACCTTTATGCTGTCGCCGACCAGTACAGGAACGGGAAAATGAGAACCCGTCCCTGACGGCATCGATGGAGCGCCCACATGACACTTCGAACGAATTATGTCGTTTTTACTTTGCTGCTGTTTCTCCTGTCGGCATTGGCCGACATCGCGAACGCGCAGACGCAGCGCACCGAACACACCTTCAAACTGGACAACGCTGATGCTCGTCCACCGGCGACACTGGATGACGTCTCGTGGCTCGTCGGCAACTGGGCAGGCGAAGCGTTTGGCAGTAAGTTCGAAGAAGGCTGGAATCCGCCGTCTGCCGGCTCGATGATCGGCTTTTTCAAATTGATCGGTGACGACGGCGTCGCCTTCTATGAATTGCTGCTGCTCGTCGAAGAGGAAGGCAGCCTGAGCCTGAAAGTCAAACATTTCAGCGCCGACTTCGCGGCATGGGAAGACAAGGAAGACTACGTGCAGTTTCGCTTTATTAAAGCAGAGGAAGATGCCGCGCACTTCTCGGGCATCAGCTTTTACCGGATTGATGAAAACACGCTGCACGGCTACATCGTCATGCGCAGCGGCGAGGACGTAAGAGAAGAAAAACTCGTTTATCGACGCCAGTAAATACTAATCAGCGCTGCGCTGTCGCGCTTCGCGTAGCTTACTCCGGCGGGTACAGGGCGCGGAACGCGGCATCATCATTGAGCTCATTGATAACTTCCAGTGCGCGCTCGCGAACGGTCGGGTGCGGATCCTGCAATGCTTGCTGGATCACTTGCAGCGAACGTTCGTCGCCGATGTCTCCTAATGAATCGATGACCGATGCCCTGACTCTCGGGTCCTCGTCCTGCAATACTATTTGCAGATACTCAGTCGACGAATAGCCGTCGGCCATCGCTATCGCATCCGCTGCTTTGCCACGCACTAGCGGATCTTCGTGCATCGACGCACTCGCGATAGCGGCCAGCGCGTCGTCACCACCGATTGTCGAGAGTGCCTCCATCGCGGCGTTACGCACGCGAGGGTCGTCGTCGCCGAGCGCCACGCTCAGCGTCTGCACGGCGTCAGCCGTCCCGAGCCGGCGCAGCTCGCGGATTGCCTCTTTCTTCTCGCCGACATTGCCCTCCAGTACGACGGCTTCGAAGTACAGCATCGCGGCCGGCGCAAGCGCGGACCCCTCCGAGAAGATCCATAGTGAACCCGGTATCGGTTTGTCGGCGCCCGCATCGTCCTCGTTCCCGACCAGCCGGTAGAGCTGGTAGCTCTCGTCCGCGAGAATATCGTCAAGCACCTCCGGCAGCGGCTGTCGTTCGATCTCGATACTGACGAGCCGGTCAAGAGTGACGTGCTGTACGAGCCGCAGCTCATGCTGCACGGCGATCTCTTGCACAACGTCCTGCAACGGCACCTCTCGCGCCGTCACGCTGACGAGACCTTCGTGAACCGTTATCTGCAGCTCACCCGTGTCCTCATCCGCCACCGCAACGAGCGGAGCGAGACTGCTGAAAATCAGCAGCCCCGCCCACAGGGTAAACCGCGTGTTGCGGTTACTCGTCATCAATCGCCTTCTTCTTCAACGACGAAGCCGCAGCCGTTAAGAAGAACTTCCTCTTCTTCGTCTTCCGGGTCAGGACCGAGAGTGCCTTCCGGATCCGTGTCATTGAGACAGATCTCATCGATCTCGCTGAACGTGGCGTTGTCGTCGAAACCAATAGCGCCGACCTCCGCCTTGGCGGGCGTATTGTCGGGCAGCGTCTCGAGGTAATCGTCGGGAACTTCGACTTCCAGCTCCTCGGCATCACCCGGAATGCGCACGACGTATTTCATGCTGCCGAGCAGGTTGCCATCTTCAACGTCAGGCTCTAGCACAACCTCCCATATCGCAACAGGAACGTCTCCCGGTGCCATCGGCAGCAGGTTCATACCATCGGAGCATTCGCCAAGATCGTCGCCCGGCTCCCACGAGATCTCGCCTTCGATATCGCCGTTATCTTCTTCGGACTCGTATTCCACTTCGGCCGGCGCGGCTGGCAAATTGAATGTCAGCTCGGATTCACCAAATTGTGCCTCCCAGTCAGAGTTGATACCGAAGAAGTAATAGGTGCCATCGTCCCAGCGATCGAGGAAATCCTCGAGCGTCACGACGTCCTCATCGTCTTCAGCTTCATCGGGATTGCAGGGAGGCTCGGCACTCTCCTGGAATAGCTCCGTCGACGTCTGCCGTCGCAGCTCACGCCTTGGGTAGTATGTGAAAATCTTGCGGTGTCTTGGATTGAACAACGCACCATAGATCAGGGCATCGCCGTCCATCAGGAAGTGAAAGCCGATATCCCCGTCCGAGGCATTAATTTCCACCAGCGCCTTACACTCGCCGAAGTCTCCGCACGGCTCGGTCGCATTGGCGACGCCGGCGGCACCGCCGACGAGCGCGCTAATTGCAGCCGCCAACACTGTAGTTGACATGATTCTCTTCTTGTTCATGGTATTTCCTCCCGCTCTCAACGGTATATTGCAAATGCAGCCGCGATCGGCCATTTCTTGTCCTCTTGCAATTTCTTAGACGGCAGGAATGCGAGAAACCGGTCGCGTTCGCCGCCGGCAACGAGCGGTTTCGAGAACATCCGAACGGCCCGCGACGTCGCCGTACAGCGGCTGCCGATCGGTCGACGTATATGGCAATAAGCCTCGTGCCCAGGGTATTGATCACTTAGAATTACTCGACTATGCCTCTGGTCGCCCACAACGAGCTGCCGACGTTCAAGAGACTGCGGGATGACGGCAACGTCGTGCTGTCGCTGGACCGCGCGCAGCACCAGGACATCCGCGAGCTGCACATCGGCCTCCTGAACATGATGCCCGACGCGGCCCTCACCGCGACCGAGCGCCAGTTCATTCACCTCGTGGGCAGTTGTAATCCGATCGCACAGTTTTTCGTCTATCCTTTCTCGCTGCCGGAGCTGGATCGTGGCGAGAAGGCGTTAGAGCACATTCGCCGCTATTACTTCGAGTTCGAAGAGCTTGCCGAGAAGGGGCTCGATGCGCTGATTATTACGGGCGCAAACGTCATCAATCCGTCGCTCGACCAGGAAGCGTTCTGGGAACCGCTTATCAACATCGCGCACTGGGCGGAAAACAATGTCGCGTCCGTATTCTGCTCTTGCCTCGCGACGCACGCGCTCGTCAAGCACTATCACGGTATCGACCGACGCCATCTGCCGCAGAAGCAGTGGGGCGTCTACAGCCACAAAGTGACGCGACCCGATCATCCGATCCTGCGCGACGTCAATACGCGCTTCGACGCGCCGCATTCTCGCTTCAACGACGTATCAAGAGAACAGTTCGAGGCGGCAGGCTGCTCGGTCCTGGCCGAAAGCGAAGAGGTCGGGGTGCACCTTGCCGTGAGCCCCGACCAGTTCCGCGTCATATACTTTCAGGGGCACCCGGAGTACGGCGCGGTTAGCCTGTTGAAAGAATTCAAGCGTGAAGCCAATCGGTATCTGAACGGCGAGCGCGACAAACTGCCGCGCATTCCGGAGAATTTTCTAACGCGGCAAGGCGAAGAGATCGCTGCCGCCTACATCGCGACGATAAAAGAAGCCGGCGGCGATGCCGCGCCCGAGTTTCCGGAAGATGAGCTCCGGCCGCACTGCGACAACACCTGGGGCGACACGGGTAAAGCGATCGTCAATAATTGGCTCGGACTCGTGTATCAGCTCACGAACCTCGACCGCAAGCAGCAGTTCATGCCGGGCGTCGACCCCAACGACCCGTTACAATTACGATAACTCTCGACAAGGGAATAACAACCATGGGTTTCAGAACCAGGCAAATACATGCCGGCGTGACGCCGGATCCGACGACGGGCTCGATTCTTACGCCGATCTATCAGTCCACTACCTACGTGCAGCCGTCGGTGGACGAGTACCTGAGCAAGGGGTTCACGTACTCGCGCTCGGGCAACCCGACCGTCAAGGCTCTGGAACTCAAACTCGCCGACCTCGAGGGAGGCGTCGACTGCGCCTGCTTCGGCACGGGCATGAGCGCAGTACTTGCCACAATGCTGGCATTCCTGGAAGCCGGCGCGCACGCCATCGTTTCTGACGTCGCCTACGGCGGCACGTATCGGCTGAGCACCAAGATCCTGAGCAAGTTCGGTATCGACTACACGTTTGCCGATACGTCGAATCCTGACGATGTCGCCGCATCGGTGCGCGAAAACACCAGGATGATACTGACCGAGACGCCGGCCAACCCGACGATGAAGTGTTCCGACATCGCCGCAATCTCGGAGATTGCGAAGAAAATTCGTGCGGTGCACGCGGTCGATAACACGTTCTTAACCCCTTATTACCAGTTACCGCTGGATCTCGGCGCCGACGTATCGATTCACAGCACGACGAAGTACATGGATGGCCACAACGCGACGGTCGGCGGCGCCGTGATCAGCAAGACCGACGAACACGCCGAAGCTGTGCGATTCATACAGAACAGCACCGGCACCATTATGTCGCCGCAGGTCGCCTGGCTGACGCTGCAAGGGTGCAAAACATTGTCAGTCCGCATGGATGCGCAGTCAGCCAGTGCGATGGCCATCGCGAAATTCCTCGAAGCGCACCGCAAAGTCGAACAGGTCGCTTACCCGGGTCTCAAGTCTTTCGCGCAGCACGAGCTGTCGGGCCGACAGGCTTCAGGCTACGGCGCGATGCTCTGGTTCGAGGTCAAAGGCGGGCTTGCGGCCGGCAAGAAGCTCATGGATAACATCGAGCTCTGGAGCCTGGCCGAAAACCTCGGTTCGGTCGAGTCGCTGATTACGCACCCGGTCACGATGACGCACGCCGACGTCGAACCGGCGGAGCGTGCGCGCGTCGGCATTATCGACGGGCTCGTACGCGCGTCGGTCGGCCTCGAAGACACCGACGATTTGATCCGTGCGCTGAGCACCGCGCTCGAGCAGGTCTGATTATCAAACAATGTATGAAATCAATCGCGCCGCCGTAATTGGTACCGGGACGATAGGCCTCGGTATTGCAGGACAGCTCGCGAACGCCACTCGCGATGCCAGGCCGTGACGTCGGGGCGGAAATGCGCGAGTGGCTGCAAAAGGAGCTTGAAAAAGGCCACCTGACGCCTCATGACGTAACTACCGGCGCTCAAATATCCATGATCGTTACCGGCGGCGATGTTGATGCCGGCACTGAGCTGACAGAAAATGACCTTCTCGGGCTCGAACGCAAAGCATTTACAACGCTGGGCGAGACCGATGAGACTCGAGGCCGGATCGAGTTCATGCTCGAACACGGCAGCCCGTTACGTAACTGAGACATAAATATGATCTACAACGCCCCCATCAAGGACATGCTGTTCCTCGTCAATGAGATCATTGGTTTGGACCGGGTGACTTCCCTTCCTGGCTACGAGGAGTTCGATGCCGACTTGCTAGAGGCCATACTCGAAGAAGCCGGCAAGTTCGCCAGCACGGAACTGCTGACCATAAATCGTGAGGGCGATGAGCGTGCTGCTCAATATGAAAATGGCACAGTGCGCACGCCGCCGGGCTTCAAAGAGGCTTATACGCAGTTCATCGAAAACGGCTGGACCGGCATCGACGCACATCCCGATCATGGTGGCCAGGGCTTGCCGAAACTTTTGCAGAATCTCATCGACGAAATGATCGGCGGAACAAACGTCGCCTTCAAGCTCTATGCAGAACTCAGCCGAGGCGCCTATCATCTGATCGACCACGCCGCATCGGACGAGATTCGCGAAAAGTATCTGCCGAAGCTGGTAGAAGGCGTCTGGTCCGGCACGATGTGCCTGACTGAGGCGCACTGCGGCACGGATCTTGGCCTACTGAATACCAAGGCCGTTCCCGCCGGCGACGGCACCTACAGGCTTAGCGGCACGAAGATTTTCATTACCTCGGGCGATCATGACCTCACCGAAAATATTCTGCATCTCGTCATCGCCCGCATCGATGGCGCGCCAGCCGGGACTCGCGGCATCAGCCTCTTTCTCGTTCCCAAGGTACTCGTGAACGATGATGGTTCCTTAGGCGAGCGCAACCAGGTTCATACGGCATCGATCGAACACAAGATGGGAATTCGCGCATCGGCGACGTGCACGCTGAACTTCGACGGCGCGACCGGCTACCTGATCGGCGAAGAAAACCACGGCCTGGCGGCAATGTTCAAGATGATGAATATCGAACGCATAACTGTCGGCCTGCAGGGCCTGGGGCTGGCGGAAATCGCGTATCAGAATGCGCTCGCCTACGCACAGGAGCGAACGCAGAGCAAAGCCCCGGCGCCACGCCCCGACGCGAGCAAGCCGGCAGATCCGATCATCTACCAGCCCGAAATGAAGCGGCAATTGCTCACCATTCGCTCGCAGGTCGAAGGAGCGCGGGCACTATCGGTGTTTACGTCTTTGCATGTGGACATCATGGAAAAGTCGCCAGACCAGACAGCTGTTGCCGATGCCGAAAATACGGTTGCGTTGCTAACACCCGTAATCAAGGCGTTCTTCAGCGATCTCGGCGTAACCAGTACCTTGTCCGCGCAGCAAATTTATGGAGGCCACGGCTATATTCGCGAGCACGGCATGGAACAGCTGGTCCGCGACGCTCGCATTGCACCGATCTATGAGGGCACGAACGAAGTGCAGGCGCTCGACCTGGTCGCACGCAAGCTAAGCGGCAAGACCGGCGAATTCGCGGGTCGATTCCTGGCCGGATGGCAAGCGTTCCTGAAAGAGCACGAGAACGACGAAGAGGTCGCCACCATTATTAGTCCTGTTGCAACAGCGCTGCAGCGGCTTATTGATACGACGCGATGGGTGCAGGACAAGGCCGAGTCAAACGATGCCGCGATGCGAGGTGCTGCGACTCAATACCTGCGTCTGTTCGGATTGACGATCATCGCCTGTTTTTGGTCGCAAATTTTCGTGACGATTCGCGACAAGGACGGCGCTTTCTACGACATCAAACGCAAACTCGCACACTTTTACGTGCAGCAGATATTGCCCGAGACAGCGTCGCTTGCCGCGACGATTGTCAATGGCGATGGCGCCCTCGCCGACTTTGAGGTCGCTGATTTCTCAGCCTGAGCTGGTTCGGCTCAAGCTTTCATCTCGTCGGGAATCACAATCTGCGGCTTGAACCACGGCGCCTCGCATACGGTTGCCGCAAGGTCACCTGCAGTCGAAACGACGGTAACGTCAGTGCCCACCACAACACGTCGCCGTCGCCAGGGGACAACCAGAATAGCTGCTCTGCTACGCGCAACATTATCGCATCGTTGACGATTCCGCCGTCCTGATTAGTCAACATCAGGTACTGACACTGCCCGACTGCACACCTGGACATGTCGCGAGGTGTCAGAAATTGAATAAACTCGAACGCATCCGGACCGCTTATCTGCACCTGCCGCTGACACGTTACATCCCACAGTGTCACGTCAGTAACGAGGCTCCAGTATTCAGCAACGGCGTCGCCGCAGGACGAAGGCAGAAACGTGTGGTTATAGACTGTAAACGCCACTGCGCCATGGCGCAGTGGCGTCGAAAAAGGGTGACTTGCGTACTCGTGGTCCGAACGAGATCAACGGTCCCGCTGCTTTCGTGCGCATCAAAAGACTCCTACGTGTACGTCGTTTATCGACAGGTCGTTGCTTTAGCGCAGCGATGTTACGTGACAGAATTGTGCTCGGTAATCGAATTTTGCGGTGCGAGATTGCCCTCGTAATTCCCACCATTGGGCGCTTCGCATGGCGGCATCCGTGTGCGAGAATCGCGGTCATGAAGACGCAGGAAGCCCTGATGAAAGACATCAAATCCGCGGCGCAGCGGCAGGCTTTGAGCGTAGCTATTCGCAAGTCCTATATGGAGATTTTTCCAACGGCGACAATCGAGTCAAAGCTCGATGTGCTCGAACCATCGTCTTATGTCGCTATAACGTGTTCGCCAACAAAGGGTGTTCGTGAAACACTGGAAATGGCGCATCGAGTAGCAGACCGTGGCTTTAGAGTTGTACCGCATGTCGCCGCACGCATGGTCAGGGACAAGACCCATCTTCGCGAAATCATTAAACGGCTCGATGACACGCCGATCGTCAGCCTTTTCGTCCCGGGAGGAGATGCCGAGAATCCGGCTGGCAACTACACAAGAGCGTTGGATCTGTTGCGTGATATCTCGGACATTGACCACAAGTTCAAGGAAATCGGAATCGCCGCACACCCTGAAGGACACCCGTTCGTCAGTGACGAAGTGCTCATGGACCAACTCCTCGAGAAGCAGGAGTACGCACATTACTTCGTAACACAGATGTGCTTTGATGCAGGCGCCATCGGCACCTGGCTTCGTGACATTCGAGATCGCGGCGTCATACTGCCCGCCTGGGTTGGCCTGCCCGGCGCCTCAGACCGAAGTGCCCTGCTGAAGATATCGCTGCGTATTGGCGTCGGTGATTCCCTTCGTTATCTGAAGAAACAAGGCAAGAACGCCAGACGCCTGATGGCCGCCAGGAAATATAAGCCCGACGAGTTGCTCTTCGAGCTTGCACCGTTGCTCGCCGATCCGGCATTCAATATCTCGGGACACCATATTTATTGTTTCAATCAGGTGGAACGCGCCGAACAATGGCGCCACGATTTCATTGAGAGAATGAAGTCGAAGTAGACGAGCGGGTTCAGCGTCAATATCAGTCGGAGATTATCTGGAAACTGCTCGTGGCCTCTATCAGGCCCGAAACGATTACCAGATAGCCGAACAAGACCGCCACGGTTCTGGCTGCCGCAGCAATCCAGGTCGTCGCGTAGACGCTTCGCAGTGACACTGTCATGTAAACGGCGAGGTAAGAGAGGAGTATCACCTGCGCCGCAAGCGCCGGCCAGGAGCTAGCGGCCGCATTTTCAATCGGAATCATGAAAGCAAGCACGACATACGCAGCGCTGTGCAGATGCAGCGAAAAGATCAGGTGATCGAAATACAAGCGGCGAATAAAGAGAATCTTTAGAAGCAGTGCGAACACCGGCAGCAGCACGAACATCAATCGCGGCAAATCGTCCGACATGAACCGCGCCTGCCCCGCCGCGTCGGCTTCCGATGCCTGGCCTTGCTCGAGTAATACTCCTTGGCTGGCTACCCATGCCATCAGAATGAAGAATGCGACGCTGATGAACAGGTAGAGTCGCAGCGGTGGTGTGTAGGTTCTTCTTTTGCCGGCGAGGAACTCACGGGTCAACAATCCAGGATGACGAAACAGGGCCTCAACTGTACGCCACGCGCGTCCGTCGAGATCGAAGGTCTCTTCGACGATTTCACGGACGAGCGCGTTGAGCGGTCGCTCGAAATCAACATTCTTTTGGCCGCACGCGGAACAAAATGGGCCCGTGAGCCGGGAGCCGCAGTTCTTGCAGCGCGTCGTGTTCTCGATCACTGTGGAAATCTCTCAGGCGACTGCGGTGCACTATAGTCGAAAAAGCGTATTCAGTAACGTGGGCGCAAAATTCGTACGATCGCGCAACTGGATTGTCAACCTGTCGGCTTCGGAAACGTTGTACTAGTATTCCAAGACTATTAAGGAGTCCTGACCATGCGCCAATCCAGATATCTTCTGACACTAGCCGCCGCGGCCCTTATTGCGACCGCCGCTGCAGCTCTTCTCGCGATGGGCACCGCTGCCGCCCAGGAGGCTCCGGCTCCGGACCCGCGTGCGATGAGCGCCGAGGAGCGCGAGGCCACACGGCAGGCCCGGCGCGAGCAGTGGGAAAGCATGTCCGAGGAGGAACGTGCGGCAGCTCGTGAGCAGTACAGAGCGCAGAGAGAAGAACGCAAAGCAGCGCGGCGTGAGCAGTGGGAGAGCATGTCCGAGGAAGAACGTGCAGCGGCTCGCGAGCAGCACAGAGCGAAAAAGCAAGAACGCAGAGCGGCAATGCGTGAGCGCTACGAAAATATGTCCGAGGAAGAACGTGCAGCGGCGCGCGAGAAGCGTGCCGAACACGGCGCCCGGCATCCGGGACCCGGGGGCCATGGAAAACACGGTAAACCGCCAGGCGGCTCCGACGACGATAGCGTATAGCCAATGAAAGAGGGCCCTGCCGGGCCCTCTTTCTTATTCGCCAATTCTACTTCCCGATCTCGTCGTCGAGGCCGGTCATTTGCCAGCGACCCAAAGCGATAGGAATACTATCGATGGAATTCAGCTGATCAAAGAAATCCTTGAGACGGAATTCGTCGCCGCGCTCCTCAAGCTGTTTGCCGTAATCGGCCAGCGTTCTTTCGAGCAGGTACTTGCCCGTTACATAGCTCGCGCCATAACCGGGCTGGCGCAGATACAGGTGCTGCTCGAACTTTAGCAGCTCTTTTTCGGTCTTCATCCAGCCGCGCGGCGTCCATTCCATGTGCACCGATCCCGCCTCCTCCATCGTCATCTCGTTGGCATGCGCGTACAGTGATCCGAGGCCGCGCGCCGCGCGCTGCGCCAGCATGATCCAGACAAGCTCGCGGACGCGCGGCTTGTCGTCGTACAAGCCTGCATGCATGAACATCTCCTCGACGCCGGTCGCCGTTCCCTCGTTACGGCTGTCGAAGATGTTGTAAAGGACGGCGCCCTGGCGAATCGGGCTCGGATGTGGTTCGCGCTCCATTCTGGCGAGCTCGAACCAGTGATAAAAGTGAGTGTACAGCGGCGTCGGATCGTAATGGGCGGCGATCCAGAAAAAATTTCGTTTGTCTTCGGGTACGAACTCGCCTAGCTGCTCGCGAAGAGCCGGCTCGAAATATTCCTTGACCGTGACGATGTCTTCGTCGCGTAGGAATTCGATAAACCGTTTGGCCGATCGATCTGCTAGCGCCGCATACTCTTCAGGCGTCGACGCGGCGATCAGCTGCGGCAGCTTGCGATTGCGGTGTTCCTCGAGCTTCAGCGAGGACCAGGCACGGTCCAGCTCGCGCTTGAGGAGGCGCACCTCGTCATCCCAGGTCAATGGCACCAGGTGTACGTTCTGTGCGTACCAGGTGTAGTTCTCTTTGCCGATGCCGGACGGCCCGGTCTTGTCTGGCGCCTGTTGCTCGAGCCAGATAACAAATTCATCGGTGGCGACCTTCGCCGTGTGGATGGCTGTCAGCAGCCCGACGCCGGCATCGTCTTTGACCTTTGCCATCAGGTCATCGAGGTCGCGGCTCTGGTCTTTGATGTTGCGTATTCCGGCAATCCACAGCTCGCGGGCATTGCCGGTCAGGTTCTTCTTCGCCTGCCTCAGCAGCGGCGTAATGATCGCCAGGTCACCGATCAGCCGCTGTTTTTCGGATTCGGACAACGGAAACTCGTAGCTCCACAGCTCCGTGACAGCGTGATTCGTGGGCCCTTCATGCGCAGGCACGTCGCTCTTGTAGAGCCATATCGACTGGTAGAACGCGGGATCCCGCGCCCAGGGCATCAGGACGCGCTGATTGAAGTCGTAGCCATTCAGTTCCGCCCGGACGATATGCCAGTCGACCTGTTGTTCTACCGGCCAGTTCGAGATATCAAATGCCTGCAAGCGCGCGTAAAGTCGATCGAAACTCGATTGTCGGGCCGTGAAAGTCGCAGTCGTGTAGTCGGGCGCGCCGTGCAGCATTGGTGGCCGCTCAAACTCGCGCCAGTCTGCGTGCAGAGCAATCAGATCGTCGTGATTTCCGGATGAGTTTGATTCAGCCATGCACAGGCTCGCTGTCGATACTGCCAGTCCCAACATTATGCGGCTGAGCCAAGCATTTCGCTTTGTTTTGGTCATTTTTCTAATATGGCATTGCCAGCGTATCGGCAATAAAGCGATCAACGACTGTATCAAGCAAAGCCAGCGGTACCGCACCGCTGGACAACACGGCACGATGGAACGCCTTGATATCGAACTGGCTCGCGAGTTCGTTCATCGCGCGCTGCCGGGCGTCGAGGATTTTTAACATACCGATCATGTACGCGGTCGCCTGACCCGGCCAGACGCTGTAACGTGCCGCAGCACCTTGTGACGCGCTGAGTGACCAGCCGACCGTGTCCCGATTGAACTGCACGGCCTCGTCAAATGACCACCCGAGGTTGTGGATGCCGGTGTCCATGACAAGGCGCGCTGCCCGCAGTGCTTCGTATTGCAAACGGCCAAGGTTCGAATACGGGTCGGTCTCGTGCCAGCCGAGTTCCCAGGCGAGTCGTTCTGCATACAACGCCCAGCCCTCGACAAAAGCCGTAAACCTGGCGCTCTTGCGAAATGAGGGCACATCTTGTTCCATCGCAATTGCGATCTGCGTGTGATGCCCGGGCACTGCCTCGTGATACGCCAGCGAGCGCATCTGAAACCAGGGTTGATCGGCGCTCGTGCCAGCGTAGAAAGCGCCGGGCCGAGTGCCATCAAAGGACGGTCCGATATAGTAACCACCAAAGTCGTCCGGAATTACGACGACATCGGCCGACGGAAAAATATCAAACGCTTCTTCGAGTCGCTGCTCGGCAATATCGATGATGCCTTCGTATGTCGACAAGACGTTCGCGGCAGGGACGATGCCGCCATCCGCAGCCACGCGCGCGAAAAGCTGCTCCAGATTTTCGTTTTGTGGATATCCGAGCTGGTCGAATATCAGCCGCATTTCGGCCTGTATGCGCGCGAGTTCGGCCAGACCAAGTTGATGGATTTCGGCTGCCGTCAGGTCGGCCGTCGTATGATGCCGCAGCTTGTGCGCGTAGTAGGCGCCGCCACGAGCATACTGACCAACACCGATCGACGGCGGCGCATTGTTCAGCAGGTTTTGCAGTGTCGAACGCAGCTGCAAATACGCGCCCTTTACGCCACCATCCACGGCGGCGAACGCTCGATTCTCGAGATCGGAGCGCTCTGCATCGGTGAGGCCCGGAATCGCTGCAATCTTGGCAACGAAGTTCGTGTAATACGGATTCGATGCGGTGCTGCCCTGCGCAATTGCCGAAACCTGATTAATCGCGACCTGCATCGAAAGCGCGGGTTCGACGATACCGTTCTGACGCTGTAGTTCCAGGTGGTCAATTAACTGGTCGAACTTCTCATCCACGAGATTCAGCCGCGTAATGTAATTCTCCGCATCCTGCAGCGTCGCAAGCGGGTGCACTTCGGTGAACAGTTGCCGAGTGTCTTCCTGCGTGCCGAAAATCGAATAGGTCGCGACGAAATCGTAATAGATGAACTCGAGCTGA
>JAOTUB010000185.1 GCA_029864095.1 Gammaproteobacteria bacterium | reverse complement strand
CGGCCGGCAGTGCAGCTGTCGTCAATACCTCACCCATCGACGGCGCCCCGGCACCACCGTTGGTCGCAAACTGCGCCAGGCCCTTCGCGATCTTTGTGACAACCTCCTGACGGATCCGGTTTTCGATATCCTCGAGCGGCTGCTCTTTCTTCTTAACGCCGGCAAGCCCTTTGAGCATGATCCAGAAATCCCGCCGCTCCTCGCAGGAAAGCACCATAACCTCATCAACGAGCAAGCGGCTCAACTGATTCTTGCGATCGACGGTCCAGATATAGGGGAAGCGTCCCTCGCGGTCATCCTCATCCATCTCGAGGAATTCGTGCAGCGGCACCATTTTCTCGTTCCACGTATCGGGCGGCGCCATGCGGAAGTGTTTGCGGAAGCGCACCTCTGTCATCGCGAAGTCGGCAAACGTCATCGGCACTTCCATGGTCGCCTCACGAGCACCGTCTTTGTAAGTCAATGTGTAAGTTGGCCACAGGTCGTCCATCGCCGGATTGCCGGACAGGTCGAAGCACTCGGCTGCCGTCACGCCCTGGTCCGGATCGTATTTGAACAACGGATACGCGCGCGATTCGACCGCGAGCCGTGCCTGCTCCTCACCCATGTCGTCGCCAATGCCATGTTCCGGCTGACACGACGTGTACAGATTGAATAGCGCCGGCCGACGCGTCATCAGTCCGTCAATGAAGCCTTCGATCATATGACTCGCATTCGACACCGCGCCTTGCAGGACATAGGTTGTGCGATGGGCCATGCCGATGAGGCCGATCTCCTTGCGCGGTTCTTCCTTGCCCTTAATAGCCTTGCCGAACTGCGCCATATCCGACACCTGGCCGATAAATCCGGACGTGCAGGCCTGCCCGCCCGTATTCGAATAGACCTGCGTATCAACAACGAGAACTTTGACGGGTTTGCCCGACATCATCAGGCGTGACAGGTTCTGGAATCCGATGTCGTACATCGCGCCGTCGCCACCGACCGCAACGACCGGTGGACACAGGTTGAACTCGTCGTCGCTGAATTCCTTCCAGTCGAAGTAGGTAAAGTATTCGTCGTGCACAGACGGTTTGTACTCGCCGTTCAACTCGAGTTCGGCAATACGTATCGCTTTGAAGCCGTCCGCCATTTTCGTCATATGACCCTCGAACACGCCCATGGCGAGCGAGGCCGTGTCCTGGAACAGGTGATTGGCCCACGGGAACGGATACGGGTTGAATGGATAGGTGCTGCCCCAAACAGACGTGCAGCCGGTCGCATTGAGCATGCCCATACGCGACCGGCCCTGACCGATCGTACCGCCGGTATAGCGCCATTTAAGCGTCTCAAGTTGACCAATGAGGCCAGTCATGCGCTTGAGCCACGCCGGGTCGATGGGTTTTGACCCCTTGTCGTGCTCGATGCGGTCCGCGATGCCCGCGAGCGTAACGTCTTTTTCGCCGATGCCCGCGACGACTCTCGCAATCTCTTCGGCGTCACTTAGATCAATCCCGCCGACAAGCTTTGACTGCACCTGCTGCTTCAGACGCTGTACCAGATCCTCGATATGCGCGACATGCTTCGCGATTCGCGGTTGCATTAACGCCTCGTTGGTTGCAACGAACAAATGCATGACGGTCTTTTCGGAGCAACCCAGGCAGGCGCCATCGCCGCTCGCAAACGCCATGTAGTTGTCCTTGTCGAGCAGGAGCGTCTCAAGAGCACCAATCTTCTCCTCGAGGTTGTCGACACGGATGTACTTCTTCGGTGTGTTCGGCAAATCGAGCCAGAAGTCCCAGTGCTCGCGCAGCTTCTTGGTCGAGTCAGTTGTTTGCGTCACGGGCCGCAGCGCGTCGTCCGCACAGACTTTGACGCACTCCATGCAGCCTTTGCAGGTGTACGGATCAATCGTAATCGAGAGCAGACCGCCGTCGCCGGCCTGTTTCTTCTCCGGCAGCGTGTAGTAAGGCCGCGTCAGCGCAAACTGGAAGCCATCGAGCTCGTCCGAAAACAATTCGAACTCCTTCTTCAATGCGTCGCGATCCTTGTCGTCACTGTCCGCGATCGTTTTTGCAATCGCATGGTCGATTAGACCGGCAACCGAGTCGTTCTCGCTCGCCAAGTTCATCTCGCTACGCAGATGGCGCTCCATTTGCCGCACAGCGCGTGGCAGATGCTCTACATCGTTGCCGTGCTTCTTGACGCGCTTGACGACCGTATCGAGTACCTGGCCAACCTCATTGACGAGGCCCGGAATTGCCGTGTCCGGGCAAATCGTGTAGCAGTCGCCGCAACCCGTACAGTTCTCAGGAATAAACTCGGGGTGTTCGAAACGAATCCCGGTCATATCGCGAAACAGCGACGATACGGCGGGCATTATCCCGAGACCGATAAACGGATCGGTCAGGTTGTCCGACCCCATGCCGCGGGCATAGAAGTTGCCAGTCTGTTCCCAGAAACGATGTATGTCCGTTGCCGGCGCCTCACTTTGCGGCAGGCGCTTGACCATGATGGGCAGGGCCGGCTCCGGCGGTACGGCAGAGGTACCGCCATTCTTGAGCGTAAACGGTTTCTCGGTGATCTCCTTCACCTCGCTGAAGCCACGCCTGACCACGCGCATGTTGTCTTCGACGACTCTTGCGCCTTTGTCGCCGAACTTGTACTGCAGCTGGTCGTGAATCGCTTTTATCAGCTCTGCCTCACTGAGTCCCTTTTGCTCCAGCACCGGCGACGCGGCGAAAAATGCGCCCTGAAAGGCAACGCCCTGCATGCGCAATTGCAGATCCGCATCGCTCGCTTCGTCACGCGCGATGCGAAACGCGTCGAGGTAAAACACGCGAATGTTCTTCTCGACGATGATCTGCTGGAACGCGATGGGGATTGACTCCCAAACTTTGTCGGTATCACCGAGTTCGCTCTGGATTATGAAAACACCGCCTTCTTTCAGGCCCGCGAGCGCGTTCGTGTGGTGGAATACGTTCGGGTCGGGTGACAGCACGACATCGACGTAAAAGTACTCGCAGTTGACTTTGATCGGCTCCGGCGCCGCTGACAAATAGAATGTCGTCGGCTGGCCTTTTTTCTCCGAACCATACTTCGGGTTCGCTTTGATATGGAATCCCAGCATGTCATAGAGCGTCATCGCAAGGTTCTTGCCGGTTGTAATGGCGCCCCAACCACCGATCGAATGCAGGCGCACGGTGATACTGCCCTCGGGCATCAGGTTGGGGTTCTCGCTGCCACGCACCGAAAGTCCGCGGACATTCGGATAAGACTCTTCGATCGTCTGCTGGTAAATCTCCTGCTTCGGCGTGAATGCCTTGGCTCTGAGAAAATCGATCGACAGGTAGAAGAGCTTCTTCTTGTCGCCATCCGGCAGCATGTTCTCGACCGCGCCTATCAGTCCCTCAGGCTGTAGATCACGGCTGCCCATGCCGAACGAACCCGAGTACAGCGGTGGTGCATCGTCGAGACGCGTGTATCGCTCGAGTTCCGGGTACGGCAATTGTTTCTTGTCGCGGCCATTCTCTAGGCACTTACTGATGGTGCCGCGAATCTCTCGCATGAGCGGCAAATCGCCTGCCAGCGGCTGGTCGAGCCGCTCCAGCACGACGACGCCCTTCCTGCCTTTGAGCATGCGCGCCAGATAATCGGCCGGAAATGGCCTGAACATCGTCACGTTGACAACGCCGACTTTGAGCTTGCGCGTCTTACGCAGGTAATCGGCGACAACCTCGGCGCTCGGTATGACGCTGCCCTGGCCGACAATGAGGTAGTCGGCATCGTCGATGCGGTAGCCCATCACCCGCTCATAGCGGCGGCCGGTCAGCGCCGCAAATTCCTCGAGCGCCTGATCGGTCAGCGACTGCACATGATCGAAAAAGAACGGCCGTTGCGCTGCCACGCTTTGCATATAGGCATCCTGGTTCTCGACCAGGCCCGACATGACCGGGTTGTCAACATCCCAGAGCTCCGGAATGCGCCGGCGCGTATCACCATAAATAATGCGCTGTGCCGGAGTCGGAGTGTCAATGATGTCTTCCGGACAGCCGAGGTATTCCGCGATGAGCTCGCGCTCGGGAACGTTAATCGACTCGATCAGGTGCGTCGTCAAGAAACCATCCTGCGCGATCGCACCCGGTGTGAGCGCGAGTTCCGCAATGCGATGCGCGATGATATTCAGGTCCGCTGCGCCCTGCGCATTGCTTGCGAACAGTTGGAAGAAACCCGTGTCATCGATACAGTGGTAGTCGTCGTGCCCGGCATGCACGTTCAGCGTGGACTTGGTCATCGCCCGGGCACCGATGTTGAGCACGTAAGGCAGCCGCTTACCTGCGGCGGCATACAAGGACTCATGCATATAGGCGATGCCCTGGCCCGATGAGAAGTTCACCGCCCTGAGTCCTGTCATCGACATACCAGCCGTTACCGCTGCTGCGGCGTGCTCGCCCTCGGGCTCGACAAAAATCAGCGGTCGACCCGAAATATTGACGTGGCCGGCTGCCGCGGCTTCCGCCCAGTACTCGCCCATCTGTGTCGATGGTGTGATCGGATACGCGCCGGCCGCATCACTCGCCTCGCGTTCACAGAGGATGACGGCCGTATTACCGTCCATCGCTCCCGGTTTTCCGGGATACTTGACTGCATTCTTCGACTTGCTCATCGACACTTCTCTTCTGTTATCTATCCATTTTTGCTACGTTGGCGAATACGGCAACGGGGAATGGCGCAATGTTGGCCGGGCCTCGTCACCCTTGATCACTCGACCATCTTCCTCGATCCACACGATCGCGCCCGTCGGGCAACGTTCGATCGGAACCCGTGTACTGTGCGCCCTCGTGTAGTCGACGACGGCCAGGTTGTCCTGCATGCTGATCAGCCCGGGGGCGTCTTTGGCGCAGCGGCCGCAGGCGGTGCACCCGACTTCACAGTCTTCGAGTATGTCATCGCCGAACTCGAGATTCTTGCACGCGACCCAAAGGCGGTGACTCACCGGATGGAGGCTGAACAGGTCTTTCGGACACACCTCGACACAGTCGTTACAGGCAGTACACAGCTCTTCGTTCACGACGGGCAAGGCATGCCTGTCCATCGTGATCGCGTCAAAATCACAGATGCGCTCGCAGTCGCCCAATCCCAGGCAACCCCAGAAACAGCCTTTGCCACCACCAGCCACCATTGCGGCTGAGCGGCACGTCTGATGCCCGGTGTACCGCGCGTGGTTGCGCGCGACATTCGTACCGCCGGCACACGCTAGCCTCGCCACCCGGGCCTCCTCCGCGCCGACATCGACGCCAAGATACGCCGCGATCGCCGCACGATCATCGTTGCTCGACACCGTGCACTTGCCGGGCAATGCGTCGCCGCCAATGAGCGCCTCG
>JAOTUB010000045.1 GCA_029864095.1 Gammaproteobacteria bacterium | reverse complement strand
GGTGGCACTGGTCACCGGCGCGGCACGACGAATCGGCGCTGCGATCGCCACCCGACTACATCATAGCGGTGCGGACGTCGCGATCCATTATCGCGGATCTGCAGATGAAGCGGCAGCGCTCGTTGCAAAATTGAATGCGCAACGGGCCAACTCGGCCGCGGCATTCAAGGCCGATCTCATCGATACGCCGGCTCTGCCCGCGCTGATCGAAGAGGTCGTGCGCTGGCGTGGCCAGCTCGACATTCTCGTTAACAATGCGTCGAGCTTTTACGCAACGCCGCCAGGGAATATCACGGAGGCGCAATGGGATGACCTGGTGGGAAGCAACGTCAAAGCGCCGTTGTTCCTGTCGCAGGCGGCATTGACTGAACTGCGCAAGGCTCACGGCGCGATCGTCAATATCCTAGATATCCACGCGCAGCGACCGCTCCGCAATCACACTGTTTACGGTTCGGCCAAGGCAGCGCTGGCCATGGTGACGCGCTCACTTGCAAAGGACCTCGCCCCGGAGATACGCGTGAATGGTGTCTCGCCCGGCGCGATACTTTGGCCGGAGAATGATCTCGACGACGCGGCCAAGGAGTCCATTCTCAAACAGATCCCGCTCGAACGCGCCGGCGATCCGAGCGACATTGCCGGCGCCGTCCTGTTCCTTGTCAGGGACGCGGCTTACGTAACCGGACAGATCATTGCGGTCGATGGCGGCCGCAGCATCGGCTGGTAATCAATACGCGCCGGCGAACTCGCGCCACGGCGGGCCGTGCCGGTCCGGCCGCGCATAGGGCTCGGCGAATGCCGGTTTCTGCAGGCCGCCTGGCGCAGCGGCAACCGGGCACGCGCCGGTGTCGAGATAGCCTAGCGCCGCAACCATGTTCGGGTCGGTCGCATCACCGACCGGAATATTCAGATCGTCAGCCGCAGCACAATCGGCAGGCAAGCCGTCGAAATAATCGCCAAAATCATCGGCATTGAAGATCTGGAAGCCCACCGGCCGCAGAATCTTCTCGCAGAATTCGAAACCTACCTGGCCGACCGGTTTGCCAAAGGTCCGGTCGCCGACGATGACCACCTCGACGTGAGGATCCATGCCATTAGTGACGTTCTCGCTGCCCGACGCCGTACGCTGAGTTGCGATGACGACGAGGCGTGACAAACTCACCGAGTTTGCAAGGCGATCGAAAAACTCGATGGAGTTGTTGGCGGCAGCGCGATCGGCGTTGAAGTTGGTCTTCGAAAACACGAGATTTTCGGCGACGTCACCGCCGAGGTAATCGCCGAGCAAGTTCGCCGTGCTAACGAGCCCCCCACCGTTGTAGCGCAGGTCGATAATCACGTCGTTGACACCGTTCGCGTTGAATGCCGCGAATACCGTGTCGAACACCGGGTCGGCCGTGCTGATGAACGTCGCAAACTCCAGGTAGCCCACCATGCGGCCGCCGCCAGCGTCAATGACACGCCACTGTGGTATCGGGTCGATCGTCACGATATCTTTCGCGATCGACACCGTAAACTCATCGCCATTCGTCTCGCGCATCGTGAAGTCGAGCGGCGTCGTGTCGAACGCTGCACTAAAGCCTTCGGCGGCCTCGATCTCGGCAATCGTGCGTCCGCCGAGCTCGAGGAACCGTTGCCCCCGCGCCAGCCCGCCGTTCGCCGCCGGACTGCCGCCGAAAACGCGCGTCACGCGATAGTCGCCGGCCGCCAACTGCTCCCAACCGAAGCCAAAACCCTCGAACTTGCCCTCTCCGAAGAACTGCGCATCGGCTGAAGCTGAGCCGATGAAGCTGAAGTTTCTTGCCGCGTCGATGGGCTGTCCGCTGCTGTCGAGAGGACTGAATGTCTTCAAATATGCAAGCAATTCCTCGGGCGACGCAAAGTCGCGCACGTCGACATTATTCGGCAGCAGGTCGTTCCAGAGATACCACTCCTGCATCGCCAGCAGCACAAAGTCTTTCTGCCCCCGATTCGAGCATTCGACGTTGCCGGACTGCCCACCCCCGTCGCTGCCGGAAGAGCACGCAACCACGATTAAGGCGGACATCAGCATAACGAGCACGTTGCGCATGTTTTCTCCTGCGGCGAGCGTGGCCGACGGTCAATAGTGCAAATGGTAGCGGACTCCAGGGTCGTACAGCGCGGCCCTGGTTCCCATTATTCGACCGCGAAAACCGCCCTTTTGCTCGCACTTTTTACAAAATAACCCTCACGGGCGTCAAAGGCTGACTTCGTTCGTCAAACGCCTGCCAGTGTTCTGCCAATGTGCGGCCCGTCTCCGGATGCGTGAGATCCGGCGCCAGCTCCGCAAGCGGGCGCAAGACGAAACTGTAGTCGAGGACATCTGTCCTCGGCAGGCGCAGCGGCGGCTCGTGCAGAATCAGATCGTCATAGAGCAACAGGTCGATGTCGAGCGCTCGCGATGAGAACCGCTCTTCTCCGCGTTGCCGCCCCACGATGCGATGGATCGCCTCGATTTGCCCATTGATGTCGAGCGGCGTCTCGTCCGTATCCAGACCGACGACCAGATTCAAAAAGTCATCGCCTTCAAAGCCGACCGCGGCACTGCGGTAGACACTGGATACGTCGAGTTGACCGTATCGTCGGCGTAGCTCGCGTATGCCGCGTCGTAGATTTTCCTCGGCATTGATATTGCTGCCGAGACCCAGATAGACTTTGGCCACGCTACTTAGCTCGCGACAGGCGGCACACCGCGTTCGATCAAGATACCGACGTCGCGTGCGCCGCGTATTGCGCCGGGTTTGTTAACCCGCACGCGAACCCAGGCAACGTCGAATTCGGCCAGAACGATCTCTGCGATCTTTTCCGCCAGCGTTTCGACGAGCTGAAAACTGGAATCGGCAACGAACTGTTGTATGCGTTTGGCGACCAGTTTGTAGTTGAGTGTGTCATCTACACTATCGCTCGCGGCCGCCCTGCGAATGTCGGCTGACATGTCGAGGTCGATCGCAACCGTCTGGCGAATCTTGCGCTCCCATTCCCAGATACCGATAACCGTCTCTACTCTCAGATCATGCAAAAAAATAATGTCCATACGGCCTCTATCTTGCTTCTCGATTCAGTTGCCTGGAGGTGACAGCGTATCAAGCGACCAGCGTGCTTGAGCTCGAATTTCAGCAACTTGATGGGCGTCAGCGAGTCGTAGCGCACCCGCCACGGCGATCATCGCGCCGTTGTCGGTGCAGTAGGCCATTCGAGGGTAATAGACCTGACCGTCGAAGCGTTCAGCAATTTCCTTGCGGAGCAGCTTGTTCGCGCCCACGCCGCCGGCGACCACGATCCGTTCCAGGTCTTCGCGCTTGGCAGCCTGCAGTGCGCGGCCGACGAGCGTATCGACCGCGGCGCGCTGAAACGAGGCAGCGATATCGGCCCGTCGCTCGGCAAGGCTGCCCTCGTCCTTGGCCTTGCGTACCAGCAGCATCACGGCCGTCTTCAGACCACTAAAGCTGAAGTCGAGTCCCGGGCGGTTCAGCATCGGCCGTGGCAAGGCGAAAGCCGCATCGTCACCCTCCTCGGCAAGCGCAGCGAGTGCAGGCCCGCCCGGGTAGCCGAGGCCCAGCAGAATGGCGGTCTTGTCGAACGCCTCGCCTACCGCATCATCGAGGGTCGTCCCGAGCACGTGGTAGTCGCCGAGGCCCCCTACCCGAATCAGCATCGAATGGCCGCCCGACACGAGCAGCGCGAGGAACGGATACTGCGGTGGATCGTCCTCGAGCATCGGAGCGAGCAGGTGCCCCTCCATGTGGTGCACCGGAACGACCGGACAGCCCCAGGCCAGCCCCAGGCCATTCGCCAGCCCGCTGCCCACCATCAGCGCGCCGACAAGCCCCGGACCGGCCGTGTACGCAATGGCGTCCGGCCGGTCGATACCGGCGTCGCCCAGCACCTGCTCCACAAGAGGCAGAAGACACCGAATATGGTCGCGCGATGCGATCTCGGGCACGACCCCGCCATACATGGCGTGCAGATCGACCTGGCTGTGGAGCGCATCGGCAACGAGCCCGCGCTCGGTGCTGTAGACCGCCACGCCCGTCTCGTCACAGCTCGTTTCGATTCCCAGGACGTTCATTTGCGCCGGATAATACTGCAGATCAAATGGGGACATTCCTGATTTAACGCGTTAAATCAGGAATGTCCCCATTTGTGGGCTTGGAATTACCCTGAATCTGCCGTTATAATGCGCGGCTGAGTCCCGGCCCCGGCCGGGTTTATTTATGTGTGAATAGAAGATCCTGATTCGTATGCCGAGTGTTCGCGTAAAAGAGAATGAGTATTTCGACTCCGCCTTGCGGCGTTTCAAACGTGCGTGTGAGAAGGCTGGAATCCTGACGGAATTGCGCCGCCGGGAGTACTACGAGAAGCCGACGCAGGAGCGCAAGCGTAAGAAAGCCGCTGCGGTCAAACGGCATCTCAAGCGCCTCTCGCGTGAAGACTCCAAGCGCAAGCGCCTCTATTAGGCCAAGCGCTTCTGCTCCGTGTCCGCGGAGTGTGCCCATGTCACTGAAAGCCAAAATTACAGAGGACATGAAGTCCGCCATGAAAGCCGGTGATAAAGACCGGCTCAAAGTGGTGCGCCTGATCATGGCTGCGATAAAGCAAGTCGAGGTCGACAAGCGTATCGAACTTGACGATGCGGCCGTATTGTCGGTTCTCGACAAGATGGTCAAGCAGCGCCGGGATTCGGTGGAGCAGTTTCAAAAAGGCGGCCGGGAAGATTTGGCCAACATCGAGCTGGCCGAGATTGACGTTCTGGACAATTACCTGCCGGAACAGCTCAGCGAAGCCGAGCTCGAGACAATGATCGATGAGGCTATCAGCTCAACGGGTGCCGAGAGTATTCGTGACATGGGCAAGGTCATGGGTCAGATCAAATCCAGGGCTGCCGGCCGCGCCGATATGGGCGTTGTCGGTGCCAAGGTAAAAGCGCGGCTCGGCTAATCACTGCGCTTGACTGGCGCAATGCGCCGGGTCGACTATGCTAGTCGTGACAACAACAATAACGAAAGACCCGCTGCTTCGGAGCTGCCGTTTAAATCAATATGGCCGGACTGATTCCTCAGGATTTCATTAACGATCTGATCGCCCGCGCGGACGTCGTCGAAGTTATTGGCAAGCGCATTCAGCTCAAGAAAGCCGGTCGTGAGTTCAAGGCCTGCTGCCCGTTTCACGATGAGAAGACGCCCTCGTTCACCGTAAGTCCCGGCAAAGGCTTCTATCATTGCTTCGGCTGTGGCGCCCATGGCACGGCGATCGGATTCCTCATGGAATACGAACACATGAGCTTCGTCGAGGCGATCGAAAGTCTCGCGGGCCTGATGGGCGTCGACGTTCCTCGGGACGAGAGCGACCGTCCGGCACGGCGTTACGATGAACTTTTCTCACTGCTGAGCAGCATCGAGCAACATTGGCAAAACGGCCTGCGTGATCATTCCGAAGCCGTTGATTACCTCAAGAAACGCGGCATCGACGGCGCAACGGCAAAACGCTTTGGCATCGGCTACGCGCCGGACAGCTGGAGTGACGTCCTCGACAAGTTCGGCAAGACCCCGGAAGCCGCCGAGCGCTTGCTGGCGACGGGTCTCGTCATCCGCAAGGACAACGGCAAGCATTACGACCGCTTTCGCGATCGCATCATGTTTCCGATTCGGGATGCGCGTGGCCGGACGATCGGCTTCGGCGGACGCGCCCTCGGCGACGGGGAACCAAAGTATCTGAATTCACCCGAGACGGTGCTGTTTCACAAGGGCCGCGAACTCTATGGCCTTTATGAGGCACGCCAGGCTCTGCGGCAAATCGATCGGCTTGCTGTGGTTGAGGGTTACATGGACGTCGTTGGGCTCGCGCGACACGGTATCGACTTTTCGGTCGCGACGCTGGGCACTGCAACGACACCCGATCACCTGAATAGTCTCTTCAGACTCACCGACAGCGTGATTTTCAGCTTTGACGGTGATCGCGCGGGTCGGGCCGCGGCCTGGCGTGCGCTAGAGAATGCGTTGCCACAGGTTCGCGAAGGCCGGCAGATACGATTCGTGTTTCTTCCGGAAGGACATGATCCAGATTCCTTTGTTAACGCGCTCGGGTCGGACGCCTTTCTAAAGGCACTCGACAATGGCGTGGCGCTGTCGGACTTCTTGATCGGCGAACTTGCAGGCCAGGTGGACATGACAACGGTCGACGGAAAAGCGCGACTCGCAGAACTCGCAAAACCGCTGGTTCGAAAAATCCCACAGGGCGTTTATCGCGAACTTCTTGTTGACAGCCTGGCTGACACCGTCGGCCTGCCGGCAACACGGCTCGAAAAGATGCTCGGTCAACCCGCGGATACCGGCAATCAATATTCGGGCCAGACCAGGCGGTCAGCTCGGCGCCGCGGCACGCTCAAGGCGGGCCGACCATCTGTCGTGCGGCGTGCGATCACACTGCTGCTCAATCACCCGATGGCCGGTGACAAGCTGGACATCGAGAAGCTGGCTGACGTTAGCCGCCCGGGCGTTGACCTTTTGCGCGACCTGATTGAAACGGTACAGAAAGAACCCAATATCACCACAGCGGGACTTCTGGAGCGCTGGCGACACGACGATAAAGGCCGCCATCTCGGCAAGCTCGCCGCGAATGAAGTGCCGCACGAAGAGGATTTTGACCCTGCTGCGGAGCTCGAAGCCTGCCTGGACCAGCTGGCGCTTGCAGGCCGCCGGGAACGTATAGATTTTTTAATTGAAAAACAGAGACTTAGCTCATTATCCGATGACGAAAAAAGCGAACTCAGGCAACTGCACTAGACATTTGGATTCGGGGGATATTTCTGGTCTGGACTCTGTCAAAATAGTACAATTTTCTGTTTGCATCTTTTACATGGAGGTCGTTCCGTCTTGAGCGAGAAACGCGCCGCAATTGGCGGCAGTAAACAAGCCCAACAGCTTAAGGATCTGATTGCCCGAGGCAAAGAACAGGGTTTTTTGACCTATGCAGAGGTCAATGATCACCTGCCGAACGACATTGTCGACCCGGAACAGATCGAAGACATCGTCAACATGATCAATGACATGGGCATCACCGTGCATGAAAAGGCGCCGGACGCCGAGTCGATCCTGTTGTCGGACGCCGCGGTATCCAACGATGACGATGCCGCAGAAGAAGCCGAAGCGGCGCTTGCCAGCGTCGATGCCGAGTTCGGGCGAACAACCGACCCTGTGCGCATGTATATGCGTGAAATGGGTACGGTTGAACTGCTGACGCGTCAAGGCGAGATCGAGATCGCCAAGCGAATCGAAGATGGCCTTAATCAGGTCAAGTACCACATGGCCCATTTCCCGCCCACGATCGACAGGCTGCTCCTTGTGGCCGACGCGGTCGCGGCCGAAGAAACGCGCATGCAGGATTTCGTGGTCGGGTTTATCGATCCGAACGAGCCTGACGAGATCAAGCCCCCTGCGCCGAAAACAGATGACGACGAAGACGAAGTCATCGATACAGGACCCGATCCGGAGGAGGTTCAAGCTCGCGTCAAAGTCATCCGTCGACTGCATAAACGCACGCTGACCAATATCGAGAAGTACGGTCTCAAAGACAAGAAAACCGTTAAAGCGCAGGCAGACAACGCTAATCAACTAATGGAAATCAAGCTGGCGCCGAAGCTGTTCGACCTTTTGGTTCGAAACCTGCGCGGTATCGTCGGGATTATCCGTAGCCAGGAACGACTGATCATGAAGATCTGCGTGCGCGATGCAGGCATGCCGCGCAAGGACTTTCTGTCGAGCTTTCCCAAAAGCGAGACGGATCTCGCCTGGATCGACAAGCACATTCGCGCCAAGCGCAAACACTCGTCGACCCTGGCCAAGCTCAAGGACGACGTCCTGCGCGCGCAGCGCAAGCTGATTGGGGTCGAGGAAGCGACCCGCCTCAAGATTTCGGAAATCAAGGAAATCAACCGGCAGATGTCGATTGGCGAAGCGAAGGCTCGCCGTGCCAAGAAAGAGATGGTCGAGGCCAACCTGCGTCTGGTCATCTCGATCGCGAAAAAGTACACAAATCGCGGCCTGCAGTTCCTCGACCTGATTCAGGAAGGCAACATCGGCCTGATGAAAGCGGTCGACAAATTCGAGTACCGTCGTGGCTACAAATTCTCGACGTACGCGACCTGGTGGATTCGCCAGGCAATCACGCGCTCGATCGCCGACCAGGCGCGCACCATTCGCATTCCGGTGCACATGATCGAGACGATTAACAAGCTCAACCGTATCTCGCGGCAGATGCTGCAGGAGATGGGCCGTGAGCCGCTGCCGGACGAACTGGCCGAGCGCATGGACATGCCCGAGGACAAGGTTCGCAAGGTGCTGAAAATTGCGAAAGAGCCGATCTCGATGGAGACGCCCATCGGCGACGACGAGGATTCACATCTCGGCGATTTCATCGAGGACCAGACCGTGCATTCGCCGGTCGAGTCGGCTACATCGTCGGGACTCAAGGAAACGACGCATAACGTGCTCGCAGGCCTGACGCCGCGTGAGGCCAAAGTCCTGCGCATGCGTTTCGGTATCGATATGAATACCGATCACACGCTCGAAGAAGTCGGCAAGCAATTCGATGTCACCCGCGAACGTATTCGTCAGATCGAAGCGAAAGCGCTGCGCAAGCTGCGTCATCCGACGCGCTCGGATCAGTTGCGCAGCTTCCTCATAGAAGACTAATCTTTACGGGTATTCTGTTAGAATGCCGCTGCCACACAGTGGGCCTGTAGCTCAGTTGGTTAGAGCAGGGGACTCATCAAAAAGGTGCGTTTGTGCCGAAAGGCATGAAATGAACGGGATGAATTCAGGGAAACCTTAGCAGTTCGGCTGATGGCAATCCTGAGCCAAGCCAGCGGTACACCGCTGGAAGGTGCAGAGACTACCTGGGAACTTCAGTGTTCTTAATGACAGGCTAGAGCGTCCCGCCCCTAACAATTCGGTTGAGGGTGATGAGATAGTCCGCTCCATTCAGAAATGATTGGATAGAGTGAATCCCTTGGTCCCAGGTTCGAGTCCTGGCGGGCCCACCATTCTTCCACTGGTTATCTTAGGCACAGCATGTCCACCTGAATTGGCCAGCCTGCAGGAGACAGACCATGTCGGCCCGCGGCAGGCAGGCCTGCTCTTGTCAGGCAGCCATGTTCTGTAGCGCCTTCTCCAGGCCTGCCAGCACGGCACAGTGTTCTACCGCCACCCTTTCAAACTGAGCTTCCAGTTTCCCCATATCATTCTGCGCGGCACTGACAATCATGTCCGCACAGAGAGAGGCGAGCAAGGTAGCGCCCAGCTGGCCGCTCGCACCTTTCAGTGAATGCGCCAACTGCGCGACAAGCTGTGAGTTGTTATCAGCGACCGCCGATCTCAATTGCAGCATCAGCTTGGTCGAGCTTGCGCAATAGGAGACTACTATCTCGCGCAGCACAACCGCGCCTGATGACGCGTCCAGTTGGCGGATCTCATGCAGCGCGTGCTGATCGATACTCGCCAGGACTGTGGAATCGCCCAACGCACTGAACCCGTCGGAATCAAGAACCAATGCTGCCGGGCTTTCGGCCTCTTCGTCGGCCAACCACCGATTCAGAATGACTCGCAATTGCCCCTGCGTAACCGGCTTGTTGAGATAGTCATCCATCCCGGAATGGATACATTTCTGGCGATTACTCTCCAGGAAATCCGCAGTGAGCGCTACGATCGGTATTCGCCTCAATCGTGACGATTGTTGTTCACGCCGACGAATCTCTTTCGTCGTGTCATAACCACTTCGCACCGGCATATGGCAATCCATTAGAATCAGATCAAATTGATCGCGCGCCACTGCATCGAGCGCCTGGTCGCCATCGCTGACGGTCGTCGACTCATAGCCAAGGCTCTTCAGCATTGCCCGAGTAACCTGTTGGTTAACGTCATTGTCCTCGACAACGAGAATTCGTTTTTTAGCGTTCGGCCTGACGGCCGCAACAGCTGCCGAAGGCAGTTGCAATACGCCATTATCATTATCGACGATTTTGGATGTTTCGAGTCGTGTGTTCGCACTGATTACGGAACTCAATTGCTGCTTTGTATACGGCTTGCTCAAATAGTCGCTCATGCCTGCGCTAAGACAACGCTGTCGGTCGCCCTGTAGTGCATGTGCGGTCAGCGCGATGATCGGTTTCCAGTTTCGGTCATGCTCGGCCTCCCAGTCACGAATGGCTTGGGTTGCTTGAAAGCCATCCATCTCAGGCATACGACAATCCATCAGGACTACATCAAATCCGTGGTCCTTATACGCGGCCACGGCCTCTTGCCCATTTCTTGCCACCGTGACTTGATGGCCCATGGCGCCCAGCATTTCCCTGGCAACGGCGAGGTTGACCTCATTATCGTCGACCAGCAGAACTCGCAGGCCGTTGCCTGCGTGATTGGAAGCAATCTCTTCTAATGTATGGCCCGTGTTGTCAACGCCCTGGTCCACAGCAGTCTTGCTCAATAGTGACAACAACGTATCGTACAACTGGGCCTGGCGCACCGGCTTTGCCAGCCAGTCATCCGGATCAGTCGTGCTCTGTTCATGATCGATATTTGCTCGAGGAATTGAACTAAGCATGACAAGCGGAGTACGCTGGTATTCAGCCTCTTGCCTGATGGCGTGTGCAAGCTGCAACCCGTCCATTCCCGGCATTGCCATATCCAGCAACATGATGTCGAACTGCGTACCGTTTTTAGCACCACTTTTCAGGATACCCAGGGCTTCAGCGCCCGAACCGGCGACTTCCACTCGCACACCCCAGCTTTCAAGCTGGTGTCGCAATATCTCCTGGTTTGTCGCATTGTCGTCAACGACGAATGCTGCTTTTCCGGTAAGTAAATTAGCCTGTGGATGCGTTGCAGGTACCTGATCCTCTGCCAGTTCCGCTGTGAACCAGAAAGTGCAGCCTCTTCCAGGTGTACTTCTTACACCTATTTCTCCACCCATCAATTCGACCAGTTGCTTGCTGATTGACAGTCCCAGGCCCGTGCCACCGTACCGGCGCGTGTTCGAGTCGTCTTCCTGAGTAAACGGCTCGAAAATTAATTCCGCGTTTTCGGGGCTAATGCCAACGCCGGTATCTTCAACCTCAAACCGGTAATTCGCTGCTCCAGTCGAGCTGCGCGCCGCCCTCGTCCGCACTATGACTTCGCCTTTATCGGTAAATTTCACCGCGTTACCAATTAGGTTCATCAGGACTTGGCGCAGCCTGACCGGATCACCCCTGACGCAAACGTTGGTATCAGCCGCAACAGCGCAGACGAGTTCGAGTCCTTTGCTGTGGGCAGACTCGGCCAGCAAATCAAGGCACTCCTCGATCATGTGCTGCAAATTCAAGGGCGCGATATCCAACTTGATCTTGCCCGCTTCAATCTTGGATATATCCAGAATGTCGTTAATGATGAGCAGCAGCGATTCGCCGGACTCATATATGGTTTTGGCAAACCGCTGCTGTCTGTCATCGAGCGGCGTATCTCGCAGCAACTCCGTCATCCCCAGCACACCGTTCATCGGCGTTCGAATCTCGTGGCTCATTCGCGCGAGGAAGTCGCTCTTGGCCCGTGACATCGCCAGCGCTTCGTCGCGCGCCGCCTCCAGGTCCGTTTGCACTTCTCCCAATTTCCGGGTCAGTTCGCCGAATTCCGTCGCAAGGACACCAACTTCATCAGTACGATTGGTGCCGACATCTATGCGCAGGTCACCCGACTGCTGAATATCGAGTATTTGATTAGTCAGTTTCGCCAAGGGCGCGGTAACTAGCCTTTGCAGGAACAACAGCGCCGCTAAGAGAAAGACAGCACTGGCTACCGCCAGTGCGATCATTGTCGTCCGGATCGACTGCGCGCCAATCTGCGAAATATTTCGCTGCCCGCTCACTTCGAGAATGGCAACAGGTCCGCCAGTTATGTCGGTAAGAACTTGATAACCACGCACCGAATCATCGTCAGTTTCAATATGCGTGGGCTTGTCAGAGTTTGACAGTTCGTCGGCCAAAGCTGACACCCGCGCCGGCGTGTCCACCGCATTTATTTGGACCAAAGACACTTTCGCTGTAGCACGCTCTCCGAAATCGTGCACGCGCGCAGGGGTTAAGTGTTGGCCAACTATCAGACTTCCGCCGATCGGCCCTTCTGCCTCACTCGTAAGTATCGGGTAGGAAACAACCTGCATGAGACCGCTGCGCATACTGATCAGTCCCTTGAGGGAATCGTTGGCAGTCTGATGCGAAATCAACGGATGACCTGGTTCAAAAAAGGACAATATCTCGTCTTGTATCGATAAGTCTGTTCCATCTATCGGATCACCGATCCATGAATACAGTTTATTCCCCTGCGCGTCGAAGATCGCCATAAGGTTGATGTTGACGCTGTGCCAGTAGGCAGGGTCGAGATTCTCATCGGCATATTCGGGCCGTCTTCCGTTCACATATTCATAGGTGTGATCCCAAAGGGAGTACTCCATGTTCATGATCTCGAGCGCATGCAGATCTGACTCGAGCATACGAGAGACTCTCAGCAGAGCTTCTTCGGAAGATTTGCGCTCGAATTCCTCGAATGCCGGAAAAATCGTCAGCTTCAGGACCGAATAGCTGCCCAGACAAAAGCTGATACCGAGTACCAGGAACAGCGCCAATGTTTTCTTGCTGAGTGACATAAGGGCCCAATTTTCTGACGCGCATCGGACGCACAGGGCTCCCCCGCGATTGGGCAGCCCCTGCGAATTCGCAACAATCCAAGGACGTTATCGGCGACTGCCGCAGAAAGTTGAGGGGCCCGGGAAGGCTCGGACCGGCAACTCGGGCTTTGCAGGGCCCCACTCCGTCTCGTCGGGTGACGTCGCGCGCCGGGCAAGATTCGGCCCAGACCAGCGGCAAGCCCTAAAGAAAGGGCGCTTTATGTCGATATTAAACAGGTGCGAATGGCTTTTTGCCCCTGACGGGCACAAGGCCACGTACTTTCTTGGGTAACGGTGCGAGAAAGCCATTGTTGAAAGCAGACCGGATCGGGCTCGTCATTGTCCTCGCCTCTTTGTCGGCAATCGCGGCGATTGCCTACATGGTGTTTCAATACCAGCATTCAGATCGCCTGGACGACATACGCGGCCAGGGCGTTAGCCTCGTGCGCGCCCTGTCCGGCGTGCCATACGATCAGCTCGTTTTTGGCGGTGAACAGCAGGGATTCTTGCAGGTGCTGCGACACGGCGCCGAGGATAACGATTTTGCTTATGTCAGCATCGTTGATCGCACCGGGCGCAGCGTTAACGAAGTAGTGGCGAGCGGGCTTATCGTCCCGGCGGTCGACGTTCCGTCCGAGCCGTCAGCCTGGCTGGGTGAGGCCCAACTCGAGCTGCCCCCCGACGGTCGCAAGATCATCGAATTCCATGCCCCGCTACTCGCCGCCGGCGACCTGCAGGGCTTCGTTCGATTGGGCTACCGGTATCCAGCATTTGGCCTGGACATGAGTCAGCTGCCATTTTTCGCGGCAGTCTCACTACCTGTCTTTCTGTTGGTCCCGCTGTTTTACTTTCTTTTGCGGCGCGAGATTCGACCGATCCGTGAAGCGAGCAACGAGATCAACCGCTTGATCGACGGAGAAAACTATCGTCAGGTTGAAATCGCGGCAACCGGCGAACTCGGCGATTTCATGCAGCGCTTTAATCGATTCGTCCAACTGGCCGGATCACGTATCGAAGGGCTGGAACAGAATCAAAAACGACTGATAACGTCCACCAAGCTCCTGACGTATCGCAAGAACCGTGTCGAAACGGTTCTTGAGACGTTGCCCGAGGCCGTTCTTATCCTTGATGAAAGCGGCACAATCACGTTCGCCAATCAGAAGCTCGCTGCGCTATTTGGCGTTTCACCCGAGGTGATACTCGCGCAGTCGCCGCAGGAGTGGTGTGACAATCCGGATATTCTCCAGCTGCTGGCCAAACACAGGTCAGACGGCAAGGGGCGCAGTTTCACTGACACGATTCGCTTCAATCTCAATACCGTAGGGCAGCAGTCGATCGTTACGAAGACCTATCCGCTATTCGCGCCGAACAAGCCATCGTCGGCGATGGGCACGCTGATTATTTTTCGCGACGAAACGCAAGAAGCGCTCGCGCGCCAGGCACGAGGCGACTTTGTTGCCCATCTCTCGCACGAACTCAAGTCGCCGCTTAACGTGCTGGCGATGTACAGCGAATCACTGCTTGGCGAAGCCGGCAAGACGGAAGAGTTCCGCATCGAAGCGGCGAACGTCATCGCGGACGAGGTTGACCGGCTCAGCACCCTGATCACCGGCCTTCTTAACATGACTCAGATCGAGAACGGCAGCCTGACCCCGGACCGCAGCATCGTGAAACTGCGCGACGTTGCCAGTGCGGCATTTGAGGAAGCAAGACACTCCGCGTCTGACAAAGACTACGTGTTCAAATTTGATGCGCCGAAAGAAATGAGCCCCGTGCTCGTCGACAAGGATCTCATTCGCATCGCAATCACTAATCTCCTGAGCAACGCAGTCAAGTATAACTGTGACGGCGGCGAGGTTCGGCTGACTATCGAGGAGACGGAAGACGCGGTGCAGATTCGGGTCGCCGACACCGGTATCGGGGTTAGCGAAGACGAAGCAGCCAAGATTTTCGACAAGTTCTATAGATCAACTGACGATCGTGTGCGGTCGATCAGCGGACACGGTCTCGGCCTCGCACTGACGAAGCAGATTATCGAGCTGCACCATGGATCCCTGTCGCTCAATCACGAGCGGGCGGAGGGCGCCGAATTCATCATCAATCTATGGAAGGAGACGACTGCGGTTAAGCAGGCGATATAGCAATGAAACGAATTCTTATAGTCGATGACCAGCCGCCAGTCATACGCGTCCTGCGGCTCGGTTTTGAAGAGGCCGGTTACGAGGTCGATTCCGCCAGCAATGGCTCGGAGTGTCTCCTGAAATTATGCGACCTGCCGCCGGACTTCCTGGTGACGGATATCGATATGCCGCGCATGAGTGGCAAGGAACTTTGTTTGGCTA
Source organism: Gammaproteobacteria bacterium (assembly GCA_029864095.1). GTDB lineage: Bacteria > Pseudomonadota > Gammaproteobacteria > Steroidobacterales > Woeseiaceae > UBA1847. The sequence continues at coordinate 6,356 of JAOTUB010000045.1, read as the reverse complement.
TCGAGAAGCAGTTTCCGGACAGGTCCTTCCCAATCGTCGTCCTTACCTCCAGGACCGAGCTCGAACACCGCGAATGGACAAGCGCAATCAAAAACCTGTCGTTCATGGAAAAGCCGGTCAGCATTCGACGCCTGGTGTCGATCGTCAACAGCGCACTGAATGGTGCCGAGCATCAAACCGGGACCTGAGATGAAGAAGAGTCTCTTGCAGTCATTATCGATGACCAAGTATGAGCGGCTGCTGCCGCGCATTTTCCCGGGCGCCGACAGGCTCGAAATTCGCGACCTGCATCACAAGCTGATCTGGCAGCTCTGCGCCACAGCGGCCGACGAGCGTGACCCCGAAGCCGCGACCGACGACAAACCTGTTGTCGACTGGTCAGACTTCGGCCCGGGCGTCGAGCGTCGGCAACTGCCGGACGGGCAAATGGAGTTTCGCGCAACGGTGCAGTCACGGCAATTTAGCAAGCTTGGCTATCTGATCGCCGGTTACCATACGCAACCCAGCGTGCCGATGTCGACCGCGCCCGATTCGTTGCGGCGTGCGTTCCTCGACGCATTGGCATTTCTCCAGGAGGAACTCGAGCTGCAGCTGGAATGCAATCAGCTCGCCGTGGAACTGACCGAACGTTATGAGGAACTGAACCTCGTTTACTCGACGCAGGATCAGGTCGTATACCTTGAGGAGGGCCAGGAAGCGCTGGTCCGCCTCGTGAACAACTGCGCGGATTATCTTGACGTTGGCCTTGCAGCACTCGTATGCCGAGACCGTAACCTTGTCCTGCATAGCGTCAACGCCAGCCATGCGCCTGTGAACGCCGAGGCCCTGCTCGAACTCCTGAGCGGGAAAATTTACGATCGGGTCGAGTCCCAGATTCAGGGCGTAGTTCTCAATGAATCGGATGACGTCGAGCGCCAGCGATTATTCGCAGGGCGCGAAGAAAACGTGCTCGCCAGCCCTATAGTCGACAACCATGGCACGGCCATAGGCCTGATCGCCGTTGTCGTCCACAAACGCAAGCACACTTTTTCCAATGGCGATCGTAATCTTCTCGAGGTCATGGCCAAGAAAGCATCGCGGATTATCCACACGCACCATGACTCACTGACCGGACTGATGAATCGCAGCGGATTCGAGCCCTCTCTGGTTGCAGCGCTTGCAACCGCGCGCGCCAAGAACACGCAGCACTGTCTGTTGCACATCAATATCGATCAGCTGCATGTAGTCAATGATCTGATGGGACATCAGGAAGGCGACGCCCTGATACGGCGCGTAGCCAAATTATTGCGCGCCAAGCTCAGGGACAGCGACTATTTGGCCCGTCTCGGCGGCGACGAATTTGCAGTGTTGCTATGCAATTGCGATGTGAATCAGGGTCATAACATCGCGGACAAAATCCGCGCTGCGCTGCATGAATTGACGGTCGTATCGGCCAATCGTCAACTGGATGTATCAGCGAGTATCGGTGTCGCGACGATAAACCCTGAATCAGAAGGAATCGTAGGCGTCATGGCGTCCGCAGAGATCGCCTGCAAGTCGGCGAAAGACGGAGGTCGTGACAGAATTCAGGTGTTCGAACAGGACAACACCGCGCTCGTGAGACGCAGCGAAGAGGTCGAATGGGTTGGCCGCGTTCATGAGGCGTTGCGCGAGGACCAGTTTGTTCTGCATTGCCAGCCTGTGATGCCACTGGTCGATGCGGATCAGCCGCCGCATTTCGAATTTCTTGTGCGCATGCTTGACAAAGACGGCGAGATATTGTCCCCCGCACTGTTTCTGCCCGCAGCTGAACGCTATCAGTTGATGCCTTTACTGGACCGCTGGGTCGTGCACGACGCCTTGCAAAAACTCGGCGCATGCTGGCAATCAATAGCGTCCAGCGGGGCGGTATTCTGTATCAACCTGTCCGGACAGTCGTTGACGAACAAAGGATTTCTGGCATTTGTCGCGGACGAGCTCGCCGCTACCGGTGTTCCACCCAACAACCTCTGCTTCGAGATTACCGAAACAGCGGCGATCTCCAACATCGACGAAGCAACCATTTTCATGGGAGCACTGCAAAATATGGGTTGTCGCTTTGCACTCGACGATTTTGGTGCGGGCCTGAGCTCTTTTGGCTATCTCAGGATGCTGCCCGTCGACTACCTGAAAATCGACGGCAGTTTCGTGCTTGAAGTAACCAGCGATAAGATTTCGCGTTCCATGGTCGACGCAATTTGTCAGATCGGCAGGACCATGGGTTTGTCAATGATCGCCGAGTACGTAGCCGACGAGGCGACGGTAGAAACGCTGCGGAAGATTGGCGTTGACTATGTGCAGGGTTTCCATATTGGTAAGCCCGTGCCGTTCGTCGAGATTGCGAATCGCTTGCAGGGCGACGTCACCGTCGCGTCGGCATGAACGAGCCAGCCGACTCCAAGGCTGGGCCAATAACCCGGGTACGCATTGGCGTCGCGACACACGTAACGCCTAAATCGTCTTTGGCCGGCAACGAAGCGTTGCAGGACCTGCTGCTTGTCATCGATGACTGCATCGACAGCGGCGAAATCAAGATGATTATCGACTTCGCGGCTGTACAGGTTATCGACGGACTCGCCATCTCCGCCCTCATGGACCTGCAGGACCGACTGATCAAGCTCGGTGGCTGGGTCAAGATTTCGGGGCATAACAGCATTGTCGCGGAGGTCGCGAAAATCACCGGTCTGTCGGACTACGTCACATTCTTGAATAGTGAGGGTGAACGCGATCACAGGCCAACCGACGAAATCAGTTTCGGCCCGGGTGCACGATTAGGTGACATCCTGGTAGCGCGTAATCTGATCACCGAAGCCAAGATTAAAGAGGCGCTCAAACTGCAAGAACGGCTTGGCAAGCGTATGGGCCAGATTATCATCGACAAAGGCTGGGTTGCCGAGAACGATGTGCTGCGTGCCCTCGGCGAGCAGCTGGGCGTGCCGTTCGTGAGAGTACGGCCCGGACTTTTCGACCCGGCGGCAACATCGCTCCTGGAACACAGCGTCGCGCGGCGTCTTTGCGTCATGCCGCTGTTCCGCATTCGCAGCTCCTTGTTTCTCGCGACGGCGAAGCCGCAGGATATGCCGACGTTAGAGGAAGTTTCTGAGCGTCTGCAGTGTGTCATCAGGCCCGTATTGGCCCGCAAGGAAGATATTTTCAAGCTCCTCAACGAGTCAGTCGAAATTGACGATCTGCAATTCGACATGGTGGGCGATGTCGACGAGGACTTCGCCGTCGTCGAGAATCTGCAGGTCGACGATTATTCTGCGATTGACGAGGTCGCAGCCGGCAGCCCCGTCGTCAACCTCGTCAATTCGATCATTCAACGCGCTGTTCGCGACGGCGCAAGTGACATTCACCTCGAGCCATTTCGCACGCACTCGCGCATCCGCTTTCGTATCGACGGCCTGTTGTACGAATTTACGGCGCCGCGCGTCGAACTGCATCCGGCTCTGATATCACGGCTGAAGGTCATGGCGAATCTCGACATCGCCGAGCGGCGCATGCCGCAGGACGGGCGCATTCAGGTACAGACACAGGGCCGGTCGGTGGACCTGCGCTTCAGCTCCTTACCCGGACTGTACGGTGAGAAGGTCGTACTGCGTATCCTCGACAAGAACCAGGCGATTCTCGACGTCAACAAGCTTAACATGTGTGACGAGAACCTCATGATATTCAAGCAGTTGCTGGACTCCAGCCATGGCCTGATTCTCGTGACCGGACCGACGGGCAGCGGCAAGACGACCAGCCTATACGCAGCCCTAAATCACCTCAAAAGCATCGAGAAGAACCTCGTCACGATCGAAGATCCCGTGGAGTACCAACTCGATATCATCAATCAGAACGAGGTCCGTGGCGGCATCGGTCTGACGTTCGCCAAGATCCTCAAGCACGTGCTGCGCCAGGACCCGGACATCGTCATGGTTGGCGAGATTCGTGAGCGCGAAACCGCCGAGATCGCGGTACAAGCGGCACTAACCGGTCATCTCGTCCTCTCGACCTTGCACACCAACGATGCGGTCGGTGCGGTCACACGGCTCATCGACATGGGAGTCGAGCCTTACTTGTTGTCCTCAGCGCTGCTCGGCGTCGTGGGTCAGCGTCTTGTGCGGACAATCTGCCCGAGTTGCCAATCTGATTTTCTTGCACCGCTCGAGATTGTCGAGCAGTTCGGCTGGCAGGACCAGGGCGACGTCAAGCTGTCGCGCGGCAAAGGCTGCGACGACTGCTACGACTCCGGCTTCAAAGGCCGCATGGGCATCCACGAGATCTTGAAAACCGACCCGGACCTGCAAAAGCTGATCATCTCGGGTCCGAGTCGCGATGAGCTGAGCGATTACCTCCACGGCCGCGGCTTTCGCAATCTGTTCACGGACGGCCTTGCCCGCGTACTCGAGCGGCGCACGACGATCGAAGAAGTCTCACGCGTGACGAGTATTTAGGGCCGCGAAGATGGCACTGCAAGTCGAGACAAGCCCGGTCAAAGAAACCTCGGCGAATAAGGCGGACAGCAGAAAACGATTTCGCCTCCGCGAGTTTTCAAAGGCGCCTGGCACGACCGATCGCATGTTTTTTTCCGAGCAGCTGGCGTTGTTGCTGGAGACAGGTGAAAGCCTATATGGCGCACTGACAACGATCGCCAAGCAGACCGAAAATCCGCAAATGCGCAGCATCGTCGAGCAGGTAGCTCAGGATGTTAGTGAAGGCCAGTCATTTGGTTTCGCGCTTGCGAGGCACGACACCATGTTCTCCTCCACCTACGTCAATCTTATCGGCGCGAGCGAGGCCGGTGGATTCATGCACGAGGTCTTGCTGCAATTGCTCAACATGGATAAGAAGCGCGAGGAGCTTCGCAACACGCTCGTCTCCGCAGCAACGTACCCGGCCTTCCTGATTGTATTTTCGCTGGCCGTGGTTGTGTTCGTGCTTGTCGTCGTATTTCCAAAGTTCGGGTCGATGTTCACATCGATCTATGATCAGCTGCCCGTGACAACGAAAGCGCTCATGGCAGTCAGTGACTTTATGCGGCAATACTGGTGGCTGCTGCTTGCAGGAATTGCCGGCGCCGCCGTTGTGCTGCGACAGTGGCTTACAAGTGATAGCGGCCGGGCGCACATTGATCATTTGCAACTGCACGTTCCGCGCGTGCGGGACATCTTTGTTCAGATCTATCTCGTGCAGGCCTTACAGGTGCTCAGCACGTCGCTCGTTAACGGCGTATCGGTCATGGATAGCCTCGATGCGTGCCGCGATGTCGTAAAGAATTCGGTGTTCAGAGATCTGATCACGAGGATCGAGGAAAAAGTGCAATCGGGCGCCGGTGTTGCCGCAGGGTTTGCCGAAGCCGACTTCCTGCCGGACCTCGCAAAACACATGATTGCGACGGGCGAGCAAACTGGGAACCTTGGCGCGGTCATGGGACGCATCGCCGACTATTATGAAACCCAGCTGACCAAGAAGCTCGACACACTGTCGAAGCTCGCTGAGCCGATTATGTTGCTGGTCATGGGCGTCGTCGTCGGCGTGCTCGTAAGCTCCCTGATTCTGCCGATTTTCAAGCTCTCGCACGCCGTGTCCTAGGATAGTCGGGCTGCGGAATGCCGAAAAACGTGAACCGATCGCTACAGTATCTGGGCTCTTGGTCGATATCATTGCAGTAATGGACAAAATATTTTGTTAACGGAGTTAATCCTATGATTTCGCGGGAAAAATATACAGCCCAGAGTGGCTTTACTCTGGTTGAGTTGTTGATCGTCGTGATCATTTTGGCGATTCTTGCGGCCATTATTATCCCGCAATTCACCGCTGCAACGGACGATGCAACCCAGTCAGCCTATGACACCAATATCGCCAACATTCGCTCTGCGATTGACCTGTATCGGCAGCAGCATCAGGATTATCCGGGCGCTGTCGTTTCAACAGGCGCAGGTTGCCCTGCCGGCTCCGCGAACGTTGTCGGCGCCGTTGGCGAACCGGCGTTTATCGCGCAGCTCAGGAATTACACCAACGCCGCGGGAGTAGCTTGCACCGGTACGGATGCGACGTTCAGGTACGGTCCGTATCTCAAAGACGACCTGCCGGACAATCCGCTTGGTGCCGTCCCAAACAATACCGTAACGGTGGTCACGACTGGCCTTCTTGGACTGACCAGTGGCGGCACGGACGGCTGGCGTTTTGACTCGGTCACCGGCGAGTTCATCGGCGACGAGTAGCGTATAGAAAATATGGGGACATTCCTGATTTAACGTTTCAGTACATTAAATGAGGAATGTCCCCTTTTTCGTGGAGACGGCGCGATGAAAGGACGAGAGGAACGGGGCTATTCCCTGATCGAACTCCTG